>NZ_CP107549.1:1905262-2222806 GCF_025837155.1 Pseudomonas sp. Z8(2022) | reverse complement strand
CTTCGCCCGTGCCTCCGTTCGCCGCGACGGTGAAGCTTGTCACGACGAGCCGGGGGCGCGGCACTTGACCAGTCAGCTAAATGCGTCGGTCTGGCCAGTCTTTTCGAGCAGCAAAGCGGCAGCAGAACGGGCCTGTTCAATCACTACCTTGAGACGACGAATCTCAAGGTTACGATCCTCGACTATACGGCGCAGGTCGCGGATTTCAGCGGCCATATCGGGAACGTCCTCAGCAGCAAACTTGTAAGCCTTGCTGGCCACGCGCTCGCCAGTATGCAGCTTGAGGCGGTCAACCATGTCTTGATCAGCGTCGAATTTTATAAGCATTTTGGTACCTTTCCGTTTAACCAGGTTAGATCCTCGATCGGGGAAATGGTACCAAATCAACGCAAGACCTCAAAAGATTTCGGTACCATTTTCGCCAGATCCTCGATGACCTGGACGAGCAAAACGGTACCGCTTCGCATAATACCGGGTGATGTTACGCCTTGCCCTGGCGGGCATGCCGTGGCCGGGGATAGTCCCACGGCACCGGCTCAACATAACCCGAAACCACATTATGCGAAGCCTAGGACGAAGACGCCTGTGGCGAGGATGATGATTCCAGCGACAACCAAGTGATCGAGTTCAAACATGGAAATGGCCTCACAGAGTCTTTCGGGGTTGACGGCTGCTATCGGGAATCACGGTCACTCTCACAGGCTCAACTGGTCGGGAATGATAGCCGGCCATCGCTGTGCCCGTGCCGGCTCCTGCGTCGCCCGTCCCGGTCCCTGCGACGGCCTGCAACTGATCCCGGTCGGGTTTCGCATGATCGAATGCACCGTTCTCCACGTACGCCATGCACGCCTCAAACGACACGTCGTAACGCGTGCCTTGCTGCGTGTTGCAGCGACACCCGTAGACCTTGCCGTCACGGTAGCCCATGACCATGCGCTTATGGTTCCTCGCGACCATCTCGGAGTTGCTGGAGTTGACGCACGAGAGCTTCGGATACGTGACAGGCCGCGTGAGTTCGTCATAGATCGGCGCAGAGCTGGGAACATCCGGCAGCCTGGGCACGCGCAGATCGACGTATTCCTCAACGGTCAGAGGCTGCAATGAACCATCGGCAACAGGTGCAGGTAGAGACGGAATGAACGAACCTGCGCCCTGCTCTGCTACAGGCGCCCCTGCGTCGTCAGGAGTGGCAATGCGGCTCTGATAAACACGGTAGCCCAGGACAGCGACAACCAGCAGCGCAGCGCCCAGGACGAACAGCGCCCGAGGCGGCTTGAACTTCATGTGATGCTCTGAACCTTCGGCAACGGACTGGTACACGCCGAAATACTTCTTATCGAGCAGAATGCGGGTGGCTTGGCCATCGGTGAAGTTGTTCCGCTTCTCAACCTCTGGATTGACCCGCTCAAACTCCCAGCGCTTGACGACCTTCCCCTTGTGGCCGCGGACGTAGTGGATATGCGAGTTGCAGAGCTTGCGGAAGTGACTGTCGAGCAGGCCGGGATTCTGCGTGATGCAGTGCAGCTCATGCCCACGATGACGCATCGTTTCCAGAGCACTGGCGTAGTCAGGAACGGCAGAACCAGCCTTGCGGACACGAAAAAAGGTCTGAGCTTCGTCGATGACGATCATGGCGTTCTGCGGCAGCAG
This sequence comes from Pseudomonas sp. Z8(2022), assembly GCF_025837155.1. Taxonomy (NCBI): domain Bacteria; kingdom Pseudomonadati; phylum Pseudomonadota; class Gammaproteobacteria; order Pseudomonadales; family Pseudomonadaceae; genus Pseudomonas; species Pseudomonas sp. Z8(2022). The sequence goes on along the minus strand of NZ_CP107549.1, from coordinate 2,221,156 downwards.
GTGCCACTTCAACGGATCGTCGAACTCTTCCCAGGCGGCCTGGAGCACTTCCGCACCAGGGTTGAAACCGCGAATGTTGTGATAGTAGACCTGACGCCCTTCCTTGGCGGCTTTCAAGTCGACTTCCTTGATGGTGTTCAGTGTCTTGCCGTTGCCCTGGAGGCCTGTGCGAAGAACAAACATACATCACCTCACTTGACCGGACCGAGCTTGCTAATGCCGCCCGTTACTTTGTCCATACCAGCGATTACAGCGCGAGTAATAACAGCGGCAAACACGATATTCACGGCAATATCGAACTTGAGCAGGCCGAGAATCTGAACAACGTCAGACGGCAACCCGGAAAAGTTGTTTTGTACATATGTTTTCGCAGCATTAACCGAAACCTGAAAACCGGCAAACGTCAGCATGCCGATGCCCAGGGCGGTCAGAATGCGCCGAACCAACGGCCCGGCAATAGTTGATAGAAAGCTGAAAATAGCAACAAAAGGCATATCACTGACCTCCTAAACCGCGACCAACATAAACAGCGAAGAACAAGCCAGCCATAGCAACAATCACGTACGACAGCGAAGACGCGAAGTCACAGACAGGCTCCCAAGACAGCGAATAAGAACGACCAATTACAGAGAAAGAACGAGGCGAAGGACAACCGGAACTAAGCCAACGCGAGCCGTTAGCGCCCTCCGAGAATGAGTTGCCCAGGTTGATGGTCTCAGTATTAAGTTCGTACTCAGGAGAATTAACGGCCTGTTCAATTTGATCCTTGGCCTTGTCATAGTCCCAGGAACAAACTTGCTCTTTTTGTTTGCGCAGAATGGCGCATTGAATAACGTCGCCCGAACACTTGAGTTCGGCGTCGCACCCTTCGCCCTGGACGGATGGCTTGCCGTCGTCGTTACCCTTGCATTGATCAGGATCAGTTAGAGGGTCGCAGTCGCCACCGCCATTACCAGCGCATTGAGCCGGATCGGTAGCAGGATCACATTCACCATCGCCGTCGCCATCGCCATCGCCATCACCGTCACCGTCGCCATCGCCGTCACCATCGCCGTCGCCATCGCCGTCTCCATCATCAGGTGGGCAGACTTCGCCGGTGCTTGGGTCGCAGTCTTCCGGCGGCTTCGGCACGCAGGTAGTGCCCGACCAGACATGATCGTCGCCGCAATCTGGCGGCGGGTCGGTCGGGTCAGTTGGGTCGGTTGGATCGGTCGGCGGCGTGCCACCGGTAGGGTTATCGCCGGGCTCACATTCGGCGCCGGTATAACTGCCAACGCCCCAGCAAACGCCGGTTTCAGCACCTTCCGATACCGGGGCGCATTCAGACGTACCAAGAGCGATACGGCAGCCAGCCTCACAGCCATATTCGATAGGACCAAGGCCGTTAAGGTCGGGGCGCAGCATTGACCAAGTGGTGCTCTGGCCAGCCTTGGATTCGCACTGCGAGGGAGCCTTACAGCCGCCAGTTAACGGGTCATAGTCCAACCCCTCGCACCCATCACCATATCGCTGAGCAGCGTTGCTCCACTTGCCATATCTCTCCAACTGACCGCTATAAGGGTTCCTATTAAGCCCGTAGGTCTCACACGTCCAAACAGTTTCCGAATTCTTAATTATTTCATGCTCAATCGCTGCATATGAGCCACCATGAACGGACGCGTAATACTGATGGTTAGCAGCACATGCAGCAGCAGCAGACGGATATTGTGTGGCGGAGGGTTCGGGAAATGCTACGCGCCAATAATACCTCTCGGCATAACTTGCAGTTGAAAACAAAAGAGACAGAGCAAGGATTATACATATACGCATATCAAACCCGCCCGAAAAAGATTGTCCAAAAACAAATCAGGACAATAACGAAGACTATAAAATTACCGTCCATGCCCTACCCCTCAAAAAAAAGCCCGATAACGAGTACCGGGCTTTATTGACGCCAGCCCGATTACAGGGCGCGACGGACGTACTTGTACGCGGCAATAGCCACGAGAATGCCGAAAACGATAGCGCAGACAGCCATAGCGTCAGTTTTTGCACCATCGAGCTCGGTGGTATCGACAGCGGCGAAGGCCGGAACAGCCAGAAGAGAAGTCGCAGCAACAGCAGCTTGACGACCGTACTTACGCACGACATTGAATGCTTTCATTTGTATTACTCCATTGCTAAGAAAGTGCCTTTTTGAGCACAAGAAAGCCAAAGACGATCATGAACAACTGAATTGCGTCGCCGCGCAGTTGCTCATATTCTTCGGCGCTTAACCAGGGCTGGTTAAGTTCGTTGAGCGAGACACTTTGCAAAGTTCCGGTGCACACGGGAGTGCCGCCGGAAGTTGACCAAGTGCCATCGCAGGTAATCGCGTTCAAAAGGTGGCCGCCAGAGCGAAGTCAGCGAACGCCCACACGTAGCCAGTGCAGAGGCCTATAGCGAACATCGAGAGGTAACGAAGCATGGCGGCGGTCTCCCCTTAGGCCGTTTTTGATTGCTGCTGTTGAGCTGCAGCAGGCTTTTCAGGAGCGGCCTTGCGGCGAGCCTGGCGGGGATCGACGTTGAAGACGAGACGACCGTCTTTTACTTCACCAGTCAACGGCGCGAGATATTCACCTTGCGGAAGAACCTCACGAACATCCTGGCAGTAGTAGGAGAACTTTTGCGGAAAATCGACACCAGGGAGAACAGCGAACGCCTCAGCCATAGTGTAAGGATTACCCTTGCCAGAAGTGCCGGAGCGGTAAGTGCAGCTTGCAGTTACGAGAACAGTAATTTCCATTGTGTAGCCTCTTGAGTTGCGGCGCTGGAACTTATGCCAGCTTAGTTAATGCCCAACCGGGCAGATTAATAACGCTCACCACAGTAGGGAGCGGACTTTGTGTTTTGAATGATTTTCCATTGGCGCTCTTTGTTAATTGAAACTTGAGCGTCAACAAGTTCAGCAGCCGTGCGAGATTCGACAGCCTTAGCCGTTTCCTCAATGACGCTGCCGTCTGTTTTCATCTGACGAATCTTTTCTTGCATCTTAGCCCTAGAAGAAACTGCGCCGCCAAAGTAAGTATCAAACATGCTTTTCATTAACCAACCCGCCGAGTTGAATGATGGACAAGACCCTTCTCAAAAAAGAACGAAGGAATTTTGGCGGGGGCGGCTTCAATAACGCGGATCATCGGAATAACGTTACTGTCGTCGCGACGATCACAGCGAATATTGATATCAATACCGAAACCCATGAGAACATCACGGTGACGGTAATATGTACCGTTGGGCATCATTTCCCGCAAGTCATGACCTTGTTTCCAAAGGGCATAAGTACCTCGCACCTTAGTAGGAAGCTCAAGGAGTTGCTCAGAATTGAGTTCAATTTGCTCTGACATATCAAGTTCCCCTATAAACTGGCGGTACAGAGCCCATAAAGCCGCCGGGGTAAGTGTTTTGGCCGTTTCAAAGCCAAGCGCTTTAAGCTTCTTGCTGCGTAAACGAAGCTCGACACGAAGCTTATTGTCGAGCCAGTCATAAATTTCAGTGAACTGATGCAGTTCCTCTGGAAGTCGGTGAGAGCCGCCCGCGTTAATTTCATCAGCTTTGCAATAACAAACGACAGACCAGTGCGACGAACCCTTACCGAAAGTAAGTGTGCCCCTGTTCGCAACAGGACGCCCATGGCGTGACTTACACTTGAATTCACCGGCGCGGAGCCAGGCGCGAACATCTGCGCGGCTTGGAAGTTCGAACATACGGTTATAGTCAACCCGAGTTATTCGATACTCCCCTACCCTCACCTTTCGAACTTCAAAATCATTCGGAGTCAAACCAAGAACAGCAACCAGGCGAGTAAAAGCATCGAAGACCAGGGCAAGCAGATCATCAGAGCCGACGAGGTTATGGCCCTGGAGCCACTTGGAAGGATTGCCATCGAGATACAGGTGGGTGGCATTACCCTTGCCGTCGCCGCCTATGCTGCGGACATGGATCGTTGATTCATGGGAACCGCGAACCAGCATTTTGCGAGGAGTAGACCAGGCCACAGAGCCGTCAGCCTCGACGCAAATAACCTCACCGCTCCGCAAGGGCGCGTGGTGAAGCTCAATGATGGCGGCTATCCAATCGATCATCCGGCTATCCGTTTCAGCGTAACGCGTTACAGGTTCAGGGAACTTATACGCTGTTACGCGTTACAGAGCAACACGTGACAAGATAACCACCACCAGAGGCACGACAGGAAATGAGCAACGTGACCAAGCCCTACCGCGTCAGAGACGAATTCGTCGACGTGATCAAAGAGCGCCGAATCAACATGATCGTGGAGACCCGCGAAGACGTGGCAGAGGCCGATTTAGTCAACGCTGTGCTTTGGAAGCACCTGAAAGACCTGACAACCAAGGACGTGCTGGAGTACCGCGAGAAGGTACTAGGGAAGGACTGAGGAATTCCCAAAATGGGAGAAAAGTCGGGTATCACCTATACCCGACTTTGCCGCCACCTCGGCGCAGCCCGAGAAGGCGCTAAAGCACCCTCCGGGGGCCCTTCGGGGACTCTCGGCGAGGCCAGGGATGCAGGGGGTAAAGCTCTCCCTGCACCCCAGGCGGAGAGTACGAGGGTCGAGGGGTGTTCAAGTGTGCGCTTCGCCCGTGCCTCCGTTCGCCGCGACGGTGAAGCTTGTCACGACGAGCCGGGGGCGCGGCACTTGACCAGTCAGCTAAATGCGTCGGTCTGGCCAGTCTTTTCGAGCAGCAAAGCGGCAGCAGAACGGGCCTGTTCAATCACTACCTTGAGACGACGAATCTCAAGGTTACGATCCTCGACTATACGGCGCAGGTCGCGGATTTCAGCGGCCATATCGGGAACGTCCTCAGCAGCAAACTTGTAAGCCTTGCTGGCCACGCGCTCGCCAGTATGCAGCTTGAGGCGGTCAACCATGTCTTGATCAGCGTCGAATTTTATAAGCATTTTGGTACCTTTCCGTTTAACCAGGTTAGATCCTCGATCGGGGAAATGGTACCAAATCAACGCAAGACCTCAAAAGATTTCGGTACCATTTTCGCCAGATCCTCGATGACCTGGACGAGCAAAACGGTACCGCTTCGCATAATACCGGGTGATGTTACGCCTTGCCCTGGCGGGCATGCCGTGGCCGGGGATAGTCCCACGGCACCGGCTCAACATAACCCGAAACCACATTATGCGAACTAAGGTGTTGGGGGATGCCAGCCAGTCTTCACGCTTTTCGATCTCGGATTCTCGGCGAACCGATATTCAGATGCGTGAGCGCTGAGTCGGGAACCCGAACCTAATCTTCTTCCTGGAGTTCTAAGCACTACCACGCCACCAAGAGATATTCATGGATCTGGTCGTTGCCCGTCCCGAAGGTCTTTACTGTCCGCCCGGTGATTTTTATATCGATCCGTGGCGCCCCGTCGAACGTTCGATCATCACCCATGCCCACGGCGATCATGCTCGCCGTGGTAACGGTCATTATCTCGCGGCAGCTCCAGGCGAAGGCATTCTGCGTTCGCGCCTGGGCGACGATATTCGTCTGCAGACCCTGGCCTACGGCGAGCGTCTCGAGCACCACGGCGTAACCCTGAGTTTTCATCCCGCCGGACACGTACTGGGTTCGGCCCAGGTGCGCCTGGAATACCAGGGCGAAATCTGGGTCGCCTCTGGGGACTACAAGGTCGAACCGGATGGCACCTGCGCGCCCTTCGAGCCGGTGCGTTGCCATACCTTTATCAGCGAATCCACCTTCGGTCTACCGATCTATCGCTGGCCATCCCAGGCCGAGATCTTCGCCGGCATCGACGCCTGGTGGCGCGCCAATGCCGCAGCTGGCAAGGCCAGCGTGCTGTTCGCCTATGCCTTCGGCAAGGCCCAGCGCATTCTCCACGGTATCGATGCCAGTATCGGACCGATCTTCGTGCACGGCGCCGTAGAACCGCTTAACGAGGTCTATCGCGCTGCCGGCGTATTCCTGCCGCCCACCCGGTACGCCGGTGACATCGCCAGAAATGACCCGCTATTGCGCCGGGCACTGATCCTCGCGCCGCCCTCGGCCGGCGGCAGTACCTGGATGCGCCGTTTCGGCGACTACAGCGACGCCTTCGCCAGCGGCTGGATGCTGTTGCGCGGCACACGCCGGCGGCGCGGCGTGGACCGCGGCTTCGCCCTCTCCGACCACGCCGACTGGCCCGGCCTGCTGTGGGCCATCGAACAGACCTGCGCCGAACGGGTGATGGTCACCCACGGCCAGGTCAACGTGCTGGTGCGTTACCTGCGTGAACGAGGCCTCGACGCCCGTGCGTTTCAGACTGAATACGGCGATGAAGACGACGTGGAGCCGACTTCATGAAAGCCTTCGCCGAACTCTACGCACGACTGGACGCCACCACCTCGAGCAATGCCAAGCTGCAGGCCATGCAGGAGTATTTCGCCGAAGCGCCGCCAGCCGATGCGGCCTGGGCGGTGTACTTCCTGGCTGGCGGCCGGCCACGTCAGATCGTGCCGACACGGGTGCTGCGCGAGCTGGCCACGGAGCTTTCCGGCCTTTCCGACTGGCTGTTCGAGGAGAGTTACCAGGCTGTTGGCGATCTGGCGGAAACCATTGCCCTGCTCTTGCCCGAGTCACAACACCTGTCCGACCAAGGCCTGGCCTGGTGGCTGGAAGAACAACTGCTGCCCCTGCGCGGCCTGCCTCCCGCCGAGCTGGCCGAGCGTCTGCCGCCACTGTGGGCGCAGCTGGATCGACAAAGCCTGATGGTCAGCCTCAAGCTGCTGACCGGCGCCTTTCGCGTCGGCGTCTCCAAGCTGCTGGTGACTCGTGCCCTGGCAGGCCTGGCGCAGATCGACGCCAAGCGCGTGGCGCAACGGCTGGTGGGTTACACCGACCTGTCGCACCGGCCCACCGCGCAGCGCTATCTGGCACTGATCGCTGCCGAATCGGAGGACGAGCACGCCCAGCGCGGTGGCCAACCCTACCCCTTCTTTCTCGCCCATCCGCTACAGCAGCCGCTGGAACAGTTTGACGCTCAGCTGGGGCCGGCCAGCGACTGGCTGGTGGAATGGAAGTGGGACGGCATCCGTGCGCAGCTGGTCAAGCGCGACGGGCGCCTGTGGCTGTGGTCCCGCGGCGAAGAACTCATCACCGATCGCTTCCCGGAGCTGCACGAACTGGCCGAGGTGCTGCCGGACGGCAGCGTGCTCGATGGTGAGCTGGTGGCCTGGAAGGAGCCCGCCACAGGCAGTGGCGCCGTGTGAAGACTGGCGTTCGCGCCCCCAGGACGAGCGCCGGGCACGGCTGGAGCTGCTGGTGGCGGAGGTCGGCGACGCCCGTTTGCAACTTTCGCCGCAACTCACCGGTAGCGACTGGCAGGACTTCGCCCACCAGCGCGAAGCCTCTCGCCAGCTGGGCGTGGAAGGCCTGATGCTCAAGCGTCGCGACTCCCTGTACGGCGTCGGCCGCACCCGTGACCTGGGCCTGTGGTGGAAATGGAAAGTCGACCCGTTCAGCGTCGATGCGGTGCTGATCTATGCCCAGCGCGGCCACGGTCGCCGGGCCAGTCTGTACAGCGACTATACCTTCGCCGTGTGGGACGATTCCGCCGCCGGCGAGCGCGTACTGGTGCCCTTCGCCAAGGCGTACTCCGGGCTCACCGATGACGAGATGCGCAAGGTCGATGCGATCATCCGCAAGACCACCGTGGAGAAGTTCGGCCCGGTGCGCAGCGTTACCCCGACCCTGGTGTTCGAGCTGGGCTTCGAGGGCATCGCCCTGTCCAAGCGGCACAAGAGCGGTGTCGCCGTGCGTTTCCCCCGCATGCTGCGCTGGCGTACCGACAAAAAGGTGGAAGACGCCGACACTCTGGCCACGCTGCAGGGCCTGCTCTGATGGATCAACCCGTTCGCCGTCGCAGTCTGTCCAGTGCCTGGTTCGCCCGGCACGGCTGGAAGCCCTTCGCCTTTCAGAAGGAAGTCTGGCAGGCGGTCAAGGCTGGCGAGTCGGGCCTGTTACACGCATCTACCGGCGCCGGCAAAACCTACGCCGTATGGTTCGCGGCCCTGGACCGCTTCGCCACGCCCTCTCCTGCTGTCAGCGCCAGTCCTCGCCCCCGCAAGAAACCGCTGATGGCGCCACTGACGGTGCTGTGGATCACCCCGATGCGCGCCCTTGCCGCCGACACCGCCCGCGCCCTGCAGGCGCCGCTGGATGACCTGCAAATTCCCTGGAACATTGGCCTGCGCACCGGCGACACCGGCTCTGCCGAACGTGCTCGGCAAAGCCGCAAACTGCCAACCACGCTGATCACCACGCCGGAAAGCCTGTCCCTGCTGCTGACCCGTGCCGATGCGCGCGAGGCCTTCGCTCACCTGCGTATGGTGGTAATCGATGAATGGCACGAGCTGCTCGGCAACAAGCGCGGCGTGCAGCTGCAACTGGCCCTGGCGCGCCTGCGCCTGTGGCATCCGGAGCTGCTGGTATGGGCGCTGTCCGCCACCCTCGGCAACCTCGAACATGCCCGCGAGGTGCTGATGCAAGCCGGGCGCCTGGTCCAGGGCAAGCTGGCCAAAGACCTGCGCATCGACAGCCTGCTGCCACCCGGACTGGAGCGCTTCCCCTGGGCCGGACATCTGGGGCTGCGCATGCTGCCGCAGGTGGTCGAGGAACTGGACGCCAGCAGCACCGCCCTGGTGTTCACTAACACCCGCTCGCAGGCTGAAACCTGGTATCAGGCGTTGCTTGAAGCCCGCCCGGACTGGGCCGGTCTGCTCGCCCTGCACCACGGCTCGCTGTCGCGCGAGGTGCGCGACTGGGTCGAACTGGCGCTCAAGGAAGGCCGTTTGAAAGCCGTGGTCTGCACCTCCAGCCTGGACTTGGGCGTGGACTTTCTGCCGGTGGAGCGGGTGCTGCAGATCGGCTCGCCCAAGGGCGTGGCTCGTCTGATGCAGCGCGCCGGGCGCTCCGGCCACGCCCCGGGGCGTCCGTCCCGCGCCACGCTGGTGCCCACCCACAGCCTGGAAGTGCTGGAAGCTGCCGCCGCTAAAACCGCCGTGGCCGAGCGCAAGGTGGAAGCGCGGCAATCGCCGGACAAGCCGCTCGACGTCCTGGTCCAGCATCTGGTGAGCATGGCCCTGGGCGGCGGTTTTCTGGCCGATGCCATGCTGGCCGAAGTCCGTAGCGCCTGGGCCTATCGCAGCCTTAGCGACGATGAATGGCAATGGGCATTGGCCTTCATCCGCCACGGCGGCCATTCGCTGACCGCCTACCCCGACTACCGCCGCGCCGAGCCGGATGCCGACGGTCTGTGGCAGGTGCCGGATGTGCGTCTGGCGCGGCGTCATCGCATGAGCATCGGCACCATCGTCAGCGACGCCAGCCTGGCGGTGAAATACTGGAGCAAAGGCGGCGGTGGAGGCTCGCTGGGCAGCGTCGAGGAAGGTTTCATCGCCCGTCTGCGCCCCGGCGACACCTTCCTTTTCGCCGGCCGCACGCTGGAGCTGGTGCGGGTGGAAAACATGACCGTCTACGTGCGCCGCGCCACCAGCCGCAAGGCTGCGATCCCGCGCTGGAACGGCGGGCGCATGCCGCTCTCCAGCGAACTGGCGGACGCCGTGCTGGCCAAGCTCGATGCTGCAGCCAGGGAAGAATACGTCGGCCCCGAGATGCAGCTGCTGCGTCCATTGCTCGACGTGCAGCAGGCCTGGTCCGCCCTGCCCGGCGCGACCACCCTGCTGGCAGAAGTGCTCAAGTCCCGCGAAGGCTGGCACCTGTTCCTCTACCCCTTCGCCGGGCGCTCGGTGCATCTGGGACTGGCCAGTCTGCTGGCCTGGCGCCTGGCCCGAGAACAGCCACTGAGCCTGTCCATCGCGGTCAACGATTACGGCCTGGAGCTGCTCTGCCCCAGTGAAGTGAATTTCGCCGCGCGGCTCACGCCCGAGCTGTTCAGCACGGACGATCTTTTGCCCGACGTACTTGCCAGCCTCAACGCCGGTGAACTGGCGCGCCGGCGCTTTCGCGAGATTGCCCGCATCGCCGGCCTGGTGTTCAGCGGCTACCCCGGTGCGCCAAAGAGTGCCCGCCAGTTTCAGGCCTCCAGCGCGCTGTTCTTCGACGTGTTCAGCCAATACGACCCCGGTAATCTGCTGCTCGGCCAGGCCCAGGAAGAAGTGTTGCGCCAGGAGCTGGACGTGCAGCGCCTGCAGCACACCCTGCAGCGCCTGCAATCGCGCCGCCTGGATATCCGCACGGTCAAGCGCGCTACGCCTTTCGCCTTCCCGCTGCTGGTGGAGCGCTATCGCGAAAGCCTGAGTTCGGAGAAGCTCGCCGACCGTATCCGGCGCATGGTGGCCGATTTGGAGCAGGCCGCTGGGCCAGGCGGTTATCAGGACCCGGCATTCGCCATCGACGACGAGCGCCCGGCGCCGCGCAAAGGCCGCTCTCCGCGTCAGGGCAAGGACGGCCTGCCCCGGCCACCGGCGCAGCGCCCGAAAAAACGCCGCTGATAGAGATCCAATGACCGAACCCCCTACCAATTATCACAGCGTGCAACTGGCCGGTGCCGAACTCTGGCTGCTGGCGGACAAGGCAATCTGGTGGCCGCAGCAGCAGGCGCTGCTGGTCGCCGACATACACATCGGTAAGGCTGCGGCCTATCGCGCCCTAGGCCAGCCGGTTCCACAAGGCACCACTGCCGCCAACCTGCAGCGTCTGGACGCCCTGTTGCAGCGTTTCGATTGTCACCAGCTGATCTTTCTCGGTGATTTTCTCCATGCCCCCGGCTCCCGCACGCCGGCTACCCTGTCGGCGTTGGCTGAGTGGCGCGCGCGCCACGCCGAACTGGCCATGACCCTGGTGCGCGGCAACCACGACAAACGTGCGGGCGACCCTCCTGAAGACTTGCGCATCGCGGTAGTGGAAGAACCGCTGCTGCTCGGCCCCTTCGCCCTGCAGCATGAGCCTCGCGCGCATACCACGCACCACGTGCTGGCCGGCCACGTACACCCGGCCTACACGCTGCATGGCCGGGGCCGACAACGCCTGCGCCTGCCCTGCTTCGTGCTGGGCGATGAGGTCAGCCTGCTGCCGGCATTCGGCAGCTTCACCGGCACAATGACCTTTCGTGCAGAACCCGATCAGCGCATCGTGGTGGTTGGCGACGGCGGGATCTGGCCCGTCCGCCGCAGCGAGCCATGAGGCTTACAGGCGCTGCAAGGTCGCAGCATCCTGCTCACCGTCGTAGAACGCCTGCAGCACCTCAGCGAACAGCGGCTGCGTCGGCGCAGCGGCCTGGAACAAGGTCATGCTCGAACGCAGCTTGAGGTCATCCGGCGAGCCCATGATCTGCCGCACCGGGCGCCCGCGATGGGACAACAGCGCTCGCACGCAATCCTCCAGGCGCGAACCGAGCAACGGGTACGCCAGGTAGGCCCGCGCCTCGGCCAGCCCGCTTATGCCGTAACGCTCGGCCATTTCACTACGACCCAGGCCACGCAGCTGCGGAAACACGTACCAGATCCAGTGGCTGCGCTTGGCCCCGGCACACAGCTCTTCGAGGGCCTGTTGATAATCGCGCTGCTGCGCCTCGACGAAACGCGCCAGATCGAACGGATCGTTCATGGTCCTGACCGTTCATGCCCCATGGGTGTGGTATCGGGCAGCGTACCCTGCGTGGCGAAGTCCGGGCTGTGCACCTCGGAATCCAGCGGCATGTGCGCGTACCGGGCCTTCTCGGCACCTGGCCCGAGTGGGTCGGCCAGCCGCGCGCGCTTGAACTCGTGATGCTCGCCAAGGCCGCGAGCCAGCAAGCACCCACCCAGGGCGGCGCCCGCCAGGCCCAGCAATCCGCCGCGTCGTAAACCGGCGCCTATCAACGCCAGACCACTACCAAGCGACGCGTAGCGCTGCCAGTCGTGGAGGTTGTTGTCGGTGTGTTCTTTCATGGCAACTCTTCCTGAAGGTGACCTATCAGCTGACAGGTGCGCTTCTGCGATGTTCTGTCATATTGGATGACCGCTTATCGCATCGCGCTGGAGCATGGGCGGCGACGAACTGCCCTGCTCAGCCCCTTGACCGATACGATGGCCGGCTCAATACTGTATCTATATACAGTATTTTGGTCGTTACCCATGTCATCCGTGGTAGCACTCGACCGGCTGATCGACGCCCGCCGCGTATGGCGAGGTCAGGCCGTTTCATCGCCAGCGAGTGCCAATTTCTCAACCGGACACCGTTTTCTCGACGCCGCACTGCCCGGTGGCGGCTGGCCCACGGCTGCGCTCAGCGAAATTCTCACCGCCGTGCCGGGCATCGGCGAGCTGAGTCTGTTGTGGCCGACCCTTGCCAGGCTGACGACCGCCAGCGAGCGGGTCGTGCTGATCGCCCCGCCTCACCTGCCCTACCCTCAGGCCTGGATTCAGGCCGGCGTCGATCTGCGGCAACTGAGCATCATCCAGGCCGATGGCCGCGACGCTTTGTGGGCGGCTGAACAATGCCTGCGCTCGGGCAGCTGTGGCGCGGTGCTGAGCTGGTTGCGCCAGGCCGATGACCGAGCCTTGAGGCGCCTGCAGGTGGCCGCCGCGACCGGGCAGACCCTGGCATTTGCCTACCGGCCGCAGGCAGAGGCTGCCAACCCGTCACCGGCGGCGCTGCGCCTGGTGCTCGAAAGCCAGCCGGCACAAGTTCGGGTGATCAAGTGCCGCGGTGGTTTGCCGCCTGCCCGGCCGCTCGTCTTTGCCTGGCATTGAGCCTGCCATGCTCTGGGCTTGCATCCTGCTGCCACAACTGGCCATGGACGGCGTGCAGCGTAACCGCGCCAATCCCGACGAGCCGTTGGCGCTGCTCACTGGCTCGCCACAACGGCGCGTCGTGCAGGCCGTCAATTCGGCGGCTCGTGCACTGGGGCTGAAGCCCGGTCAGTCGCTGACGGCGGCGCAGGCCCTGACGCGCGGCTTTGCCAGCGCAGAATACGACCTCGCGGCCATCGAGCGCTGGCAGCAGTTTCTGGCCGCCTGGGCTTACGGTTTCAGTGCCCAGGTCAGCCTGCATTACCCACGCTGCCTGCTACTGGAAGTGCAATCGAGCATGGGGCTGTTCGGCCCCTGGCCGCGTTTCGAGGCTCGTTTGCGCGCCGAGCTCTCGGCACTGGCCTTCCAGCATCGTATTGCCGTCGCACCGAACCCGGCGGCTGCGCGGGTGCTGGTCAATATCGGTGATGGCCTGATGGCAAGTGATGGGCAGGTGCTCAGGCAGATGCTCGATCCCCTGCCCGTCGATCGGCTCGGGCTTTCCGCTGCGGCAACCACAGCCTTCAACCGCATGGGGCTCAGGCAACTGCGGCAGCTGTTGGCCTTGCCGCGCGACAGCCTGGCCAGGCGTTTTCCTGCCGAAGTGTTGCTCCATCTCGATACGCTGCTGGGTCTGCGACCACTGGCGCTGGATTTCTTTACGCCAGCCGATGTGTTCGTTGCCCGCATCGAACTGAATTTCGAGGTGGAATCCCATCAGGCGCTGCTGTTCCCGTTGCGCCGGCTGACCGCCGACCTGGCCGCCTACCTGGCCGGTCGTGACAGCGGCGTGCAGCGTTTCGCCCTGCACCTGGAACACCGCTCGGGCGCCAATACGCAGATACAGGTTGGCCTGCTCAGCGCCGAGCGTGATCCCGCCATGCTGTTTGAGCTGACACGCGGCCGCCTGGAGCATCAGCAGCTGCCGGCACCGGTGTTGGCCGTACGATTGGTGGCGCGTGAACTGCCGGCTTTTGCGCCGCAGCACCAGCAATTGTTCGAAGAGCGCCCACAGCAGAACCAGCCCTGGGAGCAATTGCGTGAACGATTGCGGGCGCGTCTCGGTGATGAGGCCCTGCATGGCCTGGGTGCCAGAGCCGATCACCGCCCCGAGCGTGCCTGGTCCAACGAGGCGACCAGCTCCGTGCTGCCGCCCAGAGGCCCTCGGCCAGGCTGGCTGTTGAGCGAACCCCAGCCGCTGCATGAGGCTTCGCTGCGCATTCTCGCCGGCCCCGAGCGCATCGAGTCTGGCTGGTGGGATGGCGAGGATGTACGCCGCGACTATTACGTGGTGCAGACCCATGCCGGCCAGCGCGGCTGGGCCTATCGCCCGGTCGGCAGTGATGGGCCGCTGTTGCTGCACGGCTGGTTCGCATGAGCGATTACGCCGAGCTCCATTGCCTGTCGAACTTCACCTTCCAGCGCGGCGCATCCAGCGCTCAGGAGCTGTTCGAACGTGCGGCTCGGCTGGGTTACCAGGCCCTGGCGATCACCGATGAATGTACCCTGGCCGGTATCGTGCGCGCGTGGGAGGCCTCGAAAAAAACCGGGGTAAAGCTGATCGTGGGCAGCGAAATGCAGATCGAGAAAGGCCCGAAACTGGTGCTGCTGGCCGAGAACCTGACGGGCTATCAGGCGCTATGCGGTCTGATCACTCGGGCGCGACGCAGGTCGGCAAAGGGCAGCTACCGATTGCTGCAAGAGGATTTCGTGGCGCCGCTCGATGGCCTGCTGGCCATCTGGCTCAGCGCAGGCGATACCACTGCCCTGCCCTGGCTTCGTTCGGTTTTTCCCGAGCTTCTGTGGCTGGGCGTCGAACTGCATCGCGGCGCGGACGATAGCGCGCGTCTGCAGCGCCTGCTCGAACTGGCCGCGGCCCATGACTTGCCGGCGGTGGCCTGTGGCGACGTGCACATGCATGCCCGTGGCCGCCGCGCCCTGCAGGACTGCATGACCGCCATCCGTCATCATCTACCCGTGGCCGAGGCCGGTGCCCATCTATTCGCCAATGGCGAGCGGCATCTGCGCCGGCTTGAGGAACTGGGCGAGCTGTACCCGCCCGAGCTGCTCGCGCAAACACTACGCATCGTCGAGCGCTGCAGTTTCGATCTCAGCCAACTGAATTATCACTACCCGCACGAGCTGGTGCCTGCAGAGCATGATCCCACCTCCTGGCTGCGCGTTCTGGTGGAGCGTGGCGCCGCCGAGCGCTGGCCCAAGGGTGTGCCGGCCGCCGCCCGCGCGCAGATCGAGCATGAGCTTGAGCTGATCGCCGAGCTGAAATACGAGAGCTACTTTCTGACCGTGCACGACATTGTCCGCTTTGCCCGCGAGCAGCACATCCTCTGCCAGGGCCGGGGCTCGGCGGCCAACTCCAGCGTCTGTTTCGTGCTTGGCATCACCGAGCTGGACCCCACCGAGAGCCGGCTGTTGTTCGAGCGCTTTCTCTCCCGCGAACGCAATGAGCCACCGGATATCGACGTCGATTTCGAACATGAGCGCCGCGAAGAAGTCATCCAGTACGTGTTTCGCCGCTACGGGCGAACCCGTGCGGCGCTCACCGCCGTGGTCAACACCTATCACGGCGCCGGGGCGATACGCGATGTCGCCAAGGCCCTTGGCTTGCCGCCGGATCAGGTCAATGCCCTGGCTGACTGCTGTGGCCGCTGGAGCAGCGGCCCGCCAACGCCGCAGCGCCTGCTGGAAGCGGGCTTCGACCCGCAGAATCCGCTGCTCAGACGTGTACTGATCCTGACTGGCGAGCTGGTCGGATTTCCCCGTCATCTGTCGCAGCATCCGGGCGGCTTCGTCATTTCCGAGCACGCACTCGACACGCTGGTGCCGGTGGAGAACGCGACCATGGTCGAACGCACGGTCATCCAATGGGACAAGGATGATCTGGACAGGGTCGGCCTGCTCAAGGTCGACGTGCTGGCTCTGGGCATGCTCAGTGCGCTGCGCCGCTGTTTCGGCCTGATCGAGCGCTACCGTGGCAAGCAGTGGACGCTGGCCACTCTGCCCAAGGAGGACCAGGCAACCTACGCCATGATCAGCCGCGCAGATACCATCGGTGCATTCCAGATCGAGTCCCGCGCACAGATGGCGATGCTGCCACGGCTGCGTCCGCAAACCTTCTACGATCTGGTAATTCAGGTGGCCATCGTCCGTCCGGGGCCGATCCAGGGCGACATGGTGCATCCCTACCTGCGCCGGCGAAACGGCGAAGAAGCCATTGACTACCCCTCCGATGAACTCAGGCCGGTTTTCGAGCGCACCCTAGGTGTGCCGCTGTTCCAGGAACAGGTGATGGAACTGGCCATCGTCGCAGCCGAGTACACTCCAGGCGAAGCGGATGAACTGCGCCGCAGCATGGCCGCCTGGAAACGCCATGGAGGTCTCGAACCCCATCGCCAGCGGCTCACCTCGCGCATGCTGGAAAAGGGTTACTCGCAGGCATTCACCGAACGGATCTTCCGCCAGATCGAAGGTTTTGGCAGTTACGGCTTCCCCGAGTCGCATGCGGCCAGCTTCGCCCTGCTCGCCTACGCCAGCTGCTGGCTGAAGTGTCATGAGCCTGCGGCCTATGCCTGCGCTCTGGTCAACAGCTGGCCGATGGGTTTCTACAGTCCCGACCAGGTGCTGCAGGACGCGCGGCGGCATGACGTCGAGGTGCGTCCCGTGGATGTGCGCTACAGCGACTGGGACTGCAGCCTGGAGCCGGACGAACATGGCGAACCGGCCATCCGCCTGGGACTGAGGATGATTCGCGGCATGCGCGAGGACGACGCGCGCCGCATCGAACAGGCACGCCTGTCAGGCGCATTCCGCGATGTCGAAGACCTCAGCAGGCGTGCACGTCTGGATGCCTCGGCGCGTGAGCGGCTGGCCGATGCCGGCGCGCTCGGTGGTCTGGCTGGCCACCGCTACCAGGCGCGTTGGGCGGTGGCCGGCGTCGAGGAACAGTTGCCGCTGTTCGCCGGTATATCGGCGCCAGACGAGGCATCTCTGAAGCTGCCTACACCTTCACAGGGGGAAGATCTGCTGACCGACTATGCCACCCTCGGTACCACCCTCGGCCCGCATCCTCTGGCTCTGCTGCGCCAGGCCCTGCGTGCGCAGCGCTGCCGCAGTTCACGTGAACTGCAGGCAGTCGAGCATGGCCGTCCGGTCAGCGTTGCCGGCCTGGTGATCGGTCGGCAAAGACCGCAAACCGCCAGCGGCGTCATCTTCGTCACGCTCGAAGATGAGTTCGGCCTGGTCAATGTGGTCGTCTGGCATGACCTGGCCGAGCGTCAGCGGCGAGTACTGGTGCAATCGCAGATGCTGCGCATCGATGGCCATCTGGAAACCCAGGATGGCGTACGTCACGTGATCGCCGGACGTCTGACGGACATGACGGCAATGCTCACCGGGCTGGACATACGCAGCCGTGACTTCCACTGAGTCACCAGATGCGACAGCAAAAAAAGGCCGCACTGGATCACCAGGCGGCCACAAGTCGTCTTAACCAAAGGAGATGAAGTGGAACAAGAACGAAGGTTTTGGGGAGTCTTACAAAACCGCCGTCCCTTGATTCTTCATCGGAGGCAAGCCTATCGCCGAACGAGCGCAACGGCGCATCGAAGTCGTTGATAGTAATTATCAGTCAGCTTGAATAGTGCATCGGCAGACGGAGTGATAACTCTAGGCGCGCCCTCTGGGCCGGGTCTCACCTCGCTGTGAGGCGCGTTCAGAACAATCCCAATACCGGAGCATCCATGAACAAGAAACACTGTCTCGCGCTGGCTTGCAGCCTCGCGCTGGGAGGGCCGTTGGCTCACGCCAGCAGCCAGTCCGAAGCCAAGGGTTTCATCGAGGACGCCAACCTCGATCTGCTGCTACGCAACGCCTATTTCAACCGCGACTACAAGGACAACACCAACGACGCCAAGACCTGGGGCCAGGGCTTTATCGCCACCTTCGAGTCCGGCTTCACCCAGGGCACGGTCGGCTTCGGTGTCGATGCCTTTGGCCTGCTCGGGGTCAAACTCGACAGTGGTCGTGGTCGCAACTATCGCGCCTTCTTCGATACCGACAGCGAAGGTCGCCCGGTGGACGACCTGTCCCAGGCCGGGGGCGCGGTGAAGCTGCGCGTTTCCGATACCGTGATCAGATATGGCAACCAGTTCCCTTCTCTGCCGGTTCTGGCTCACGACGACAGCCGTCTGCTGCCGCAGTCCTTCACCGGCACGCTGGTGACCAGCAACGAAATCGAAGGGCTGGAACTGAATGCAGGTCGCTTCACCGCCGACAGCCCGATGGGCGACTCGGCCCGCGACCCCAACCGCCTCAAGAGCATCGATGTGCTCGGCGGCAGCTACGCCGTCAGCGATGACCTGAGCCTGGCGGTCTATCACGCCGACCTCGAAGACATGTACAAGCGCTATTACGCCAACGTCAATTACAACCTGGCACTGGCTGCCGATCAGGCGCTGAACTTCGACTTCAACATCTACCGCACCAAGTACGACACCGACTCGGTGGCCGCAGTGGAGCTGGGCGGTGACGGCCAGGGCGATCGCAACACCATCTGGAGCCTGGCCGCCAAGTACAGCATCGGCGCCCATGCGTTCATCGTCGCCCATCAGCGCAACAGCGGCGACGCCGGTTTCGCCTATGACTACGGTGACGGCGGTGCCAGCATCTACCTGGCCAACTCCTACTACTCGGACTTCAACCTGAAGGACGAGCGCTCCTGGCAGGCCAGCTACGAGCTGGACTTCGCCGAGTACGGCGTGCCGGGTCTGCGCTACAAGTTCGCCTATGTACGCGGTGACAACATCGATACCGGCAACGACAACAACGGCACCGAGCGCGAGATCTTCAACCAGATCGGCTACACCATCCAGAGTGGTGCGGCCAAGGATCTGCACTTGCGCCTGCGCAACTCCATCTACCGCTCCAGCACCGACGTAGGGCCGGATCTCAACGAGATTCGGGCGTTCGTCGAATACCCGCTGAGCATCCTCTGATGGTCGCTGCCCCGGGCCTGCCCGGGGCAGCTTTCACTCAGCCGCGCAAGGCGTGGGCGACTGCCTGAGCGGCCTCGTCGATTGCCCGCTCCTCGTAGGGCGCAAAACCCATCACTACGCCCGGAGCCCTGGGATTGACGCAGTAGCTCGCCAGCGGCAGCGCATCGATACCGGCAGCCTGCAAACGCGCGGAAGCGTCCTGCTCGTTCTCGACCAGCAGGCGGCAGGCGATATCCATACCTGCACGAATTTCCGGTACCTCGATCAGCCCCTGCCAGTGCTTGTGTGCCGCCTCGGCAAAGGCATCGGCCCGCGATGCATAGATCTTGCGCATGCGTCGCACGTGGCGGTCGAAGTGTCCCTCGTGAATGAAGTCGGCCAGCACGGCCTGGGCCAGGCTGTTGGCGTGCCGCGACATCAGCGCTGCTGCACGGGTGAAGCTCTCGATCAGATGCTCGGGCACCACCAGATAGGCCAGGCGAACCGATGGAAACAGCAACTTACTGAAGGTACCTGCGAGGATCACCGATTGCTCGGCACCCGGCATCGAGCGCAACGCCGGAATCGGCTTGGCGATAAAGCGGTACTCGCTGTCGTAATCGTCCTCGAAGATGTAACTGCCCTGCTCCGCCGCCCAGCGCAGCAAGGCCAGACGTCGGGCTGGCGACAGCTCGCCACCCAGCGGGGCCTGACGCGACGGCGTGGCATAGGCCAATCGGGCGTCCGGTGCCAGGCGTATCCCCTCGTCCACCCTGAGGCCGAAGCGATCCACTGGCACGTCCACGCGGCGCACGCCGGAAATGTCCATCAGCTGCCGCGCCCCGGGGTAACCCGGGTCCTCCATCCAGACCTGCGAGTCGCCGGGCGCCAGCAACCGCAGGCAGATGTCCAGGCCCTGCTGCACGCTGCCGAGCACCAGTATGTGATCCGGCGACACCTGCACCCCACGAGCAATGGCCAGGTACCCGGCGATGGCCTCGCGCAGCCGGGGCAGCCCGGCCGGGGTGCCATCGAGCAGCATGGACAGCCGCGAACTGCGCAGTTGTTGCGTATACAGCTTGCGCCACAGATCGATGGGGAAGGCATTGATATCGCCACGATGCGGAAAGAACGGGCGAAAGCCGGAAGGCAAGGTGCGCGCGGAGAAGATCGGTTCGATCCTGGCCAGGCGTTGCAGCCAGGGCGTTTCGGGAGCCGTGCGTTTCTCCCCCGCCTCGGCCACCACCCGGCGGCGAACGTAACCGGCATTCAGCGTTGGGTCCGGCAATACCTCGCTGACACGCGTTCCGCTGCCAGTGCGGGCTTGCAGATAGCCCTCGGAAAGCAATTGCTGATAGGCCGCCTGCACGGTGCCCCGCGCCAGGCTGTAGTGCTCGGCCATGGCGCGGGTACTGGGCAGCTTGCTGCCGGCTGGCAGGCGGCCGCCCAGAATCGCACCACGCAGCGACTCATACAGCCAGCCTTGCAGGCTGGCCCCCTCCTCCGGTGCTCCAAGCGGCAGAAAGATCACTTGTGGCGGGGCTTTTCCGAGAGGCATGGCGGACCTTGAGTGGACTATTGATATTTGCGGATATTGGATCAATACATTGATCCAAAACAACCACAGAATCCTTCCCGTCGACAGCCAGTACCTTTCTTTTCACTACGGGATTACAGGATATGAAACAGCAGATTCTGATCATCGGTGCCGGTTTCAGCGGCATGTGGAGTGCATTGAGCGCCGTTCGCCTGCTGGAGCAGCATCAGCGCCGGGATGTCGCGGTCACCATCCTCGCCCCACAGGCCGAACTGCGTGTACGCCCGCGCTTCTATGAAGCCGACCTGAAGACCACCGTCGCCCCGCTCGGCCCGCTGTTCGATGCAGTCGGCGTACAGTTCGTGCAGGGTTGCGCCACCCGTATCGATACGCAGAGCAGGCAGGCGTTCTACCGCAGTGCCAGTGGCGAGCAGTCGACGCTGGTCTACGACCGGCTGATTCTCGCCTCGGGCAGTCAGGTCGCCCGTCCGCCGCTGGCCGGTATCGACCGCTTCGCCTTCGATGTCGACAGCCTGGAATCGGCGCAGAAGCTCGAAGTTCACCTGCAAGGCCTGCGTCATCGACCCTGTAGCCGGGCACGCAACACCGTGGTGGTCGTGGGCGGAGGCTTTACCGGTATCGAAACGGCCACCGAAATGCCGGCGCGGCTGCGCGCCATCCTGGGTGATGAAGCCGATATCCGCGTCATCGTCGTCGACATGGGCGAACAGGTCGGCAGTCTCATGGGCGAGCAGATTGCCTCGGTGATCGCCGAAGCCAGCGACATGCTCGGTGTGACCTGGAAACTCGGCAGTCCGGTATCGATGGTCGATGAACAGGGGGTGCGACTCGACAACGGCGAACGTATCGAAGCCAGTACCGTGGTCTGGACCGTCGGCGTGAAGGCCTCGCCACTGACGCAGCAGATAGATGGCGAGCGTGATGCCTCCGGCCGCCTGCATGTCGATCGCAACCTCAGGGTCTTGGGACAGAACGCCGTCTACGCCACGGGCGATACGGCTTACGCAGCGGTGGATGATCGAGGCAATCACGCCCTGATGACCTGCCAGCATGCCATAGCTCTCGGCCGCTCATCCGGCAACAATGCCGCGGCCGATCTACTCGGCGTCGAGCCAACCCCCTACACTCAGCCCAAGTACGTCACCTGTCTCGACCTGGGCGACTGGGGCGCAGTGTTCACCGAGGGCTGGGATCGCAAGGTGGTGCTCACTGGCAAGGAAGGCAAGGCGATCAAGACCGAAATCAATACCAGGTGGATCTACCCGCCAGAGGCGAAGCGTGACATCGCCCTGGCCGCAGCCGACCCTTTGATTCCGGTTGTTGCCTGAATGCTGATGCAACCCCGGGCATCAGTTGCCCTGGGGCTGAGTGACTCAATCGCGGAAGATCTGCACCTGCAGTTTCGTTGGCGGTTCCTGTCCTTCGCCGCGCAACCACTCTCCGGGCGGTTGCCCTATCTGCTGGGCGAACGTGCGTGAGAAGGCTGCCGGCGAACCATAACCCACTGCATCGGCGATCACCTTGATCGGCATCCCCTCGCGCAACAGATCCTGCGCCACCTTGATGCGCCAGGCCGTCACATAGGCCATGGGCGTCATCCCCATCACCTCGTTGAACAGCGCAGCGAATCTGGTGCGCGACATCTTCGCCAGGTCGGCCAGTCGCTCTACGCTCCAGGCCACCTGTGGCTCCTGGTGGATGCTGATCAGCACAGGGCCCAACTGGCCATCCTGCAGCGCATAAAGCAGCCCTCTGGTGATACGGCCCTCGCTCACGGCTCGACGCACCAGGAGAACGAATACATATTCGAACAACAGGTTGAGCACCTTGCTGCGCCCGGGAGCCGGGGTACGGAACTCGTTGACCAGAGAACCAATGATCGGCCCCAGCCGCTCGAGGGCACTCAGTGGAAACACCAGGGTTTCCTCCAGGCCCAACTCAAAAGGCTGCTGCCCGGTACGCCCGAACTGGAACGACGCGCAGATCAGATCCGCACCCTCTGGCTCGTGGGCGCGCAGCTTGTAACAACAGCAACTGGGACAGAACAGTACGCTGGGTTGATCGATCGCGACGCGTGGTTTTTCGGCGTGCACCATATCCAGTGCGCCACGCTCGAGCACGTGAATGAAGGCCATGCCTGGAGGCTTGTCCAGCACCAGGGTTCCTTCTACCGAGCCGGCGAATATCACTCGCCCCTGCAGGCTCGTGCGCTCGAAGAACTCGGAGAGAACATCCATATCTGAGAACGAACTGAAGATTCTTGGGAAAAGTCAATCCAGTTGCAGCCCGTGAAGGCTGAACCGCTGTTGATTGATAGACAGTTCAGCCGTAAAAAATTCCCAGTGGCCACATGGGCAAATGGACAATTTTCACTGTCCGCTTCCTGCCGCATACGCCGTTCTCATCGAGCGCGAGCGAAACCGCTCGAATCAGCCTGCCTGCAAGAGCAGCCTTTGCCTCAAGGCGCAGCCAGCTTGTGGCGCTCACCCGAGCCATTGAAATCGGATTCTGCAGGTTTTTTGAGGCATCAAAGGCAGACCCTGCCACAGTGCGGCAAGGGTGCCGTTGCGGGGTCAGGCTGGCTCGCTCATTTGCCGGAAGGCATCGAGCAGTGCCTGGCTGAGGTCGACCGAGGAGAACTTGGTCAGCACCGCATTGGCGCCCACCGAGCGGGCCTTCTCGGTATTCATGGTGCTGTCGAGCGAGGTATGCAACAGCACATAAGTGTCGGCAATGTCAGAGCTGCGACGGATTTCCTGCACCAGGCTGTAGCCATCGAGTTCGGGCATTTCGATATCCGAAACCAGCAACTCGAAGGCCATGCCGGCCTGGTGATACTCATGCAGTTGCTGCAGGGCAGCCTTGCCGCTGCGCACTGCCGTGCAGTCGAGCCCCAACTGGCGCAGCACGTGGAGGGTCTGCTGCAACGCAACTTGCGAGTCGTCGACCAGCAGCACGCGGCGCCCCTGCAGCAGCCGGGCATCCTGCCCTTCGAGCAGCCCCATGGGCGCCTCCTCCAGAGCCGGCGCGATATCGTGCAGCACCTTCTCGATATCGAGAATCTGCACGATGGCCCCATCGATCTGGGTCACCCCAGTGATGAACGCGCGATTACCCGAGCCGGCAGGTGGCGGACGCACATCACGGGTGGAGCATTGCACGATGCGTTCGACGTTCTTCACGTGCAGCCCCTGACGTGAACGGCTCAACTCCGTGACGATCAGGCAACCGTCGTCTGCATCAGCCGCGCCGCGCTCACCAATCGCGCGCGCCAGGTCAATCACCGTCATCGCCGCACCGCGCAAGGTGGCGATGCCGCGTACGTTAGGGTGACGATTGGGTAGCTTGGTCAACGGCGGGCAGGGAATGATCTCGTTGACCTTGAGCAGATTGATCCCCAGCAGACGGCCGCTATGCAGACGAAACAACAACAGCGATAGTGCGTCGCCAGTAACCAGACTCATGAACCTAATCCTTAGAACGAACGTAGACCTAAGCTATAACGACCGCCTGGCCACGGACTTTAATCCGAGGCCAGTTTCAGGGCCACCCGTCCACGATTCGGGCAGGTTTCCAGGTAGCGATGTGCGGCGATGAAGTCTTCGAACGCGAATACCTTGTCGATCACCGGCGTCAACAGGCGGTCCGCGGTCATCTGATTGATGTGCTTGAGCGCCCGCTGTACCGCCTCGTTGTTCGGTTCGATGCCCAGTTCCGGGCAACCGGTGAAGTCCAGCACGCAGTGACGGAAGAACTGCAGGTGTTTCTTGAACGCGGCGCAGGCCGGGAACGCCGTATCGTTGCCGCCATTGATGCCGTACAGGATCAGCTTGCCACGCGGCGCAGCGATATCACCCAGCAGCTTCATCTGCGGGCCGGCACACTGGTCGAGAATCACCTCAACGCCCTTGCCTTCGGTGTAACGCTCGACCTCCAGGACCAGGTCCTGTTCTTCGGTCACGATCACCTTGTCCGCGCCCAGGCTGCGCAGGAAATCGCGATCTTCCGGTGAACTGGTGGAGACGATGACCTTGCCGCCGAGCGCCTTGGCCAGTTGCACCGTCTGTGGCGCCATGCATTGGCTGGCCTCGGTGATCAGCACGTGTTGACCAGGCTTGAGATGGGCGAGATCGACCAGCGCCAGATAGCCGAACAGCAGAGCGGTGTAGTGAACGCTGGCTTCGACCGGGCTGAGCACCTCGGGATAACGGGTCAGGGCGTGGCTGGGCATCAGCACCAGATCACCCCAGGTCGGATAACGATTCGGCGTGCTGGCGGGGAAGCCGGCAACGGCAGTGCCGACCTCGAAGTCACTCACACCATCGCCCAGTGCCGCCACGGTGCCGGCCAGTTCGAAACCGATACCGGCCGGGAGCTTGGCCTGCTCGGCCGCCAGGTTCTGCCGCCACAGCACGTCTTTCCAGCCCAGGCCGACAGCCTGAACGCGCACCAGCACCTCACCAGGACCGGGCACAGGCGTCGGGACCTCTTCGTACTGGAGCACATCGGCATCGCCGAACTTATGAAAACGGATCATGCGGGACATCGCTTACCTCGGGCTTGATCGCGGATTAACACTTCAATGACTGTGGACTCTATCCGCTGGGCGGCGGGGGCACCATCAGACTCTATCGATAGTCTTCATGCCTGTCAGTGATTCGGCGTCTTTCAATCCGCTGCACACTGCTCGTACTATTGCCGGGGCAAAGGCTCTCATTTGCAACGCCATGCTGACAAGGCCCGTATCCCTCGAATGGTACCCGGATGAACCGCAACGACCTGCGTCGCCTCGACCTCAACCTGCTGATCGTCTTCGAGACCCTGATGCACGAACGCAGCGTGACCCGGGCGGCAGAGAAGCTGTTTCTGGGACAGCCGGCCATCAGTGCGGCGCTCGCCCGTCTGCGCACCCTGTTCGACGATCCGCTGTTCGTGCGTACCGGCCGCAGCATGGAGCCAACGCCGCGAGCACAGGAGATCTTCGCCCTGCTCTCGCCGGCGCTGGACTCGATCTCCACCGCCGTCAGTCGCGCCGCCGACTTCGACCCGGCCACCAGCAAGGCAGTATTTCGTATTGGCCTTTCCGATGATGTCGAATTCGCCCTGCTCCCTGCCCTGCTGCGTCGCCTGCGCGCCGAAGCGCCGGGCGTGGTGCTGGTGATCCGTCGCACCAACTACCTGATGATGCCGACGCTGCTGGCGTCCGGAGAGATCTCCGTTGGCGTGGCCTACACCGAGGAACTGCCGGCCAATGCCAAGCGCAAGGTACTGCGTCGCAGCAAGGCCAAGCTGCTGCGTGCCGATACCGTGCCCGGTGCACTGAGCCTCGACGACTACTGCGCACGCCCCCATGCACTGGTGTCTTTCGCCGGCGACCTCACCGGTTTCATCGATGAAGAACTGGCCAAGCTTGGTCGCGAGCGACATGTCGTGCTGGCGGTACCGCAGTTCAACGGCCTGGGCACATTGCTGGCTGAAACCGATATCGTCGCCAGCGTGCCCGACTACACCGCCGCCGCGCTGACCGCCGCCGGCGGGCTGCGTGCCGAGGACCTGCCCCTGCAGACGCGAAGCTTCGAGCTGCACATGGCCTGGCGCGGCGCTCAGGACAATGATCCGGCCGAGCGCTGGCTGCGCTCGCGCATTCAGATGTTCTGCGGCGACCCGGACAGCCTCTAGAACATTCTGTAACCGCACTATCAGAGTGCAGTCTGGAACCTCGGCGCACCCTTATGAATCCAAATTGATATAAGTGCGTCTTTCATCATTCCGGCTGATATTCAAATTCATATCGTTCGATTCGTAGCCCTCCAAGACTCGCAGCAGACTCCGCCCATCCACAAATACGACTGGCGGAGTCCCCCATGGAACAGCATCACAACAAAATCTGGATATTCCCCCTGGCCCTTGCCGGCGCCCTTGCCCTCGGCGGTTGCGATCAGGCAGCGCAGACCCAGGCACAGATGCCTGCACCCAAGGTCAGTGTGGCCGAGGTCATCGAACAACCGGTCAACGAATGGGATGAGTTCACCGGCCGTCTCGAAGCGCCACAATCCGTAGAAATTCGCCCGCGCGTTTCCGGCTATATCGACAAGGTCGCCTTCGATGAAGGCACGCTGGTGAAGAAAGGCGATCTGCTGTTCCAGATCGACCCGCGCCCCTTCCAGGCGGAGGTCAAGCGCCTCGAAGCCCAACTGCAACAAGCCCGTGCCAACCAGGCGCGTGCCACCAACGAGGCGCGCCGTGGCGAGCGTCTGCGCCAGAGCAACGCCATCTCCGCCGAACTCGCCGATGCTCGTTCCAGCGCCGCTACCGAAGCCCAGGCGCAGGTAGCAGCGATCGCCGCCGAGCTGGAAAACGCTCGTCTGAACCTCGGCTTCACCCGTATCACCTCACCCATCGACGGCCGCGTCAGTCGCGCTGAGATCACCGAAGGCAACCTGGTGGGCGCTGGCGAAAGCCTGCTGACTTCGGTGGTTTCCACCGACAAGGTCTACGCCTATTTCGACGCCGACGAACGCGCCTTCCTCAAGTACGTGCAGCTGGCCCGTGAGTCCGGGGCCGACGCCCGTGGCGCCAGCCCGGTGTACCTCGGCCTGACTGATGAAACCGGCCACCCGCATCTGGGCCAGCTGGACTTTCTCGACAACCAGGTCAACCCGCGCACCGGCACCATCCGTGGACGCGCCGTGTTCGACAACCAGGACGGCCGCTTCACTCCGGGTCTGTACGCTCGCCTGAAACTGGTGGGCAGCAAGCCCTATGCGGCCACCCTGATCAAGGATGAAGCAGTCGGTACCGACCTGGGCAAGAAGTACGTGCTGGTGCTCGGCGAAGACAACGCCGTGGCCTACCGCTCGATTGAACTGGGACCGAAGCTCGAAGGCCTGCGCATCGTCCGCAGCGGCCTGAGCAAGGGCGAGAAGATCGTCGTCAACGGCCTGCAACGCGCCATGCCGGGCTCCACCGTCGATCCGCAGCCAGTGACCATGGCCGATGACAGCACCCTCGAACAGCTGGCTCGCATGCGCCAGGCCGTCGACGGTAGCCAGGCCCCGCGTATTGCCGCCGAAAAAATCGACGCTCGCGCGCCACGCGGCTGATCCAGCCTGCGCCTTGAGGAAAGACCCATGAATTTCTCGCAATTCTTCATCCAGCGGCCGATCTTCGCCGCGGTGCTGTCGCTGCTGATTCTGATCGGCGGCGCCATCTCGCTGTTCCAGCTGCCTATCAGCGAATACCCCGAAGTCGTGCCACCGACCGTGGTGGTGCGCGCCAACTTCCCCGGTGCCAACCCAAAGGTGATCGGTGAGACCGTAGCCTCGCCGCTGGAACAGGCCATCGTCGGGGTCGAGGGCATGCTCTACATGTCGTCGCAGTCGACCAACGACGGCAAGCTGACCCTGACCGTGACCTTCGCTCTCGGCACCGATCTGGACAACGCCCAGGTCCAAGTGCAGAACCGCGTCACCCGCACCATGCCGACCCTGCCCACCGAGGTGCAGCGTCTCGGCGTGACCGTGGACAAGGCCTCACCCGATCTGACCATGGTGGTTCACCTGACCTCGCCGGATCAGCGCTACGACATGCTCTACCTGTCCAACTATGCCGCGCTCAACGTGAAGGACGAGCTGGCTCGTCTGGACGGCGTGGGCGACGTGCAGCTGTTCGGCATGGGTGACTACTCGCTGCGCGTCTGGCTCGACCCGAACAAGGTGGCCTCGCGCGGGCTGACCGCCACCGATGTGGTCAACGCTATTCGTGAACAGAACCGCCAGGTCGCCGCCGGTGCCCTCGGCGCGCCGCCGGCCGACGCCGGAAACAGCTTCCAGCTGTCGATCAACACCCAGGGCCGCCTGGTCAGCGAGGAAGAGTTCGAGGACATCATCATCCGCGTCGGCGACAATGGCGAGATCACCCGCCTGCGCGACATTGCCCGCGTCGAGCTGGGCTCCAACCAGTATGCGCTGCGTTCGCTGCTGAACAACCAGCCGGCCGTGGCCATCCCGGTGTTCCAGCGCCCCGGCTCCAACGCCATCGAGATTTCCGACTCGGTGCGCGAGCGCATGGCCGAGCTCAAGCAGAGCTTCCCGCAGGGTATGGACTACGAAATCGTCTACGACCCGACCATCTTCGTCCGTGGCTCCATCGAGGCGGTGGTACACACTCTGCTCGAGGCCATCGTGCTGGTGGTGCTGGTGGTGATCCTGTTCCTGCAGACCTGGCGCGCCTCGATCATCCCGCTGGCCGCCGTGCCGGTATCGCTGATTGGCACCTTCGCGGTGATGCACCTGTTCGGTTTCTCGCTCAACGCCCTGTCGCTGTTCGGCCTGGTGCTGGCCATCGGCATCGTGGTGGATGACGCCATCGTCGTGGTGGAGAACGTCGAGCGCAACATCGCACTGGGCAAGTCTCCGGTGGAGGCCACGCGCCAGGCCATGAAGGAAGTTACCGGCCCGATCGTTGCCACCGCCCTGGTGCTGTGCGCCGTATTCATCCCGACCGCGTTCATTTCCGGCCTCACCGGGCAGTTCTACCAGCAGTTCGCGCTGACCATCGCCATTTCCACAGTGATTTCGGCGGTCAACTCGCTGACTCTGTCGCCTGCCCTGTCGGCCATCCTGCTCAAGGACCATCACGCGCCGAAGGACCGTTTCTCGCGGGTACTGGACAAGCTGTTCGGTGGCTGGCTGTTCGGTCCGTTCAACCGTCTGTTCGAGCGTGCCAGCCATGGCTACGTTGGTACCGTGCGCCGCGTGCTGCGTGGCAGCAGCATCGCCATGCTGGTCTATGCCGGCCTGCTGGGGCTCGGTTACATGGGGTTCTCCAGCACACCGACCGGTTTCGTGCCGCAGCAGGACAAACAGTATCTGGTGGCCTTTGCCCAGTTGCCGGACGCCGCGACGCTCGACCGCACCGAAGCGGTGATCAAGCGCATGAGCGAGATTGCCGGCAAGCATCCTGGCGTGGAAAACACCGTGGCGTTCCCGGGCCTGTCGATCAACGGCTTCACCAACAGCCCCAACAGCGGCATCGTGTTCACCCCGCTCAAGCCCTTCGACGAGCGCAAGGATCCGTCGATGAGCGCGGGCGCCATCGCCGCCGAGCTGAATGCCCAGTTCGCCGACATTCAGGATGCCTACATCGCCATTTTCCCGCCACCACCGGTGCAGGGCCTGGGCACTATCGGCGGCTTCCGCCTGCAGATTCAGGATCGCGGCAACCTGGGATATGACGAGCTGTACGTACAGACCCAGAACATTCTCAACAAGGCCCGACAGTTGCCGGAGCTGAACCCCATGTCGGTGTTCACCAGCTACCAGGTCAACGTGCCGCAGGTCGATGCCGCCATCGACCGCGAAAAGGCCAAGACCCATGGCGTGGCCATCAGCGACATCTTCGACACCCTGCAGGTGTACCTGGGCTCGCTGTATGCCAACGACTTCAACCGCTTCGGCCGTACCTATCAGGTCAACGTCCAGGCCGACCAGCAGTTCCGCCTGGAGCCGGAGCAGATCGGCCAGCTCAAGGTACGCAACAACCGTGGCGAGATGGTACCGCTGTCGACCTTCGTCAAGGTCGACGACAGCGCCGGCCCGGACCGGGTGATGCACTACAACGGTTTCCTCACCGCCGAGATCAACGGTGCTGCCGCGCCGGGCTACAGCTCGGGCCAGGCGGAGGCCGCCATCGCCAGGTTGCTCAATGAGGAACTGCCGATCGGCATGACCTTCGAGTGGACCGATCTGACCTACCAGCAGATCCTCGCCGGCAATACCGCGATCTTCATCTTCCCGCTCTGCGTGCTGCTGGCCTTCCTCGTGCTGGCCGCCCAGTACGAGAGCTGGAGCCTGCCGCTGGCGGTGATCCTGATCGTGCCGACCGTGCTGCTAGCCGCCATTACCGGGGTGATCATGGCCGGCATCGACAACAACATCTTCACCCAGATCGGCCTGATCGTACTGGTGGGCCTGGCCTGCAAGAACGCCATCCTGCTGGTGGAGTTCGCCAAGGACAAACAGGAGGAAGGCATGGATCGTGTCGCCGCGGTGCTGGAGGCCTGCCGCCTGCGCCTGCGCCCGATTCTGATGACCTCCATCGCCTTCATCATGGGCGTGGTACCGCTGGTTCTTTCGAGTGGTGCCGGTGCCGAGATGCGCCATGCCATGGGTGTGGCGGTGTTCTCCGGGATGATCGGCGTGACCTTCTTCGGCCTGCTGCTGACGCCAGTGTTCTACGTTCTGATCCGTGGCTTCGTGGAGAAACGCGAAGCCCCTAAAACCGCCCGTCTGCAGGAGTCGCATGCATGAAAGCCTTTGCCCCCGCTCTCCTGACCCTGACGCTGTCGGCCTGCGCCGTCGGCCCGGACTACCGAGCGCCTGTTACCGAGCCAGCGCGCATTGCCGCGCTGGAAGCGGCCGACTACGACCGCAGCCGTTTCGAAGCGGCCTGGTGGCAGCAGTTCGACGACCCGACGCTGAACCAGCTGGTGCAGCGCTCGCTGCAGGACAACCGCGAGTTGCGCGTCGCATTCAGCCGCCTGCGTGCCGCACGCGCCATTCGTGACGACGTCGCCAACGACAGTTTCCCCACCGTCACCAGCCGCGCCAGTGGCGAATTCGGCAAAGCTCAGCAACCGCCGACCACGGACCAGCGCATCCGTCAGGAGCGTTATGACCTGGGTCTGGACATGGCCTGGGAAGTGGATCTGTTCGGCCGCATCCAGCGCCAGCTGGAAGCCAGCGAAGCGCGCATCGAAGTGGCCGAGGCGGATTACTACCAGCTACAGGTCAGCCTGATTGCCGAACTGGTCGATGCCTACGGCACCCTGCGCGGCGCGCAATTGCGCGAAAGCATCGCCCGCGAGAACCTGAAGAATCAGCAGGACTCGCGCGCCATCACCGAGCAGTTGCGTGATGCCGGTGTCGGCACCGAGCTCGATGTACTGCGCGCCGATGCCCGTCTCGCGGCCACCGAAGCCAGCCTGCCACAACTGCAGGCGCAGCAGGTACGGGCGCAGAACCGCATCGCCACCCTGCTCGGCCAGCGGCCGGAGCAGTTGCAGGTGGACCTGGCGCCACGGCCCTTGCCGGTGATCGCCAAGGCGCTGCCGATCGGCAACCCGGCGGAACTGCTGCGTCGCCGTCCGGATATCCAGGCAGCCGAGAGGCAACTGGCGGCAGCGACGGCAGACGTAGGTGTGGCGACCGCAGACCTGTTCCCGCGCGTCAGCCTCTCCGGTTTTCTCGGTTTCACCGCTGGTCGTGGCTCGCAGCTGGGCGCCTCGGCGGCACGCGCCTGGGGTGTGGCACCGAGCATCAGCTGGGCAGCCTTCGATCTGGGTAGCGTGCGCGCCCGTCTGCGCGGCGCCGAAGCCGAGGCCGACGGTGCCCTGGCGCAGTACGAGCAGCAGGTGCTGCTGGCACTGGAGGAATCTGAAAACGCCTTCAGCGACTACGCCAAACGTCAGCAGCGTCTGGTTTCCCTGGTGCGCCAGGCCGAAGCCAGCCGCGCGGCTGCCGAGCAGGCGGCGATTCGCTATCGCGAAGGCACGGTGGACTTTCTCGTGCTGCTGGACGCCGAACGCGAGCGTCTGGCTGCGGAGGATGCCCAGGCTTCGGCCGAAGTCGAGCTGTACAGCGGCATCGTCGCGATCTACAAGGCGCTCGGTGGTGGTTGGCAGCCACAGGCCTGAACCTGCTCTCCCCTGGTCGGTAGCCCTGCCGACCGCCCTTGGCCCTGGGGTCGACACCCTGGGGCTTTTTTATACCTGCCCATCGCATACCACCTGGTTACGCCCCCGGCTCTTGGCCTGGTACAGGGCTGCATCGGCGCGTTGCAGTAGGACTTGCGCAGCGCCAGCAGTTTCGCCCTGCATTACCGCTACCCCTACGCTGATACTGATATGGCCCAGAGGCGATGCAGCGTGCGCCAGTTCCAGCCCAGCCACGGTGCTCACCAGCTTCTCGGCCATGCTCCGTGCGCCAGGCAGCCCCGTGGCTGGTGCGAGAAATACGAACTCCTCGCCGCCGTAACGCGCCGCCAGGTCGGTGGAACGGCTGATGGTTGACTTCAGGATGTTCGCCACCTGCTGCAGGCAGGCGTCGCCGGCCGGGTGGCCATAATGGTCGTTGTAGGCCTTGAACCAGTCGACATCCACCACAGCCAGGGCCAGGGGCTCGCCGAGACGCTGGGCACGTTTCCACTCCCTGGCCAGCACCTCATCGAAATGCCGACGGTTGGCCAGTCCGGTCAGGGCATCGGTCAGGCTGAGAACTTCCAGGCGGCTGTTGAGCACCTGCAGCTCTGCGGTCCGGGCCGCGACACGGTCCTCGAGGTCACGCTCGGAGCGTTGCAGGGTTTCCACCAGCTGCGTCTGGGTTTGCAGCAGACAGGCCTGGGCCTGGAGTTTTTCCTGACGCATGACGTTGATGCGATCGGCCAGGGCGAAGGCCAGCAGCAGCATCTCCAGTGACGAGCCGATCTGCAGGCCGTCTTCGGTGAATGCGTTGGTCGGCAAGATGCCCAGGGCTCGCAGGGTGGTGGTGGCACCGCCGAGAATCAGCAGGCCAAAGGCTGCGAGGAAGAAGTAGGCACTGCGTTGACGCTTGAAGGCACAGACCAGACCCACCCCCATCATTATCAGCGCCGTGAGCAGATTGACCACGATGGCCATACGTGAGACCTGCGGCAGGATGTTGGCATAGATCAGTGGTGAAACCAGATATATGGCCACCAGCGCCAACAACCAGCGGTCGGTTCGCGGCAGTAGGTGTGAGGTCTGCAACATGCGGCGCATAAACAGCAGCATCCCGCTCAGCGCGAGCGATGCGCCCGAGTAGTACGCCACGTTGGAGTTGAGCGGCAGGCCGAACAATGTCCAGTCCGGCGCCATGCCGTTCTTGACCGTCAGTGCGCAGACGGCACACAGCACAAAGATCACGTAGAGCAGGTAGAGGCGGTCACGCAGCGCAATGAACAGCATCAGGTTGAACAGCATCATCGCCACGGCAATGCCCATGTAGCCGGCACGTGCCATGTAGTCCTCGCGCTCGTAGGCATGAAACGCCTCCACCGACCAGAGTTTCAGTGGTACCAGCAGGCCGATGCTCGATTCGACCCGAACGTAGATCACCTGGCGCGAGTGGGCCGGCAGGTGCAGCGGGAAGACGAAGTTGCGGTTGCTGTACGCCTTGGCGCTCTGCGGCCGGTCCGCCCCGGTGAACCAGCTGTGATGACCACCCTGCCCGTCCGGCACGAAGGCATCGACAAAGGAAATGCGTGGATTGTCCACCACCAACAAACGGCTCACTGGCTGCTCGCCGGAGTTGCCGATATCCAGACGAAACCAGTAGGCCGAGCGGGTAAAACCCAGGGCGAAGGAGGCACTGTCGGCCTGCTCGAAGTGAAATCGCCCGGCGAACCCGGGGGAACTGACATCCGCCAGTGTCAGCGTCCGCGAAGGATCTTCCAGCAAACCGACATGGGTGGTCAGGGCCAGTGGCCACTGGTTCTCGCCTGCAGCGTCGAGCAGCCGAGCACCAGCCCAGGCCGGCATGGCCGATACCGACAGACTGAACAGCAGACAGAGGATGAACCAGAAGCGGCTACGGGCTTTCATGGGGGTATCGACCGGCAGCAGATGGCGCCAGCTCGCGGATGATCACGGGACGCGGAGTCTACAGGACAGCCATACATGATGCCGAAAAGCCATGAATTGCTGGCAATTCGGTCTGACGTGCACCGTCCTCGGCTTGGGCAGGAACGCTATCCCAGTGGAAACCGCCCCGCCAGATAACAGAACGCAGCAGCCTATTGGCGCAGCGCACACTAGACTGCGCTGCAGACCTTCAAGGAGACATTCATGACAACGGATCAGATCAGCGCCTTTTGTCTCGCCTTGCCTGGCGCTCGCGAAGACATCAAATGGGGGAGCAATCGGGTGTTTTCGGTGGCAGGCAACAAGATGTTCGCCATTCTCCACTTCGTCGGCGAGGATCTGGCCTTCAAGGTCGATGACGACCTGTTCCTCGGCTATGTCGACCGCCCGGGCATTCGCCCTGCACCCTATCTGGCCCGCGCACACTGGATCAGCATGAGCAGCCGACAACTGCCTCTGGGCGACGACGAACTGCGCCAGTTGCTGACTCGCTCGCATCAGCTGGTAGTGCGCAGGCTGCCGAAACGCCTGCAGCCGGGGCTGCTGCTATAGCGGGGTGGTCATCTCCAGGTGAATGATCCGTCGCTGCTGCAGGCTGACTGGAGGCTCGAAGACCTGACGATAGTGTTCCCTGGCCAGGCGGCGGATCAGACCGCTGCGTTGTGCCTGCGGCAACAGTTCCTGCAGTAACCGGTGCAGCTCCGGGCGCGCCGGTGAAACGTAGAGAATGTGATCCTGTGCGTAGCTGAATACCAGGTTGCGCTCCACTTCCAGGCCGGGATGCTGGCTCCACTCACTCGCCATCTCGTGGGCGCCGCGAGGCAGATAGTCGATCGGCCGCGTCTGCGAGGCCACCATGCGGTAGAGCCGTTTCCAGTCCCCGTCGACAGTCGTCACTGGCAGGCCGTTCATTTCCCAGATGGTCCGATCCGCCCAGGCCGAGCCCATGCCTGCCACCAGCTGCAGACGGCGAAAGTCCTCCAGCCCCCGCACCGAGTCATACAACGCCTGCCTCCCCTTGGGAATGAAGAGGATGCGCTGGTTGACCAGATTGTCGGTCATATCCACCCGAACCGGCAGAAACCGGCGCTCACGCTCTGCTGTAGGCCCCAGGATCAGTGCACTGACGTCCCCACGCTGCAACATGAGCTCCAGGCGCGTCATCGGCAGATTGCCAAGCTCCTGCACGACGACCCGATGTTCCCCCAAGGCAAGAGCCTGCTCGAGCAGCAGGCGGGAATAGGCTACTGACTCGGGCGTGCCGCCCAGGGCCAGGTGCACCACGGCAGAAGCATGCGCGGAAACGGAAAGCCAGCCCAACAGGACGAGGCCAAAGATTCGGACACAGGCCGCAAGGCGCTGTCCCGCGCCGGCTGCCCTGCTTTTTTTCATTGTTATTGTCGTTGGCATACTGCTCTCGCCAGGCTGACGGAGTCCCTCCCCTGCGGACTCCGGACTCCAAAAATAGTCGTTTACCTCGGGTAAATGCCAGTGCCTCCGCAGCCTGTCCTGCTACGCCGTCAGTGACAGGATGTAGTGCGCTACATACCTGCCGTCGAGTAGCAGCAGATCGATCCAGAACGCCTGATGAGCCGCGACGATCAGCCAGAAAATCGCCTGATAGGACGCCTTGCGCGTCTTGTGGCGGAAGGTCTGCTGGGCAATCAGCGCGCCTGGCCATCCCCCGGCCAGCTCTACCAGGTGCAAGGTGTTTTCGGGCGTACGACGACTTCCAGTCTGGGCGCTGCGCTTGTCCAGCCAGTACTGGGCAAAGCTCAGCAGACTGGCCAGCAGATAAAGCGGCAACAGCCACCAGAACCCCTTGCCGAACAGTTGCAAGGCACCGAGCAACGGCAATGCGCACAGCAGCGCGAATATCACGGCCTTGCTGGAGAAATTCCGGATGGATCCTTGCGCTACTGCCTTTTGCGCAGGCCTGGCAGGAGGCCTTCGTGCGGCCGGAGCAGCCTTTTCCGGACGCCTTGATTCTCGCCGGATCGCCTGGCGATCGAGACTCAGCGCGCCCGCCAGACGCATATGCTCGGCGCGCGGCCGGCCGCGAGGATCACGCCCTTGGATGAACAGCACCTCGTCACCGAGTTGCGGCCGGCGATCACCGCGCATCACGGAGATATGTGCAAAAACCTCGGCTCCACCGTCCTGCGGCTGGATGAAACCGAAGCCCTTGTCGTCATCCCAGCTTTTCAGGCGCCCCTTGCGCTCGGTATCGATCACGGCTGCGCAGTGCTCCAGTCGATCAGGTGCAATTGCCAGGTGGCGAGAATCAGCAGACCAAAAGCGATTCGGTACCAGGCGAACACTGCGTAGCTGTGATTGGTGATGAATCTGAGCAAAGCACGCACGGTGATCATCGCGACGATGAAGGTGCTGATGAAACCGACGGCGAAAAACGGCAAATCGCTCATCTGCAGAATGTCGCGGTACTTGATCAGCGAATAGACCGTGGCCGCCACCATGGTCGGCATGGCCAGGAAGAAGGAGAACTCGGTAGCGGCCTTGCGCGACAGACCGAATACCAGGCCACCGATAATGGTGGCGCCCGAGCGCGAAGTGCCGGGAATCAGCGCAAGACACTGGGCGAAGCCTACCTTCAGCGCCAGCTTCCAGTTCATCTCGTCCACCGTTTCGGCCCTGATCGCATGATTACGCTTCTCGGCCCAAAGCATGACGCCACCACCGATGATCAGTGCCATGGCAACGGTAATGGGATTGAACAGCCAGTGTTCGATCAGATCGGCGAAGGCCAGACCGAAGATGACTGCCGGAATGAATGCCAGCAGCAGATTGAAGGTGAAATGCTGGGCCTTCGGATCATTGGGCAAGCCCATTACCACGCCGAGCACTTTCGCGCGAAATTCCCAGATGACGGCCAGGATGGCGCCAAGCTGGATGATGATCTTGAATGCGGTTGCCTTTTCCCCCTCGAAGCCCAGCAGGTCACCGACCACGATCAGATGCCCGGTACTGGAAATGGGCAAGAACTCGGTCAGGCCTTCCACCGTGCCCAGAATCAGGGCCTGAAAGGCCATCCAGATATCCATCAAATCCCCCAAAGCGCGGCGACTCACCTACGCGTAAAACTGAAACGTGAACATAGGCCCGGCCGTGGGACACAAACCCACCGCGGAGGTTCCTCGCGTGGGGCTGGGCAAGTGCTTGTTCAGGTTCTGCGCCCAGCTGCCGAAATGCTATCAGACAACTAGAGTGAATAACGCCTCAATGTGACAGTATTGGCTCGCGCATCCTGGAGGCGCTCGGTTGTCGATAATTACAACATCCTGGTATTCGTCCATGAATAGCTTACGCAGTCTTCCCATCAGCCGCCGCCTGTGGCTGATTCTGGCCCTGGCCATCCTGACGCTGATCCTGCAAGGCACCTACATGCTGCGCCAGATCCATGCCGACCTCTACCTCAGCAAATCGGAGAAGACCGAGCATGTGGTGCAGAGTGCGGCAGGTATCCTCAAATACTTCCATGATCTGGAAAGCGCCGGCACCCTGAGCCGCGAAGACGCGCAGAAACAGGCGATGGAAGCGATACGCGGCCTGCGCTACGACGGTCAGGAGTACTTCTGGATCAACGACCAGACCCCCGTCATGCTCATGCATCCGATGAACGTCAAGCTTGAGGGACAGAATCTCTCGGGGTTCAAGGACCCGGATGGCAAGGCGCTGTTCAACGAGATGGTCGCCATCACCCGCAGCAAGGGCGCCGGCCAGGTCGATTACCGCTGGCCGAAGCCGGGTGCCAGCGATCCCGTACCGAAGATTTCCTACGTCGAGCTGTTCCAGCCCTGGGGCTGGATCATCGGTTCCGGCGTCTATGTCGATGACGTGCAGGAGGAATTCAGGGCCCAGGCGATCAAAGCCATGAGCATCGGCCTGTTGATCGCCCTCCTCCTTACCGCACTGGTGGTGCTGATCACCCGCAGCATCGTGCAGCCGCTACAGGCCGCCGTGGACGCCATGGCCAACATCGCCAGCGGCGAAGGCGACCTGACCCGCAACCTGGACGCCCACGGCCGCGATGAACTCACCTCGCTGGCCAAGCATTTCAACGCCTTTACCGAGAAGTTGCGCCACGTCATCCGGCAGATGCTCGATTCGGCCGGCTCGCTGGATCAGGCCGCGCGGACACTCGGCGACATTTCCAGTGAAGCGCAACGCCACAGCCAGCAACAGGCGCAACAGATGGAATTGGTGGCTACCGCTGTCAATGAGGTGACCTACGGCGTCCAGGACGTGGCGAAGAACGCCGAGCACGCTTCCAGCGAAATGCATTCGGCTGAGGATCAGGCCAGTCAGGGCCAGCAGAATATCGAAGCAAGCCTGCGCCAGATCGACCAGCTCTCGGGCACCATCGACAAGGCCGTAGAGGTCATCCAGTCGCTGGCCAGCGAAAGCACGCAGATCGGCAGCGTGCTGGAAGTGATACGCTCCATCGCCGAGCAGACCAACCTGCTCGCACTCAACGCAGCCATCGAAGCGGCGCGCGCTGGCGAACAGGGCCGGGGGTTTGCCGTGGTTGCGGACGAGGTGCGGCTTCTGGCCCAGCGTACACAGCAGTCCACTGCCGAAATCCAGAGCATGATCGAGCGCCTGCAGGGCAACTCCGAGGCGGCCGTCAAAGTCATCCACGAAAGTAGCCGCGCCTCTCAACTGACCGTGGAGCAAGCCAGCCAGGCCGGCGAAAGCCTCGCCCAGATCGCCCAGTCGCTGCGTAACCTGACCGGGCTCAACGCGTCTATCGCCAGCGCCACCCTGGAACAGTCGCACGTGGTGGAAGACATCAATCAGAACGTTACGCAGACCGCAGTGCTGGCTCATAACACCGCCGAGGCTGCCGAACAGTCGAGCGCGGCCAGTCAGCATCTGAAACAGTTGGCCGACCAACTCAATCGTCTGCTCGGGCAGTTCCGCGTATGAGGCACGCATGAGCAGCATGCAGCATCAGGAGGTCGATTTCAGTCGGCCACAGAACCAGGACCTGATCTGGGACCTGGACAGCATGGCCCGGCGGGAGCTGGCTGAACGCTTCATCAAGCTGTTCGAGAACCGTCTGTGCGTTTACTCCGAATCGGTGGGGCAGCTGTACACCAACTACAGCCTGCACTTCCCCACCGACCTCGGACGCAAGATGGTGGTGCTGCCCAACCCCTACGCTTTCCACGACACCCTGCACGGCATCGACAGCCAGGCTATTCGCAAGACCGGTCTGTGCGTGTTGCCGGGCAAGGTGCAGGGCAAACCCGGTCTGCTGCTCAGCACCCAGATCAAGGACGGCGGGCCGGCCCCGAAGACGATGCCATTCAAACCGGCTCTGGCGCAGATCATCAGCAACCAGAAGAAGATCGGTGATCTGTTCCTTCCCGTACTGATGAAGGGCGATCTGCGCGAGTTCGACCAACAGATGCCCTACATCCACCTGCATCGCCTGCAACTGGCGCGCCTGGAGCGCTTGTCGAGCTTCGAGCGTGAGGACATCCAGCAGACCATTACCCGCAAGTTGCTGATGCTCTACCGGCAGGCCGACAGCCTGGTGTGCTGAACCGGCGACATCAGTACAATCGCCAGCCCCTTTCTCTTTGAGGACGCCGCATGTCCTGGCTCGAACTCATTGCTGCCGGGCTCGGCATCATCGCGGTCTGGCTGACCGTCAGGCAGAATCCCTGGTGCTGGCCCATCGGGCTGGTCATGGTGCTGCTTTACGCCTGGCTGTTCTACGACTGGCGCCTGTACTCCAACCTGCTCCTGCAACTGCTGTTCGCCGCCCTGCAACTCTACGGCTGGTGGCAGTGGACCCGCGGCGGCGAACGTCACGACGGGCGCAAGGTCAGCAGACTGGGATTCCTTTCGCTTGCTGCCGGCCTGCTGACAGGGGCTCTCGGCGCCTGGCTGCTCGGCTACCTGATGGTCACCTATACCGACGCCAGCTCACCCTGGCTGGACTCGGCACTGACGGCCTTCAGTCTCGTCGCGCAATTGTGGATGGCGCAGAAACGCCTGCAATGCTGGGCACTGTGGGTAATCGTGGACCTCTGCTACGTAGCCTTCTTTCTGTATAGCGAGCTGTTGCTCACCGCCGCGCTCTACGCAGCCTTCACTGCCCTGGCTGTCAGCGGCTGGCTGAGCTGGCGCCGCGACTCTGCCTTGCAGACTGCACCATGAAAGTACTGGTACTGACCGGGCCGGAATCCAGCGGCAAGAGCTGGCTGGCGGGGGAAATACAGGCGCACTTCGGCGGCGTGGTGGTAGGCGAATACGTCCGCCACTTCATCGACACGCAGCAGCGGGATACCTGCTACGCCGATATTGCCGAAATCGCCCGCGGCCAACTGGCCTGGGAGGACACCGCTCGGGCTGTCAGACCTTCGCTACTGATTCTCGACACGCACCTGCTGAGCAACATGCTGTGGAGCCGGTGCCTGTTTGACGATTGCCCGGACTGGCTGGAGAACGAGCTGCTTGCACGTCACTATGACCAGCACCTGCTGCTCGATCCCGCTGGAGTGCCCTGGGTCGAGGATGGCCAGCGCTGCCAACCGCAGCTGAGTGAGCGCCAGGTGTTTCATCGCGCCTGCCGGGACTGGCTGCTGCTGCACCGCCAGCCGTTCAGCGAGTTGTCCGGCAGTTGGAGCGAACGGCGCCAGGCGGCGCTGGAGCAGGTGGCGGCGCTACTCGGATCATCTGATCAGCACGCTGGCCCAGGCCACTAACAGGCTCAGACAGACCGCCGCCGTCAGAGGCGTGCGCAGCGCCGGGTACCATTGCGGCGCCAGCCCGACGCGCACTGCATGCATATCGGCCAGATACAGGCCGATGAAGGCAAACAGGAAGATCGGCAGCGACAGGCTCACGGGCAGCCCGCCGGCCAGCGCAGCCCAACCCAGCAACGGGGGAATCACCGAAAGCCCCAGCTGCAACTGGGCATGCTCGTCGGTCTCTTCCGCGCGCATCGCCAGGCCCCAGTGAATGGCCCCCATGAAGGCCAGGATCACGGCCGAGAAATCCAGCAGTGCATCAAGCACGAAAGGTCGCCAGCCCAAGGGGATCACCCAGATACCCAGGGCGCCACCGACGAATGGCAACAGCCCGGCGTACCCCAGCAACATGGCCAGCTTCGGCGGCTTCGCGGCGTCGAACGGGTGCATGCAGATCTCCTTGGCGTTAGTTCGACGAGCACCTTAGCAGTGTTTCCCCGGCGTTACAGCAAGAGCCTCAGCGCAAGCGATGCTTGTGCAACAGGCGATAGAAGGTTGGCCGGGAAATCCCGAGCGAGCGCGCCGCCTGGCTCATGTTGTGGGTGTAGCGCGCGAGCACGTCGTTCAGCGCCTGGCGCTCGGCTCGCAGGATGTACTCCTCAAGCGTCACCGGCGCGTCCCTATCGAGCGCAATCGGCTGCAGTTCCAGATCGGTCGCCAGAATCTGTCGCTCCTGTGCTCGTACCAGCGCCCGGACCACGCGATGGTGCAGTTCGCGCACATTGCCCGGCCACGCATGACCGATCATGGCGTTGATCGCGTCCTCGCTGAAACGCCGGTGGTGCCGGCCGATCAGTGCGCCGTGCTGTTTGGCGAAATGCTCGGCCAGCAGCAACAGATCGCCGGGATGCTCGCGCAGGTTCGGCGTGTGCAGTTGTTGCGTTGCCAGCAGATGATGCAGAGCCCGACTGAAATGTCCCTGCTGCACCGCCTGCGTCAGTTCCCCTCGATCCAGAGTCACTAGCGCGGCTCGGGGATGAGCCAACAGGTATGTCAGCAGGCGCTGCTGGGCTGCATCGGACAGCTCTGCGGCATTATCCAGCAGAACAGTGGTGGCATTCGAAGCGGCCATCGTCGCGTCGTCGAAGTGCGCGGCACAATCCATGAAGCGCATGGGCTGTGTCTGGCGCGATGAACGCTGGTGCAGCAAGCGAGCCAGCATATGCTTGCCGCTGCCCCGCTCGCCGCTGATGAGCAATGGGGCTTCGATCCGGCTCAGATGATCCACCTGCTTGCGCAGACTTCGCGCCGGGCCACTGTTGCCCAGAAAATGCAGCGGCTGCCGCCCGCTATTCAACCTGAGCAGGCGCGTGCAGGCCTGCGCCTGCTGCAAGGTTTCCAGCAGGCTTGCCATGTCCACCGGTAATGGCAGCGCCGCGAAGAGCCAATCAGCGAGCAGCTCCTCTATATCGTTCGACTTCGCGAGCTGAGTACTCACCAATGCCACGCACGCCAGGCCTGCATGACGCAGGTCGTTGCGAATATGGCCAGGTTGTTGATCGAGGTGAAGCAAAAGCGCATCGCCAAAGTGCTCATGGACCGTTTCTGGCGTACATGGCTGCAAGGTCCAACCCGCAGCCTGCAGCGACTCGGTCAGCCACTCACATACTGCGAAAGGTTCTAGCACCAGCAGATGCCGTGATAGGACGGATACCGCCTCCATACTTCATCCTTGGCGCCATTATTTTGTAAGTTCAATAAAAACAATGCGTTGGCGCTTCTAACTGTAACGCTAGCAAGAACTTTGACGTTTAATGGATCATTTATTTATAAACCTTGTTCCTGTTAGTTATTGCGTAGATTGCATTATCGGAACGATGGCACCTTGCCAACACTCTGCAGTATTGGCATAAGAGGCGAACTAATAAGAACGCTACAAGGATGTTTCCGATGCGTCTGCTCCGTCGTACCCTGAAGCTCGTCATTCTGTTGGCGCTGATAGTCCTGGCAGTGGCCCTGTATTACGTGGCCAACCCCAACTTGCCGACCTACCAGCAGCCCAGAGAGTTGCATTATTTGCAGCAATGGAGCGACGAGCAGCGCCAGACCTATTACTACACACCGCAAGGCACCACGGTTAAGGGACTGCGCTACGACTGGTTCAGCGCCCTGGAGATGCCATTCGGGACTGAAAAGTTCGCTCGTCTCGATCACCTCGCCCGCTTCGGTTTTCTCACCGATCCTCAGCAGCAGCCGAGCGCACTCAATCCGGGCAACCTGCCCGTGGGTTTTACCCGCCATCAGGACAGCGAGAGCGGAGAGCACTTTCTCGATATCAGTTGCGCCGCCTGTCACACCGGCGAACTGCGCTACAAGGGCCAGGCCGTGCGTATCGACGGTGGCGCCGCCCTGCACTCGCTGGCATCCACCGTTCCCACTCTGCGCGGCGGAGGCTTCGGTCAGGCGCTGGGCATGAGCATGGCCTTCACTTACTACAACCCGCTGAAATTCCGTCGTTTCGCTCAGGAAGTTCTGGGGGACCGGTATCCGCAGGGCCGTGACCAGCTACGTGAAGAGTTCAAGCAGGTACTCGACCGCCTGCTGGCGACGGCATTCAACGACTGGCATCGCGGTCTTTACCCGACCGAAGAAGGGTTTGGCCGTACCGATGCATTCGGGCGGATCGCCAACACCGTATTCGGCGACGCGCTGGACGCCGTCAATTACCGAGTCGCCAATGCCCCGGTGAGCTATCCACATCTCTGGGATATCTGGAAATTCGACTGGGTACAGTGGAATGGTTCGGCCATGCAGCCAATGGCGCGCAATGTCGGCGAGGCTCTTGGCGTAGGCGCCAGCCTGCACCTGCTTGATGAACACGGCCAAGGCGTGGCCGAAGCCGACCGTTACGCCTCAGGCGTGCGCCTGCACGACCTGTATACCCTCGAAGAAACCCTTAAGCAGCTGCAGCCACCCAAATGGCCGCAAGCCATATTCGGCAAGGTGGACCTGCCCCAAGCCAGCCGCGGCAAGGCACTCTATCTTGAAAATTGCGCCTACTGCCACGCGGCCGATCCCAAGCCGCACAACGAGCGCCTGGCACCATCACGCGATCCCGAGTGGCGCATGCGCGTGGTGCCGCTCACCATCGTCGGCACCGATCCGACCACGGCCAACAACATCGCCGACCATCGTTTCGACATCAGCCGGCTGGGCTGGACCAAGGCCGAGCTGTCGAAGCTGGATGTGAAGCTATTCGGCGCCAATCTTGATGACATCGACTTCAAGAACATCTCCAGTGCCAAGGCCCTGGCCTACATCACCGCCTATGTGGAAAACCGCGCCTATCAGGACGCCGGCATAGGACCACGTCAGCGCGAGAAAATGGACGGTTACGGCCTGCCCATCGGCGTACAGGAGAAACGCGGCTACAAGGCGCGCCCGCTCGACGGTATCTGGGCCACGCCACCTTTTCTGCACAACGGCTCGGTACCCAATCT
Source organism: Pseudomonas sp. Z8(2022) (assembly GCF_025837155.1). Taxonomy (NCBI): domain Bacteria; kingdom Pseudomonadati; phylum Pseudomonadota; class Gammaproteobacteria; order Pseudomonadales; family Pseudomonadaceae; genus Pseudomonas; species Pseudomonas sp. Z8(2022). Next base: position 2,176,964 of record NZ_CP107549.1, on the reverse strand, counting down.
GTTCGAACTGCTCTCCCCTGTTTATGAACGGCAGCCTCAGTTCTGGGTCGGCAACTTTGAATACGATCCGGTACGGGTGGGCTATCGCAGCGAGCAGTTCGCCGGCGGCTTCCTGTTCGACACCCGCATCACCGGCAATGGCAACGGTGGCCACGAGTTCCGCGATGGCTGCCGTCAGGAAGGTGTGATCGGCCGGGCCCTGTCACCAGACGAGCGCCTGGCACTGATCGAATACCTCAAGGTGCTCGGCAATGCCGAACTGGAAAGCCAGCTCAGTGATGTGCCGGTACGCCCCTGGACGCCGGGCCCGAGCTGCGAAGGCTGATTTCAACCGATACCAAGAACAAGGATTGCAACGATGTTGAAACGCTTCTGGATCTGGCTGGGTCGTCTGCTTGGCAAACTGCTGCTGACCGTCACGCTCGTCGGTCTGGTTGGCTGGGGACTGGGCGAAGCCTATTACGCCTGGAAATTCTCCGGCCCGGTTTCCACCCAGGAAGAGATCGCCCCGGATGAAGCCGCCCTGAGCCGGCTGATCATTGAAGATGCGGTGCGCATCGTCGAACAGCACCGTGACAATACCCGCGTACTGCGCGACGCCCATGCCAAGGCACACGGTTGCGTCAGAGCCGAGGTACAGGTGTTGGACACACTGGACGAATCCTTGCGCCACGGCGTATTCAGTGAGCCAGGGCATACCTGGCAAGCCTGGATGCGTCTGTCCAACGGCAATGCCTACCCGCAGTTCGACCGCGCCCGCGATGCCCGCGGCATGGCTCTGAAGCTGCTCGACGTGCCAGGTGAAAAACTCATGAAGAACCCGGCACATGCCGGGGAGCAGGATTTCGTGATGTTCAATCACCCGGCCTTTTTCGTGCGCGACGTGGCCGAGTATCGCAGCAACTTCGCCGCCCAGGCTGACGGCAAGAAGGTCCAGGCGTTCTTTCCCAGCTGGGACCCGCGAACCTGGGAAATACGCCACATGATCATCGCGCTCAAGACCCTGGCGCCTGCACCGCAAAGCCCGGTGGCTACGACCTACAACTCCATCGCTCCGTTCAAGCTCGGTGAGCTGAACATCAAGTACCGTGTGATACCGGCACCGCAGAATTGCCCACCCTATGAGTTGCCGGAACAGAACACCGATTTGCCCAATTTCCTGCGCAACGCGCTTTACCAGCAGCTGTCACTGGATCGCGCCCCCGCATGCTTCGAACTTCAGGTGCAAAAACAGAACGCGCAGTACTACATGCCCATCGAAGATCCGACAGTGGTATGGAGTGAAAAGATATCGCCCTTCGAAAGCGTCGCGCGCATAACCGTGCAACCTCAGGACTTCGATAGTCACGAACAAAACCTGTTCTGCGACAATTTGTCCTTCAACCCCTGGCATGCGTTGCCCGAACACCGCCCTATCGGTGGGATTAACCGTTTGCGCAAGTCGGTATATGAAGCGGTAAGTGCCTACCGACATCAGCGCAACGCTCCGCCCCCCGCTGCGCCTGAGCCGCAGGTAAAGGACGGGCAGGCAGAGGTGGAACTTTCACAGTAGAAAGTTGTAATCGCCGAGACGTCCGAAGTTTTAATTGAGGCACTTCGCGCAGCAATAAAACTTTTTCCAGCAACCTGTGACTTTTGGGTTCATTGAGTTCATCAACAGCAATGTAAGGCCAACATGCTGGCCGCAATTAAATTGTTGGGATCAACTCGGAGATACCGAACCCATGAATACACCACTGCGTTTCAACGAAGCCTTGCTGATTGCCGATCGCGCCTTCCGCCCGTTCCAGTGCGTGGCCTGGGAAGCGCAGAATGGCACCGGTATCGTCAACATCAGCGTCGTCGACCGCACCAGCACCCGTCTGCTCGGTCGCCAACTGTCCAGCGCAACCTATACCGACCCGCAACAGCTGGAAGAGGCGCTGCAGCGTTCCCGCGACGAGCTGCGTAGCCAGGGTTTCGACCTGGCACCGTGGAGCATGCCCGAGTAAGTCCTTTCCGGGGCGCCTTGCGCGCCCCCAGATTTTCCCGTTGCACCCGGCTCTCCGAAGATTGCAGACTCCTGCAACCCCAACGTGCCGAGTCCGGACGATGCTTGAACTGCGCCCCAATTGCGAGAACTGCGACTGCGATCTGCCGGCAGCCAGTCCTGACGCTCTGATCTGCTCCTTCGAATGCACCTTCTGCCGCTCCTGCGCCGAGTCGGTTCTGGCATTACGCTGCCCGAACTGTGGCGGTGAACTGGTAAGGCGGCCGATCCGTCCAGCGGAAAAACTCAAACGTTTTCCTGCCTCCAGCAAACGCGTGCACAAGGCCTGAACAAAAAAGGGGCGACAACTGTCGCCCCTTTTCATGCGCAAGCGCCTATCAGTAATAGGCGTTTTCGCGATTGCTGTGGTCGGTCACGTCACGCACACCCTTGAGTTCGGGAATACGTTCGAGCAGGGTTTTCTCGATACCTTCCTTGAGGGTGTAATCAGCCTGACCACAGCCCTGGCAACCACCACCGAACTGCAACACGGCGATGCCTTCATCGACTACGTCGACCAGGCTGACCTGGCCGCCGTGGCTGGCCAGACCGGGATTGATCTCGGTCTGCAGGTAGTAATTGATGCGTTCGTTCAGCGGACTATCCTCGTTGACCATCGGCACCTTGGCGTTCGGCGCCTTGATGGTCAGCTGGCCGCCCATGCGGTCGGTAGCGTAGTCGACTACGGCATCTTCGAGGAAAGGCTCGCTGATCGCGTCGATCCAGGCCGTGAAGCTGGCCAGCCCAACGGCGGTGTCTTCAGGCTTCTGCTCACCCGGCTTGCAGTAGGCGATGCAGGTTTCCGCATAGGGCGTACCCGGCTGGGTGATGAAAACGCGGATGCCGATACCCGGGGTGTCCTGCTTGCTCAGCAGCTCAGCCAGATAGTCTTCGGCAGCTTGGGTAATGGTGATGGCACTCATGGCAACTCCTCACGGTCATGCGGCAGATTGTACGCCAAGTGACGACCCGAATAAAGTCCTACTAAATTACTCGGGATAGCAGCCACAACCCTCTCGCTCGGTTTGCTAACCGAAATCCTTCTTCGCTGGTTTCAGACCGGTTGCCTGACTGAACGCTCCAAGGTCCGACCTCACTGGCGGGAGAAAGGCCGGTGTATGGGCAGAGGCGCGCTGTTTTCGCGCTTTGCTAGAGATTCTGGTAGCGGTTCATATCCAGTACCCCTGCCTCCAGCGGCTGGGTTTCACGGATATGCTCGGCCAGATCGTGGAAATAACGCCAGAACTCGGGATGGCTGCGGCGCACGCCCCAGCGTTGAACGATACGCTCGAAGGATTTTGCATTGCTGACACCTTCCATCTGTCTGACGAAGGCATCCACCTCACCGGCCTTCACGCTGAACAGGAAGTTCGGGTAACTGCTCAGCACTTCCGGGTAGATGGTCAGGGTGTCCAGGCGCGGTTGATAGCGCAGCTCCTCACCCAGCATGAAGGCCACGTTGCTGTGTGCACGGTTGCGCAGCAGGCTGTAGATCTCGCGCGAGCCGTCGCCCAGCTCCACCCGCAGCATGGTCGCTTCCGGTAGATGATCAATCACCCGCAAGCCCGCTGCCGGACGACTGGCCAGACGCGACAGTGCCTGCTCGGCCTGCTGCAGCTCCTTGGGTAGACCGTTGCGATAACAGTGCGCCCCCAGGCAGCGGTTGATCGGATCAGGCCGTGCATTGAGCCTCGCATAGCGTTGCAGCAACTGTTCGGCGAACTGCTTCTTCGGGTCCTTGTCCGTCAGTCCAAGGGCGCTTGGCGAGCGGTGATCGACCGAGGTGTAATCCAGCAACATCTTCAGTTTTCCGCTGTTCTGATACCAGTCGTCGAGGTAACCCTCGCGAGAAGGAGCCGGCAACAGGCGCAGGAAATTCACCTCCGCACCGTTGCGGATCAGGTCGAAATACAGGCGTGTCTGCGCCTGGTGCGAGACATTGCCGAATACATCGAAGTTGACCACCAGTTGATAGTAGGTGCGCTCCAGCAGCGGGTAATCCAGCCACCAGAGGGTTTGCGGAACCTCCCCCAACAGCCCTTTGCGAACCGATGCACTGTCGTGTTGGCGGAAGATCGAGAGCAGCGCATTGTCGTTGCGACTCCAGACATGTTCCCAGTCCGCCGGCGGCGCGTCGGCGTAGGCATCCTTGCGCAAGCGCTCATAGGCGTTGCGCTTGTCACGATAGTTGCGCCACAGCCCCAGCAGATCGCCGATATCGTCGAACTGGCCAGGCATGGCCAACAGTGGCGTGGCCTCGCGCTGATACTCGGCATCGGTGATGTACAGATCGTGCTCCGGCGCCTGGAACAACGCCCAGAAATTGTCGCGAATCACATCGGTGGCGATCTGCCCGCGGCACACCGGGCCACGGATGAAGGTGCGCACGAAGTATTCGGCGTCATCGAGCATGAACTGATAACGCGCCTTTGCCGGGATCGCGGCGAAGGTTTCGAACGGGTTGGCACGACGTTGCGCGCCATAACCCGGTACCGCGTCGAGTGCCCAGTCCTCGCCGAAGAACAGCGCCTTGACCCGTGCCAGCTTGTCCTCGCCCAGGGGATAGGTGATATGCGTCTTGTGCACGATTACCCCCTGAATCGGCCGCAGGCGGTAGTAGAACTCGGAACCGGGATCGTCGTTCGGGCGACGGGTGGCGATGGGATCGACGGGTTGGCCGCCAGGGGTACGGGAGCGCACGATCTGGAAAAAATGCCCTGGCTCGCCGTCCCCGAAGTACAAATGAGCGAGGAACAGATGCTCGTACAACCAGCGCGACACCAGGTCCTGTCGCGCACCGGGAGCATTCAGAAAGCCTTCCCACTGCTTTATCTGGCGCAGCTCGGCCGCACTGGGCTCAAGCGTCTGTTCGGTAACAGCACCTCCTTGCGCCATCCACTGTTGCAGAGTGGCGTACTCGCCATCACTCAGGCCGGTTACGGCGAATGGCATACCACCATGGGGATTTTTCTGCGCATAGGCAGCGAATTCGACCGGCGTCGGGCAACTGTTGGCGCGAGTGATGGCGATATCCAGGTTGTCGGGCAACTTGGCGTTGGGCTCGAGCGGTCGGCTTCGCCCAAGTTCCAGCATGCGCTTGATCAGCGCAGCCTGACCGCTCTGACCATCGAGCACCGAATGGAAATCGCGTTTGCGCCAAGCGCCCTCGCCTTGCTCATCCAGGTACAACCGCGTGGTCGGCTGCGCCTTGGTACGCGTGCCGTCATAGACGAGTTGCTTGCTGGCGCCACGCAGAATGCCCTCACCGCTGCCGAGATTGAGCTGACAGGGCGCGTCGTAACAGGAGTGGCAGGCCACACATTTGTGAGTGAGGATGGGCTGAACGTCATCAATGTAGGAAATTGCTTCGGCGCGGGCCAGGCCAGCTGCGAAGGAAAGAAATAGCAGTGCAGCAGGCTTGAGCATGGCCACGTCCTTGAATCCGGTGCCGACGATTCTAGCGAGACGGCGATCTCAGCAACATGAATGAAATTCATGGAAACCGCCAAGGCGCTCCAGAACCCTGCAGCTTTGCTATCATCGCGCACCTTTGTTCCAGCTTTGCTCAGGTAGTTCTCATGTCCGATCGCAGCGCCCGCCTCCAAGCCCTCCAGCAAGCCCTGAAGGAGCGCATCCTGATCCTCGACGGCGGCATGGGCACCATGATCCAGAGCTACAAGCTGGAGGAAGCCGATTACCGCGGCGAGCGTTTCGTCGACTGGCCCAGCGACGTCAAGGGCAATAACGACCTGCTGCTGCTTACCCAGCCGCAGATCATTGCCGCTATCGAGAAGGCATATCTGGATGCCGGTGCCGACATCCTGGAAACCAACACTTTCAACGCTACCCGCGTGTCCCAGGCCGACTACGACATGGAGGATCTGGTCTACGAGCTGAACGTGGCTGGCGCCCGCGTGGCCCGTGAAGTGGCCGACGCCAAGACCCTGGAAACCCCGGACCGCCCGCGTTTCGTCGCCGGTGTGCTCGGCCCGACCAGCCGCACCTGCTCGATCTCCCCGGACGTCAACGACCCCGGCTACCGCAACGTCACCTTCGACGAGCTGGTAGAGAACTACACCGAGGCCACCCGCGGCCTGATCGAAGGCGGCGCCGATCTGATCCTGATCGAGACCATCTTCGATACCCTGAACGCCAAGGCAGCGATCTTCGCCGTGCAGCAGGTGTTCGACGAAGACGGCGTCGAGTTGCCGATCATGATCTCCGGCACCATCACCGATGCCTCCGGCCGCACCCTGTCCGGCCAGACCACCGAGGCCTTCTGGAACTCGGTCCGCCATGCCAAGCCGATCTCCATCGGCCTGAACTGCGCCCTCGGCGCCAAGGAGCTGCGTCCGTACCTGGCCGAGCTGGCAGCCAAGGCCGACACCCACGTCTCCGCCCACCCCAACGCCGGCCTGCCCAACGCCTTCGGCGAATACGACGAAACCCCGGAGCAGATGGCCGAAGTGGTCGAGGAGTTTGCTGCCAGCGGCCTGCTCAACATCATCGGCGGCTGCTGCGGCACTACTCCGCCGCATATCAAGGCGATTGCCGAAGCCGTGGCCAGGCACAAGCCGCGTGCGATTCCGGACATCCCCAAGGCCTGCCGGCTGTCGGGCCTTGAGCCCTTCACCATCGACCGCAATTCGCTGTTCGTGAACGTCGGCGAGCGCACCAACATCACCGGTTCGGCCAAGTTTGCCCGGCTGATCCGCGAGGAGAACTACACCGAGGCCCTGGAAGTCGCCCTGCAGCAGGTTGAAGCCGGTGCCCAGGTGATCGACATCAACATGGACGAAGGCATGCTCGATTCGAAGGCTGCCATGGTCCGCTTCCTCAACCTGATCGCCGGCGAGCCGGACATCTCCCGCGTGCCGATCATGATCGACTCCTCCAAGTGGGAAGTGATCGAAGCCGGCCTCAAATGCATCCAGGGCAAGGGCATCGTCAACTCGATCTCCATGAAGGAAGGTGTCGAGGCCTTCAAGCACCACGCCAAGCTGTGCAAGCGCTACGGCGCCGCTGTGGTGGTGATGGCCTTCGATGAGGTCGGCCAGGCCGATACCGCGCAACGCAAAAAAGAGATCTGTAAGCGCAGCTACGACATCCTGGTGGACGAAGTGGGCTTCCCGCCGGAAGACATCATCTTTGACCCGAATATCTTCGCCGTGGCCACCGGCATCGAGGAACACAACAACTACGCGGTGGACTTTATCGAGGCCTGCGCCTTCATTCGCGACAACCTGCCCTTCGCCTTGAGCTCCGGCGGCGTGTCCAACGTGTCGTTCTCGTTCCGCGGCAACAACCCCGTGCGCGAGGCAATCCACTCGGTATTCCTCTACTACGCGATCCAGAACGGCCTGACCATGGGCATCGTCAACGCCGGTCAGCTGGAGATCTACGACGAGATTCCCAAAGAGCTGCGCGATGCGGTCGAGGACGTGGTGCTCAACCGTAACGACGGTGCCACCGAGGCGCTGCTGGCCATCGCCGACAAATACAAGGGTGACGGTGCGGCCAAGGAAGTCGAGAACGAGGAATGGCGTTCGCTGCCGGTGGACAAGCGCCTGGAACACGCTCTGGTCAAGGGCATCACCGCCTTTATCGTGGAAGACACCGAAGAATGCCGCCAGCAATGCGCGCGCCCGATCGAAGTGATCGAAGGGCCGCTGATGGCGGGCATGAACGTGGTCGGCGATCTGTTCGGCTCGGGCAAGATGTTCCTGCCCCAGGTGGTCAAGTCCGCCCGGGTGATGAAGCAGGCCGTGGCGCACCTGATCCCCTTCATCGAAGCCGAGAAAGGCGACAAGCCGGAAGCCAAGGGCAAGATCCTCATGGCTACTGTCAAGGGCGACGTGCACGATATCGGCAAGAACATCGTCGGCGTGGTGCTGGGCTGCAACGGTTACGACATCGTCGACCTGGGCGTAATGGTGCCGGCAGAGAAGATCTTGCAGACGGCGATTGCCGAGAAGTGCGACATCATCGGGCTGTCCGGTCTGATCACTCCGTCGCTGGACGAGATGGTGCATGTCGCCAAGGAAATGCAGCGCCAGGGATTTACCCTGCCGCTGATGATCGGCGGTGCAACCACATCCAAGGCCCACACCGCGGTGAAGATCGACCCGCAGTACAGCAACGACGCGGTGGTTTACGTCACCGACGCCTCGCGTGCCGTAGGCGTGGCCACCCAGCTGCTGTCCAGGGAGCTGAAGGCCGACTTCGTGCAGAAGACCCGCGACGAATACGTAGTGGTGCGTGAGCGCACTGCCGCCCGGGCGACCCGCACCGAGCGTCTGAGCTATGCCGACGCCATCGCCAACAAGCCGGCCTTCGACTGGGCCGGCTACAGCGCGCCGAAACCCAGCTTCACCGGCGCACAGGTGCTGGACGACATCGACCTCAACGTGCTGGCCGAATACATCGACTGGACGCCGTTCTTCATCTCCTGGGACCTGGCCGGCAAATACCCGCGCATCCTCACCGACGAAGTGGTCGGAGAAGCGGCCACCAGCCTGTTCAATGACGCCCAGGCGATGCTGCGCAAGCTGATTGACGAGAAGCTGATCAAGGCCCGCGCCGTGTTCGGCTTCTGGCCGGCCAATCAGGTGCAGGACGACGATATCGAGGTTTACGGGGAGAACGGCGAGCCGCTCGCCACCCTGCACCACCTGCGCCAGCAGACCATCAAGCCGGACGGCAAGCCGAACCTGTCGCTGGCCGACTTCGTCGCGCCGAAAGAAAGCGGTGTGACTGATTACGTCGGCGGCTTCATCACCACCGCCGGCATCGGTGCCGAGGAAGTGGCCAAGGCCTACGAGGCCAAGGGCGATGATTACAACTCGATCATGGTCAAGGCACTGGCCGACCGCCTTGCCGAAGCCTGCGCCGAATGGCTGCATGAACGCGTGCGCAAGGAGTACTGGGGTTACGCCAAGGACGAGCAACTGGACAACGACGCGCTGATCCGCGAGCAGTACAAGGGCATCCGCCCTGCCCCTGGTTATCCGGCCTGCCCGGATCACACCGAAAAGGCCACGCTGTTCAAACTGCTCGATCCCGCGGCCGACTACAACAAGGCCGGTCGCAGTGGCGTGTTCCTCACCGAGCACTACGCCATGTTCCCGGCCGCCGCCGTCTCCGGCTGGTACTTCGCCCACCCTGAAGCGCAGTACTTCGCCGTGGGCAAGGTCGACAAGGATCAGATCGAGCGCTACAGCGAGCGAAAGGGCCAGGATATCGCGGTCAGCGAACGCTGGCTGGCGCCGAACCTCGGTTACGACGACTGATGCAAATGAGCCCGCGAAAGCGGGCTCTTTTCATTCACAGGCGAGCAACACCCAGGCAACTGGCGCCGATCATCGAAAAACACGAACTCCCTGCATGAGCACCGCTCCAAATTCTGTCGAGCCATTTCGGCTCATTCGACGGAGCGATGACATGTACAAACACAGCCTTGCAGTACTGGCCGTAGCGGCCGCAGTGAGTGGTTGTTCGACTATGGAGAACCCGGTTGACTACGTGACCTTTCGCAACGAGCCTCTGGTCAAGCAGGTCGAACGCGGCATGACCAAGGAACAGGTACGCACTCTGGGCGGGCCGCCCTCTTCGGAAGTACAGAACGACGTCACCGGCGGCACTTGCAACAACTACGTGATGAACGTCGATGGACTGGAACAGCCCTATTACGTGGACTTCGACCTCAGCGAGCGGGTAGACAGCAAGGGCTTCATGACCTGCGAACAACACCAGGGCAACCAGCGCAAGAGGCTCTGATGCAACCAGCCCCGCTGCTTGCAGCGGGGCTGGTATGGCTAGAAGATCAGTTTCAGCAACCCGATCACCACGATCAGGCCGATGATGAAAATGATACCGACGGTGCCGCCTAGAAACTTGAGCATGCTGGCTCTCCTTTTTCGGAATTCAGGAGTTGTGACCGCGAAACGGCCACCAGCGTTTAGCTTTTTTCTCGAGCCGCAGCAGCGGCGATCAGGCGCCCGGGCGGCGAACGATCCTGATGCTGTATTCCATCTGCGGTTTGCGCGTCATGCTCACGGCGCGCCGGGTAACGGTATCCAGGGTGATATTCCAGAAACCGCTGGAGGGAACGCGGATCTTCGCCGGAAACTTGATGAACGCCCCGCCGTGGTAGCTGTGCCGACCACGGTTCCTGAAGGCACGAAAGTTGGCATCGTTCATCAGGCGGATGTTGCAGGGCTGCGAACACTGGATGACCACCAGATCGCCCTCTTCCAGATGCTCGCGTTGATGGATGAATTTCATCGTATTCGGACTCGGTGGTGAAACGGGGGCGCAATACTGCCGCAAGCGGCGCGGCATCGCCAGCGCAGCTGACGACTCGCTTGCACCCGAAGCGGACGCTGCCTAGGATGCGCGCCCAACACCCCAACGCTCCGCGCCCATGAAAGCCCTGCTCGACCGCATTCCCCTTCTGATTGCCCTGCTCAAGCGCTATCCCGGGCTGGTCGCGCTGTTCGGCTTCGTCTCGGGGGTGGCCAGTTTTCTGCTGGTCGACCGCCAGGCACATCTGGCCAAGGTGTTGGGCGTAGTGCTGGTAGTCAGCTGGGTCTGGCTGATCCTGGAAAGCCTGTTGCGTGAACGCATCGCACGACGCTTCGGTTTCGAATTACCGCTGCCGCTGCTGCGCTACGGCACGCAGATGATCCATCAAGAAAGCCTGTTCTTCGTCCTGCCGTTCTTCTTCATCACTACCACTTGGAACAGTGGCCAGTTGCTGTTCAGCGGGCTGCTGGCGATCGCTGCACTGGTATCGATTACCGACCCGGTCTACTACCGCTGGCTGGCTCCCCGACGCTGGCTGCTGCTGATATTTCACAGCCTGACGCTATTTGCGGTGACGCTCACTGCCCTACCGGTCATCTTTCACCTCAGCACGCCGCAGAGCTATCGCATCGCCCTGGCGGCCGCCACGCTGCTGGCGCTGCCGAGCCTGCCGGGACTGGTCGGTGCTACCGGCTGGCGACGCATCCTGCTGCTTGCCGTCTTGCCACTGGCCATGGCCAGCGCCGGCTGGATGGCACGGGTATGGGTACCGCCGGCAACCCTGTGGCTGACCGAAGTGGCAATCAGTGACCGCTTCGACGGCAAACAGCGCACGCCCGGCGAGAGCCTGACGCAGATCACGCCGCAGCGCCTGCATGCCAACGGTCTCTACGCCTACACCTCGATCAATGCCCCACGCGGCCTCAACGAGCGCATCTATCACGTCTGGCAGCACAACGGCCGGGAAGTCGATCGCATTGCCCTGAACATCAGCGGCGGGCGCAAGGAGGGTTATCGTGCCTGGACGCACAAGCTCAACTTCCCTGCCTCCCCCGAAGGGCGCTGGCGGGTGCGAGTGGTCACCGAGGCCGGGCAGATGATCGGCGTGCTGCGTTTCGAGGTGGTCGCCTCTGCGCAGCGCAAGCCGAGCGCACCACCTTTCTAGCGACCGCCTTTCAGCGATGAACCTTGCGCCAGCTCGAGGGCGACTGGCCGAAGTGATTGCGAAAGGCTTTGCTGAAGGCCGCCTGGTCGGCGTAGCCGAGCACATCGGCCAGTAACGTCAGCGGCATGCTTGATGCCCTTACCTGCCAACCGGCAGTATCCATCTTCACCTGATGCACCAGTTGCTTGAAGCACAGCCCTTCATCCCGCAAGCGCCTCTGCAGGCTTCGCGGATGCAGGCCGAGCAGTTCGGCGATATGCCCGAGCGAATGCTGGCGCATGCCCAGGGTCTGCACGATCAGGCTGCGCACCTGCAGCTCCAGGTTGTCCTGCAGGCTGTCCAGATGTCCGCGCAGCACCTCCTCGAAGCGCTGGGCATCATCGCGAGCCATGGACAGTACCGGGCGTTGCAGGATACTGGCGTCGTACACCAGGCAGTCGTATTCCTGATCGAACAGCACCTCGCAGCCCAGATGCTGGCGATAGCGGGCACGCGGAGCTACCGGGCTATGGCTGAACTCCACCCGCAGCGGGCGCAGGTCGGCGCCGCCTACCGCACGCACCAGGCGGGCATAGGCGCAGATGGCCATCTCCCGATATTGCTGCGCTCCCTCCAGCGCGAAGAAATGCTCGATACGGCGAACCTGAATACGACCCTCCAGCGTCAGCAGCTGCCAATGCTCGGCCTTGTTGTGCAGCGCCAGGTAGCGCTGAGCCGCCGTGAAGGCGGCCTGCAGGTTCGCCTCGCGCACCAGCAGGCGGCCCAGCAGACCGAGCATCTCCAGCCCCTGGTGGCCAGCCACGCGCAGGCCCAGATCGGGACACTCCAGCTGCACGGCTGCTTCGTTCAGCAGACGGATCAACTGATCGATGCGAATCGGACCATCGCCGTCGTCCAGCGCATCAGCGCTCATGCCCACGCGTGCCAGGAGCGTCTGCAGATCGCCCCCCAGGCTCGTTACCGCGGCTGCCAGCCCGGTCAGGGCTGCACTGCGTACTTCATAGCGAACGGACATGGCGCCCCTCCCGGCAGACAACGCGAAGATGCCAACACTGTCGTGTAATGACAAGTTTTGCACTGCACAGGCGCCTAGTCTGATCTCACAACAACAAGAGCCGAGGCCACAGCCATGTCCCACTACGACCTGATCATCCAGGGCGGCCGCTATTTCGACGGCAGCCCTGTCCCCTCCGCCATCCGCAGCCTGGCGATCAAGGACGGGCGAATTGCCCTGGTCAGCGCCGAGCCGCTCGACGCCAGCCTGGCCGAGCGGGTCATCGACGCCCAGGGCAAGTGGATCACCCCGGGTTTCCTCGACACCCATACCCACTACGACGCCGAGCTGATGGTTGCCCCCAGCCTTTCCGAGTCGGTGCGCCACGGCGTGACCACGGTGCTGGTCGGCAGTTGCTCGCTGAGCATGGTCTGCAGCGACGCCGAGGATGCCTCGGATATCTTCACCCGGGTGGAAACCGTGCCGCGCGAGAAGGTGCTGCCGATCCTGCACGAGCGCAAGACCTGGAACAGCCCGCGGCGATGGCGCGAGTTCGTCGACCAGCAGCCGCTCGGCCCGAACCTGGTGAGCTTCCTAGGTCACAGCGACCTGCGCGTCTCGGTCATGGGCCTGCACCGCGCCACCGACCGCCAGGTGGTACCCAGCGAGGCCGAGATGCAGCGCATGGAGGCGGTACTCGGCGAGGCACTGGACTGCGGCTTCCTCGGCCTGTCCACCATGTGCCTGAAGTGGGACAAGATCGACGGCGACCGCGAGTGGTCGAAAAGCCTGCCCAGCACCTACGCGCGCTGGCGCGAGGTGCGCCGCCTCAACCGCCTGCTGCGCCAGCGCGGCCGTGTGCACCAGGGTGCGCCGAACGCGGCCAATCCGCTGCAGATCACCCAGTACCTGGGCGAGGCCATCGGCCTGCTGCGCAAGCCGCTGAAGACCACGCTGATCTCCCTGCTCGACCTCAAGGGCAATCGCAGCCTGGCGCTCCTCGCCCGCCTCTCCGGCTGGTTGACCAACCGACTCGGCGGCGACTTCCGCTGGCAGCTGCTGCCGACCCCCTTCGCCATCTATGCCGACGGCATGGATGTGGTGCTGTTCGAGGAATTCGGCGCAGGCGAAATGGCCCTCGACGTCAAGGATCAGCTCGAGCGCAACAAACTGCTGCAAGACGAGCAGTACCGCCGCACCTTCCGCAAGTTCTACTCGGACAAGCTGTCGCCGCGGGTCTGGCAACGCGACTTCGGCGATGCAGTCATCCTCGGCTGCCCGGACGCCTCGCTGGTCGGCCGCAACTTTGCCGAGGTGGCGCAGGAGCGCGGTCTGCACGTGGTCGACCTGTTCCTCGACATGGTGGTGCAGTACGGCCGTCAGTTGCGCTGGTTCACCGTGATCGGCAACCACCGCCAGGAGAAACTGCGGCGCATGGTGCAAAGCCCGAACACCCTGATCACCTTCTCCGACGCCGGCGCACACATCCGCAACATGGCCTTCTACAACCTGCCGCTGCGCTTTCTCAAACTGGTCAAGGAAAGCCACGACGAAGGCCAGCCGGTGATGAGCCTGGAGCGTGCCGTGCACCGCCTCACCGGCGAGCAGGCCGACTGGCTCGGCATCGAGGCCGGCTACATCCGCCCGGGCGATCGTGCCGATCTGGTGGTGCTAGACCCGACCGGACTGCAGCAGAACCTGGAACGGGAAAACTGGGACGAGATGCAGGGCTTCGGCATCCAGCGCATGGTCTGCCGCAATCCAGGCTGTGTCAGCCACGTGCTGATCAACGGCAGGCTGGCCGTGGACGAAGAGCGTATCGCCCCTGACCTGGGCAACGAACGCGGTTTCGGCCAGTTCCTCGCCGCCCGCTGAAACGGCCTACGCAGGTGCGCGCGGCAGTGGTAGCATGCGCGCCCCATGCAGCTCTCCGAACTCAACCAACGCCTCGCCGACCTCGGCGCCAAACCCCAGCATATCGGGCGCATCACCCGTGCCTGGCTGCAGGGCAAGCCGCTGGATACCGGCACCAGGCATCAGAAAACCGAGAACTTCCTGCCGCTGACGGTACGTGGAGGGCTGCCAGCCATTGCCGCCAGCCTTGAGCAGCTGGCCCGGGTCAGTGCCGAACATCCGGGCGCTGACGGTTCATCGCGCCTTCTGGTGGAGCTGGCCGACCGGCAGATGGTCGAGAGCGTGCTGTTGCCTCGCGACGGCCTGTGCATCTCCAGCCAGGTCGGTTGCGCCGTCGGCTGCACCTTCTGCATGACCGGCAAGAGCGGCCTGCTGCGCCAGCTCAGTGCTGCCGAAATGGTTGCTCAGGTGGTGCTGGGTCGTCGCCGGCGTGCGGTGAAGAAAGTGGTGTTCATGGGCATGGGCGAACCCGCGCACAACCTCGACAACGTGCTGGAAGCCATCGACCTGCTCGGTACCGAAGGCGGCATCGGTCACCGCAACCTGGTGTTCTCCACGGTCGGCGATCCCCGTGTGTTCGAGCGCCTGCCCAAGCAGCGTGTGCGCCCTGCCCTGGCGCTGTCGCTGCACACCACCAACGCCGAGCTGCGCCAGCGCCTGCTGCCCAGAGCGCCGCGCATCGACCCGGAACAGTTGATGGAGCTGGGTGAAGCCTATGCCCGCAGCATCGACTACCCGATCCAGTACCAGTGGACATTGCTCAAGGGCGTCAATGACAGCCAGGAAGAGATGGACAACATCCTGCGCCTGTTCAAGGGCAAGTTCGCCGTGCTCAACCTGATCCCCTACAACAGCCTGGAAGCCGACGATTACCAGCGCCCGGATGGCGAGCGCATCGTCGAAATGGTGCGTTACCTGCACAGCCGTGGCGTGCTGACCAAGGTGCGCAACTCGGCCGGCCAGGATGTCGACGGCGGCTGCGGTCAGCTCCGCGCCCGCGCAGTGGACGTGATCAATACCAGTCGCCTGCACAGAAAAGCGGCCAGGACTCAAGAGTAAGCGCTACAGACCGATAAAGAGCGTACAGAGAGGCGATAAGCCCTGCCGGAAAAAACCGGCGCTGTACCCGGTTTGTCTGCCTTGCATCGATGTAGTCCCGCCGTTCAGGTGTACTAGGAGCCATTCATGAAGATCGCCCACAAGGTCGGCATTGCGGCCGCTGCAGTGCTGTTTCTTACTACCAGCCTGCTGTCGCTGTCTCAGGTCAGCCAGGTACGCGATACCCTGCGCGATCAGGTTGAATCCAGCATCTCCGAGTCAAGCAACGCGCTGGCGCGCCAGATCGAAAACTGGCTCAACGCCAAGTTGCGTCTGATCGACCTGATGTCGCAGATCATCGACAGCAACTACAGCCCTGAAGAAAACCAGCGCGTGTTCGATTCGCCACTGCTCAAGAGCGAATTCATTCTGATCTTCGGTGCGCTGGAGGCCGACGGCAAACCAATCAAGAACAGCGATGACTGGAACCCCAGTGCCGATTGGGATGGCCGCAAGCGCCCCTGGTATGCATCCGGCAAGGCCGGCAGCCAGGCAGTGCTGACCGAACCCTACGTCGATTCCACCACCAACGAGATCCTCATCTCCGCCGTGGCCCGAATCAGTGATGCCGGCAAAGTTCTCGGCGCATTCGGTGGCGATATCCGCCTGCAGTCGGTAGCCGATGCGGTCAACACCCTGGATTTCAATGGCGCCGGCTACGCCTTTCTGCTCAGCCGCTCAGGAAACATCATTTCCCACCCCGATGCCGACTACAACGGCAAGCCCTACAGCTCGCTCTTCGATGGCCAGAGCCCTGCGCTCGACAAGGAGCTGCGCGAGATCGAGGCCGGCGGGCAGAACCTGATGGTTTCCTTCACGCCACTGTCCAACCTGCGCGGTATGGACTGGTACATCGGTGTGGTGCTGGACGAGAGCGTGGTAATGGCCGAAGCCAACCGTCTGACCTGGCTGGCGATAGTCGGCACCGTGGTCGGCGTGGCCATCAGCCTGGTCGTGCTTGGCCTGCTGATGGGCAAGCTGCTCAAACCTCTGGGTCTGCTCAGCAGCTCGCTGCGCGAAATCAACAGCGGTGAAGGTGACCTCACCCGGCGTCTGGCGATCTCCAGCAACGACGAGATCGGGGAGCTGTCGCAGGAGTTCAACCACTTCCTGCAGACTCTGCAGACGCTGATTGGCGATGTGATGAGCAGTTCGCATCAGGTTCGTGAAAGCACCGCACTGACCTCCAACGAATCGGAACAGGCAGCCCGACGTCTGCAGGAGCAACTGCAGGAGCTCGACCAGCTGGCCACCGCCATGCAGGAGATGGCCTCTACTGCCGAAGAAGTGGCGCGCAATGCCCAGGCTGCAGCCCAGGCTGCGGTCGCCGCCAACGAGGAAACCGAGAACGGCGTGCGCGTGGTCTCGCAATCCAGTTCGGCGATCCGCCATCTGGCCGATGAGATGGACGAGACCAGCCAGGCGATCAACGAACTGGCCAAGCTCAGCCACAATATCGAGTCGATTCTGCAGGTGATCACCAGCATCGCCGAACAGACCAACCTGCTGGCGCTGAACGCAGCCATCGAAGCCGCGCGCGCCGGTGAGTCCGGCCGGGGCTTTGCCGTGGTCGCCGATGAAGTCCCCTCTCTGGCTTCACGCACGCAACAGGCCACGCAGGAAATCCGCCAGATGATCGACCAGTTGCAAGGCGGCGTGCGTCAGGCCGAAAGCCGCATGCAGCAGAGCCGCGATACCGCCAGCAGGACCGCCGGAGAGGCTGATGCGGCCAACGACATGCTCGGCCGTATTCGCGAGGCGATCACCCGCATCAACGACATGAACCTGCAGATCGCCACCGCAGCCGAAGAGCAGAGCGCTACCACCGAGGAAATCAACCGCAACACCACCAACATCCGCGACATCAGCCATGAACTAGCCGGTGGCGCTGAACAGCAGGTACAGCAGTGCGCCTCGATGGTGGAGCAAGTCGGCCAGCAGGATCGTCTGCTCGGCCGGTTCAAGGTTTGAGCCAAGCGCCTCAGATCACGCGCAAGAAAAAGCCCCGGCATGCCGGGGCTTTTTAATCGTAGCGATCAGACGCCACTCTTGACCTTGCTCCAGATGCGCGTGCGCACCCGGTCGATTTTCAGCGGCATGGCCTCCAGCGTGTACAGCTTGTCCATCACCGCCTCAGGCGGATAAACGGTCGGGTCTGCCCTGAGCGCGGGATCGACCAGACTATCGGCCTTGAGGTTGCCGTTGGCGTATTTCACATGGTTGCTGATACCCGCCATCACCTCTGGCTGCAGCAGGTAGTTCATGAAGGCGTAGGCCCCCTCCTCGTTGCCGGCATCGGCCGGCATGGCCACCATGTCGAACCAGATCGGCGCGCCTTCTTTCGGGATCTCGTACTGGATCTTCACACCATTGCCTGCCTCGGCAGCACGCGCGCCAGCCTGCATGATGTCGCCGGAGAAGCCGACCGCCATGCAGATTTCGCCATTGGCCAGATCGCCAACGTATTTGGAGGAGTGGAAGTAGCGCACGTTCTTGCGCATCTCCATCAGCAGCGCTTCGGCGCGCTTGTAGTCCTCGGGGTTCTTGCTGTGGTGCGGCAGCCCCAGATGATGCAGGGCAATCGGCAGCATTTCCGGGCCGTTGTCGAGGATCGCGACGCCACACTCATTGAGCTTGGCCAGCTTGGCCGGATCGAACAGTACGTCCCAGCTGTCCATCTTCACCGCATCGCCCAGCACCGCACGCACCTTGTCGACGTTGTAACCGATACCCGTGCTGCCCCACAGGTAAGGGAAGCCGTGTGCGTTGCCCGGATCATTGACCTCCAGCGCCTTCATCAGCACCGGGTTGAGGTTGTTCCAGTTCGGTAGCTTGCTGCGATCGAGTTTCTTCAGCGCACCACCCTGGATCTGCCGGGCCATGAAGTGGTTGGAAGGGAACACCACGTCGTAGCCGGAGCGCCCGGCCATGAGCTTGGCGTCCAGCGTCTCGTTGCTGTCATAGACATCGTAATGGGTGCCCAGGCCGCTGATCTTTTCGAACTCCCTGAGGGTGTCCGGGGCGATGTAGTCGGTCCAGTTGTAGATGCGCACGCTGTCAGCGGCATGGGCGGTGCCGGCCAGGATCAGACACGGCAGGAGTTTCTTCAGCATGGAATACCTCGTCGATGGTCTTGTTGTTTTAGGCAGTCACTGAAAAGGTGCTGGTCAGAAGATCAGCACATAGGTCTTGCGCACCGTTTCTTGTATGTCCCAGATGCCGACGGTATTGGCCGGCATCATCAGCGCGTCGCCCGCGTGGATCTCGATAGGCTCACCGCCGTCAGGCGTGAAGGTGCAACGCCCAGCCACGAAGTGACAGAACTCCTGCTGCACGATCTGCCGGCGCCAGCGCCCCGGCGTGCATTCCCATACCCCGGTCTCGACGCCGTCACTGCGCTCGACACTGGTGGTCGAAGCGACAGCCACCGGCTCGCCCAGCGGGACGGCGACAGGATTGGACACATCCAGAACGATGTTGGGGGTGTCACGAAAATGGGTAATGTTCATGGGGACTCCAGATAAAGGGACGGCTGGCATTCGCTCAGCCCATCAGGCTTTCCATACGCGCAGCCAACGCCTGCGCCAGACGCCGCCGCCAGGCTGGGCTGCGTGGGTTGGCGAGTACTTCGTCCTCGTGAACGAAACTGCGGATGATCGTGTTGTAACCGAGCCAGCGGCAGGGTTCGGGCTCCCAGCGAGGCAAACGGGAAATCGGGCTGTCACTCAGCACCCAGGGCTGGCGTAGCAGTTCGCTGTCGCGCCCCAGAATCAGATCTGCCAGCGTGCGTCCGCCCAGGTTGCTGGCACCTACACCCTCGCCGCCGTAGCCGCCAGACAACGCGATGCGGTTGCGTGAGTCACGTAGCATGTGCGGCTGGAAGCGCCGCGCCATGCCCAGGTTGCCGCCCCAGGAGTGGCTGAAGCGGACGCTGCGCAGTTGCGGGAAGATTTCCCCCATCAAATAGCGGCGCAGGCCCAGTTCTTCTTCGGTGAGGTTGAAATCGCTGCGCAGACGTCCACCAAAACGATAACCGCCGCGTGCGCCGAAGATCAGACGATCATCGAGGCTGCGCTGGCCGTAGGTCACTTGGCGGCTGAATTCACTGAACGCCTGCCCGCGCTCCAGGCCGATACCGGCCCAGACGTCCGCCGGTAGTGGCTCGGTGGCCACGATCAGGCTCTGCACCGGCAACTGATGATTACCCAGCGGCGACAAGGTGGCCGCGTAACCCTCGATAGCCGGCACCACCCAATCGGCCGTCACACGAGCCTGTGCCGTGCGTACCTGGCCTGGCTGCCAGTCGATCACCGGGCTGCGCTCGTAGAGCTCGACACCCATATTTTCGACGCAACGCGCCAGGCCCCGTACCAGTTTGGCGGGCTGAATGGTCGCGCAGTGCGGGCTGTACAGCGCACCATAGGCATTGGCCAGGCGCAGCTGCGCAGCCAGTTCGCTCGGCGGCAGCCAGCGGTAGTCGTCCTCGCTCAGGCCCAGTGCACGCAGCTCCTTGAGATAGTCCCGCAGGCGCAACTCCTGCTCCGGATAACGCGCTGCGCAATACAGCACCCCACCCTTGCGCAGGTCGCAGTCGATCCCTTCACGGGCGACGACCTCAGCCACTTCATCGGGAATGGCGTGCAGCAGTTCGAACGAGGCCTTGCGCTCGGTTGCCGGCAAGCCGGCGAGCAACCGGTCTTCGCCAAGCAGGTTGCCCATCAGCCAGCCACCATTGCGCCCGGAAGCACCGAAGCCGGCGGTCTCGGCTTCCACGATCACCACCCGCAGCTGCGGTGCCTGGCGCTTGAGGTAATAGGCCGTCCACAAGCCGGTGTAGCCGGCGCCAATGATGGCCACGTCTGCCTGAATATCGTGCAGCAGGCTGGGCCGCGCCTGTAGTGGATCATCGAGCTGATCTATCCACAGACTGATGTTGCGCCAGTTCATCCACGCCTCCGTCATCGGTTGATGACGCAAGGCTAGTAGTGGCGATCAGGCGCTGTCTTGCGTGCGTGCCCGCGAGGAAATTTCCTTGAGATACGCCTTGGGCGACAGCCCGGTGTAACGCTTGAAACAGCTATAAAAAGCCGACAACGAATTGAAGCCAGCGGCAAAGGCCAACTCGTCGATGCGCTTGAGGTCGCTTCCTGCCTGCAAGCCATCGAGCAGGTACTGCAGACGAGCGCGATTGACGTAGCGATAGAAGCTTTCGCCTAGAACCTGGTTGAGCAGATGGGAAATCTGGTTGCGGCTGTAACCGGTCGCCGCTGCCACCTGCTGCAGGTCCAGCTCCGGGTCGAGAAAGGGCTGGCTGCGCTGGAAATAATCCTGAAGATCCTGCGCCAGCTGCCCAAGCTGACGCGTAGACAGCCCCAGGCGGCTGATCGCCGGGCGCGAGGTGACGGTTTCGCTGGTGCCACGAAGCTCGCGCACCAGGGTGGCGTATTCGTTGATACGCCAGATCAGCCCGTCACGCACAGTGATGGCTTCACCGGTGCGAAACGACACCAGCCCTTCTCCGCCCTGCAGGCTGGTGCGGTACTGGATGAAGGCAGTATGACCATCGATGCGAATACGATCGATGTGCTCCAGCAACTCGCCTGGGCGGCGCGGCAGGTTGGCCTCGACGTACTCGCGCAAATCGGCCAGACGCATGCAACGCTGCTGATAGAAATCGTTGTATTCGATATCGGGGTGATACAGCGCCATCACCGCTTCGAGGTCGCGATGTTTCCAGCTCAGGTGATAGAGCAGGATGGTTTCGCGGGTGCGCTCGGTCTGCGCGGCGTCGTCGGCAAAAAGGTCGTCAGGCATGGTAAGCGTCGTTGGTCAGGCGCTGGCAGATTGCCTGATTCGCTGAAGCCAGCCTAGCCCCCTCGTGCCGCCAGGCAGGTTGCGGGCTATGCTTGCAGGAACGAAGGAGAGACTGACCATGACTGATCAGCACAAAGACCCTCAACAGGCCCCGCTGACGCTGCGCGAGATGCTGCAGAGCGTGCTGGCGGCAGCGCTCGGCGTACAGAGCGGGAAGAACCGCAGCCGCGATTTCAGCCGCGGCAAACCCAGTCACTTCATTCTGCTCGGGGTCATCTTCACTGCCTTGTTCGTGATCGTGCTGCTGGGCGCGGTCAAGCTGATCCTGCACCTGGCAACCGGCTGATCAGTCCAGCAGCGGTGCAATCGAGCAGTCGTAGCGCTCTTGTTGTGGCTGCGACACCGCGCTGAACTGACGGAAGTCCATGCCTATATCCTCCTGACCAAGACGCTTGAGCAGCTTCTGCGACTCGCTGCCGTCGACCGTGCGCAGCAAACGCGCCACCTGGTCCTTGCCGCCACGCTCGATGAAGTCAAACCCGTGATAGTGATCATGGAGCATCACCATCGCGCAGGCGCCCAGGAGGAAATGTCCGCTGGCCAGGACGTCGATCTTTCCATCGATACGCGCCTGCAGCACCCGCGCCGAGTTGTTCAGCGCGGAATAGTGCAGTTTCCGCTTCTGCTCCACTGCCGCCTGCATGACACCGAAAGCCATCGAATCATTGGCGGACCAGACCAGGCTCACTCCGGGATAGCGCGGCAACAGGCTGACCGCCTGTTCGTAGGCACGCTGCTCCAGCCATTCACCATGCACGGCCTGCACCAGGCGCACGTGCGGCGCCTCGTTCAGCGCACGCTGCAGGCCGGCCAGACGCAACACCGAAGAAGGTGTCTGCTTGACTCCGGTGAACGCCAGCACTTCGGCCGGTTCGCCGTGACTGAGCGCGATCAGGTCACGCCCCGTCAGGTACCCGGCCTCTTCATCATTGGGTACCAGGCTTCCCAGCCAGTTGCGATGACGTTCGCGGCTGCCGCCGATCAGAGCCTGCTGTTCTTCGGTGAGCGTGCTGTGCAGGGCGAACAGTTGTACCTGAGTACCTTCGAACAGACGTAGCAGCAAAGGCCCCTGAAACTGCTCGTTGGTGAAGATCAGGTAATCGGGAAGCTCCCCGTCCAGAACCTGCCGGGCGTTGCCCAGCATGCGCGTCATATCGCGCTCGCCGTAGAGCACTTTCAGCTCGAAGCCGAGATCGCCTGCAGCGTCCTGCATGTAGTGGGCATAGTCGGTCCAGAACGGTTCATTGGAATAGCCGGGGCTGAGAAAAACCACCGTTGGCACACGCGATTGCGCTGCCACCAGTGAACAACACCACAGTAACCCCAGGCCCAGCATCCACCTGATCACACCGCCCCTCCTCAGTTAACGGGGCGCAGTATAAGACGCAAATGAAAAAAGGCCGACAGCTAATGCACGCCGGCCTTTGTCCTCACTGCCCGCTGACCCAGAAAACCGCCGTGCCCACTGCAATCAGAATCAGGCAGAAGATCGCCCAGGCATCAATGACGCTGTCGGAATTGTCCGTATTGGTGTGTTCGCTCATGGCTCCCCCTCTTCTTGTGATTGTGGGTGACGCACACAGCATTTAAGACCAGCATCGGCCTTCGCTCAAACCATCTGGTTATGCTCTGCACCAGTCTTATTCCCTAAAGGCAGGTTTATATATTCAAACATCACTTTTACGCATAAACCTGAGCTGGTATCGTGCCCCGGCTCCTCGGGGAGTGCGCGGCCGTGCGCGCTGATTGGCAGTAAGTAGCCTGAAAACAGGACCCTTCATGTACGTATATGACCAGTACGATCAAAAGATCGTCGAGGATCGCGTCAAGCAGTTCCGCGATCAAACCCGCCGCTATCTCTCCGGAGAGCTGAGCGGCGAGGAATTCCGCCCGCTGCGCCTGCAGAACGGTCTGTATATCCAGCGTTATGCGCCCATGCTGCGCATCGCCGTACCCTACGGCCTGCTGTCGTCCACCCAGGTACGCATGCTGGCCAAGATCGCCCGCGACTACGACAAGGGCTACGCCCACATCAGCACCCGTCAGAACGTCCAGTTCAACTGGCCGGATCTCGAAGACGTGCCGGAGATTCTCGCCGAGCTGGCCACCGTACAGATGCACGCCATCCAGACCAGCGGCAACTGCATCCGCAACACCACCACCGACCAGTTCGCCGGCGTGGCCAAGGACGAGATCGTCGATCCGCGCCCCTGGTGCGAAATCATCCGTCAGTGGTCGACCTTCCACCCCGAATTCAGCCACCTGCCGCGCAAGTTCAAGATCGCCGTCAACGGTGCAGTCAGCGACCGCGCGGCCATCGAAGTCCATGACATCGGTCTGGAAGCGGTGAAGAACGAGGCTGGCGAGTTGGGCTTCCGTGTTTCCGTTGGCGGAGGCCTGGGTCGTACTCCGATCGTCGGCAGCTTCATCAACGAATTCCTGCCCTGGCAGCACCTGATCAGCTACCTCGACGCAATCCTGCGCGTGTACAACCGCTATGGCCGTCGCGACAATAAGTACAAGGCGCGCATCAAGATCCTGGTCAAGGCGCTGACTCCCGAGGTGTTCGCCGAGCGCGTCAACGCCGAATGGGCGCACCTCAAGGACGGCCCGACCACTCTGACCGAGGCTGAAGTCGCCCGTGTCGCCGCCCACTTCGTCGACCCGAACTATCTCTCCCTGCAGGACGAAGCTGCCCTGCTCGCCCAGCAGGACGCCGAGCACCCGGGTTTTGCCCGCTGGCGCCAGCGCAACACCTTTGCCCACAAGAAACCCGGCTACGTGGCCGTAACCCTGTCGCTCAAGCCCACCGGAGTGGCGCCGGGCGACGTCACCGACAAGCAACTCGACGCCATCGCCGATCTGGCCGACCGTTACTCCTTCGGTGAAGTGCGCAACAGCCACAACCAGAACATCATCCTTGCCGACGTCGAGCAGCGTCAGCTGCTGACCCTGTGGGGCGAGCTGCGCGAACAGGGTTTCGCCACACCGAACGTGGGCCTGCTGACCGACATCATCTGCTGCCCAGGTGGCGATTTCTGCTCCCTGGCCAACGCCAAGTCGATCCCGGTGGCCGAAGCCATTCAGCGCCGCTTCGACGATCTCGACTACCTGTTCGATATCGGCGACATCGACCTGAACATCTCCGGCTGCATGAACGCCTGCGGTCACCACCATGTGGGCCACATCGGCATTCTCGGCGTGGACAAGAAAGGCCAGGAGTTCTATCAGGTCTCGCTCGGCGGCAGCGCCGGTCGCGAAGCCAGCCTGGCGCAGATTCTCGGCCCGTCCTTCGCCCAGGACGACATGCCGGACGTGATCGACAAGATCATCAACGTCTATGTCGAACAACGCACCGAAGAAGAAAGCTTCCTCGATACCTACCGCCGCATCGGTATCGACCCGTTCAAGGAGCGCGTCTATGCAGCGAATCATTAAGAACGGTCAGGTGGTCGACGAAACCTGGCATCTGCTGGCCAAGGACGTGACCCTGGACGCCATCCCCAACTGCGACGACATTATCGTTCCGCTGAGCCTTTGGCGCGAGCATGCGCACGCGCTCAAGGCCCGCGATGGCGGTCTCGGCGTATGGCTGGAAGCCGGCGAGGAAATCGAGGAAATCGCCGATGACCTGGCACATTTCCAGGTCATCGCTCTGGAGTTCCCTGCCTTCACCGACGGCCGTCACTCCTCCAGCGCCTACCTGCTACGCACCCGCTACAACTACAAGGGCGAAGTGCGCGCCATCGGCGACGTCCTGCGTGACCAGCTGTTCGCCCTGCGCCGCGTCGGTTTCGACGCCTTCGCCGTGCGCGCCGACAAGGACCCGTACGACGCACTGAAGGCCTTCGACGACTACAGCGAGGTCTACCAGGCTTCGGCCGACCAGCCACAACCGCTGTTCCGCCGCCGCGCCTGATCGCAGCCGGCAAGGCACCTGAAACGCCCCGACTGGTTCGGGGCGTTTTGCTTTGCACGGACCGCTCAGGCAATTGGGTCGAACCGTACCGCGCCAGTGAAGTCGGACCCTATAAGCCCATCGCTTAGGGAGTACCGCCATGAAACATGACTGGGACCTGATCGAACGCCTGCTGCACGAGGCACAGAACTCCGCCGGCAAACCCTTTGCCCCGCGTCGCTACGCCGAAGACCTGGCCGAAGAGCATGAAAACGCCGGCGAACCCGTGGCCAACCTTGACCATCTGCGCGCCGAGGCCGCCCGCTACGAAGCGAGCCTGCTGCACAACGGCTTTATCGAGCCACGTCCAGAGGAAGAAGGTGGCAACGGCGAGAACTTCATTCTTACTGCGCGCGGCGCTCAGTTACTGAGCATGCTCGACAGCAGCATTCCCGGCAGCGAACACCCGCGTGAAGTGCTCGACGAAGCCGGTGAGGCGGCACTGACAGCCGAGGTATTCGACCGCCTGGCGCCAAAGGCCAATCTCGAAACCGGCTGACAGACCGATGCAGAAACGAAAACGCCGCGCCCTTTATCGGGGCGCGGCGTTCTGCTGATCACGGGCAAGGCATCACACCTGCCGGATCAATCTTCGCGGTAGCGGCGCAGTTTCAGCGCCTTGCCGGCGACGCGGGTGTCCTTCAACTTGCCGAGCAGACGGTCCAGGCCATCTTCCGGCAATTCGACCAGGCTGAAGGTCTCGCGGATCTGGATGCGGCCAATGGCTTCGCGCGCCAGACCGCCCTCGTTGAGGATCGCGCCCAGCAGGTTCTTCGCAGCGATGCCGTCACGAGTGCCCAGTGCGGTACGGCAACGCACGCGCCCCTCGGCCAGCGGCATCGGCGCACGACGCTCGCGGTATTCGCCACGCTCGCCGCCACGGTCACCATCACGCTCGCGACGCTCACGCGGGGCGCCAACGCCCGGCACCAGCGGCTGCTCGCGCTCGACGCTGGCCAGATCCAACGCCTGGCCGTTGGTGGCCTTCTTCAGCAGCGCAGCGGCCAGGGCACGCGGGCTGCAACCGATGTCGGCGGTCAGGCGATCGAGCAGATCGCCATGGCTGGCTTCGGCGTCAGCAACCAGCGGCGCCAGGCTGCTGGTCAGCTTCTTGATGCGCGCATCCAGCACCTGCTGGGCGTTCGGCAGTTTCACCTCACCGACCTTCTGCCCGGTAACCCGCTCGATCACCTGCAGCATGCGGCGCTCGCGCGGAGTCACCAGCAGCAGCGCACGACCATCGCGGCCGGCACGGCCGGTACGACCGATACGGTGTACGTAGGACTCCGGGTCGTACGGCATGTCGACGTTGAACACGTGGGTAATGCGCGGCACGTCGATACCACGGGCAGCGACGTCAGTGGCGACGACGATGTCCAGACGGCCATCCTTGAGCGACTCGATCACGCGCTCGCGCTGGTTCTGGGCGATATCGCCATTCAGCGCAGCGGCCTTGAAACCCTTGGCTTCCAGCGCGCTGGCCAGATCCAGGGTGGCCTGTTTGGTTCGTACGAAGGCGATCAGCGCGTCGAATTCCTCGACTTCCAGCAGGCGTAGCACGGCGTTGGTCTTCTGATCAGCATGGATCATCAGGTGCGCCTGCTCGATGCGCGAGACAGTCTGGGTCTTGGCGGCGATCTTGATGTGCTGCGGCTCGCGCAGGTGCTTCTCGGCGATGGCGCGGATCGAATGCGGCAGGGTCGCGGAGAACAGCACGCTCTGGCGGCTTTCCGGCATGGCTTCGAAGATGATCTCCAGATCGTCCATGAAACCCAGCTTGAGCATTTCGTCAGCTTCGTCGAGGACCAGATGCTGAATGGTGGACAGCACCTTCTCGTCGCGACGCAGGTGGTCGACCAGGCGGCCCGGGGTGGCCACGATGATCTGCGCGCCCTGGCGGATGGCCTTGAGCTGCGGGCCCATCGGTGCGCCACCATAGACGGCGACGACGTTAACGCCCGGCATCTGCTTGGAATAGGTTTCGAACGCGGTGGCCACCTGCAGGGCCAGCTCGCGGGTAGGAGCAAGGATCAGTACCTGCGGCTCGCGTTTGGCCGCATCGATCTTCGACAGCAGCGGCAGCGCGAAGGCCGCGGTCTTGCCGGTGCCGGTCTGCGCCTGGCCGATCATGTCGTGGCCGGCGAGGATCACCGGAATGGCCTGGGCCTGAATCGGAGACGGCTCTTCGTAACCGACTGCGGTCAGGGCGGCGAGAATATTGGGATGAAGTCCGAGCGCGGCGAAGCCGCCGGTTTCCTGGGTCATGGGTCTGCCTCTAATGCATCCGCAAAGGCCCATGTCCCAAAGCTGCGCGTGCCTTGTAAGACCTTGTGGGTCACCCTGGCAGCCTGGTCGGCGGGATTTGCGAAAACGTGATGAAAGTGAATCGTCAAGGATAGTCCGCTTGGGACTGGCTGCCGGAAGTCAATTTTCCGGGCGAGTTGCACTACCTGAACGTGGCCAATGAAATGGCCGGCGCGCATCATACCGGAAAATCCCGGCCAGGGTGCGTTTTTTTATGTTCTGCGCCTTTCTGCACTGCGCCCTGCCGGGGTTTCAGACGGCCCCTGGCCTCAGGTAGCCGGGCGCAGGGCGTCGATCAGCGGTTGCAGGGAATAGCCCAGGCGCGGCGCCAGCTCGACCGCACGCGCCTGCAGACGAACCATGTCCAGACGCTGGTCGAGGTCGGCCGGAATCAGCAGTACGACATTGCCCTCCTTCACCGGGCACTCCCAGTAATACCGGTGATAGAGACCGCGCAGCAGCGCCGCTCCCAGTGGCTTGCCGTCGTTGCCTGCCCACTGGTTGATGATCAGCCAGCCGCCCGGGTTGAGCTTCTCACGACAGTTTTCGAGAAAGCGCCAGGCCAGGTGACCGACGCCCGGCCCCTGATCGGTATACAGGTCGAGAAAGATCAGGTCGGCGGTTTCCGCACTGTCGAGCAGCTCGATGGCATCCCCGATGCGAATGGTCAGCCGCGGATCATCGTCGAGGCCGAGGTATTCCATGGCCAGACGTGGCACGTCCGGGCGCAGCTCGATGGCCTCGACATCCTCCAGCGGCAGGTACTTCAGACACGCCTGGGTCAGGTTGCCGGCGCCGAGGCCGAGAAACAGCGCGGTTTCCGGCGCATCGTGGCAAAGCGCGCCAAGCAGCATGGCACGGGTGTAGTCGTACTCGAGCCAGCTGGGATCGCTCTGGAATACGCAGCTCTGTTCGATGGCATCACCGAACTCGAGAAAGCGGTAGGCGCCGATCTGCACCACGCGAATCACCCCGAACGCATCGTGCACCTCGGCCAGCAGGACTTCGTCCTGCATTTCATCGTCTGGCGGCAACCCAGGCATCGATACTTCTCCCACAGTGACATCCCGAACCACAAGCGGCGGGTCGAAGGCGCCGATTGTCATTGAATCGCAGGCCCCGGGTCACGCGATAATTCTCACACTTGCGCTGCTACTCATAACAATAACGAGGTTCTCCATGTACGCCATCATAGGTGCCGGCCCCATGGGCCTGTGCACGGCCCGGCATTTGAAAAAACACGGCATCGATTTCGTCGGCTTCGAGCTGCATAGCGACGTCGGCGGTCTGTGGGACATCGACAATCCGCACAGCACCATGTACCACTCGGCCCACCTGATTTCCTCCAAGGGCACCACCGAGTTCCGTGAATTCCCCATGCGCGCCGAAGTGGCGCCCTACCCGCATCACAGCGAGATGCGCCGCTATTTCCGTGACTACGCGCGGCACTTTCGCCTGTATGAGCACTACCAGTTCGACACTCGCGTGCTGCGAGTCGAGCGTCAGACGCAGGGCTGGAAGCTGATCAGCGAGCGCAACGGTGAGCAGCGTGAATGGCATTTCGACGGTGTGCTGATCGCCAACGGAACCCTGCACACGCCGAATCTGGCGCCTCTGCCCGGCGCCTTCAGCGGTGAGCTGCTGCATTCGAGCGATTACAAGAGCGCCGACATCTTCGCCGGCAAGCGCGTGCTGGTGGTCGGCTGCGGCAACTCGGCCTGTGATATCGCAGTTGATGCCGTGCACCGTGCGGCCTCGGTAGACATCTCCGTGCGCCGCGGCTACCACTTCCTGCCCAAGTTCATCCTTGGCAAGCCCACCGATACCTTCGGCGGCGCGATCAAACTGCCACGCCGGCTCAAGCAGATGCTCGACGGCCTGCTGGTGCGCGCCCTGGTCGGCAAGCCCTCGCAGTACGGGCTGCCCGATCCCGACTATCGCCTGTACGAATCGCATCCGGTGATGAACTCGCTGGTACTGCATCACATTGGCCACGGTGACATCCGTCCGCGTGGTGATATCACCGCAGTGAATGGCCGGAGCGTGACCTTCTCCAATGGCCAGCAGGCCGACTACGACCTGATCCTCATGGCCACCGGCTACAAGCTCGATTACCCGTTCATCGAGCGCAGCGAGCTGAACTGGCCGCAAGGTGCCGGTGCACCGCAGCTGTACCTCAACGTGTTCCACCCCGAACATGATGACATCTTCATGCTCGGCATGGTCGAAGCATCGGGCCTCGGCTGGCAGGGTCGCGATGAGCAGGCCGAACTGGTCGCGCTGTACATCCGCCAGCTTCAGGCCGGCAGCCCCGCGGCGCAGGCTCTGCGCAAGACCATCCGTGAACAGGCCGGGCAACGCGTCGACGGAGGCTATCGCTATCTTGAGCTCGAGCGCATGGCCTACTACGTACACAAGGACAGCTACCGCCGGCGCATCGCCGAGCACAGTGCTGCACTGCGCCGCGAACTGAGCAGCGCCACCCTGCCTGCGGTACAGGAGGTCTGAGGATGGACGAGGTTAGAATCGCCTTCGACCCGAGCAGCCTGGTGCTGATCAACCTGATCGTTGCGCTGATGATGTTCGGCGTCTCGCTCGAACTGCGCGCCGAGGATTTCCGCCGCATCGTGCGTTCTCCCCGTGCGCCCTTCATCGGCCTGCTGGCGCAGTTCCTGCTTTTGCCGGCACTGACCTGCCTGGCCTGCTGGCTGCTGCGGATTCCGCCGGAACTGGCACTGGGCATGACCCTGGTCGCGGCCTGCCCCGGCGGCAGCTTCTCCAACATCATGACCTGGATGGCGCGCGGCAACGTGGCCGTATCGGTCAGCATGACCGCCGTTTCCAGCCTGGCGGCCAGCGTACTGACGCCGTTTAATTTCGCTCTGTATGCCTGGCTCAACCCGCATACCCGACCGCTGCTCACCGAAATCGACATCGACCCGCTGGGCCTGCTGCTACTGGTGGTGCTGGTGCTTGGTGTACCGCTGATTGCCGGCATGGCCATCGGCCGGCGCTTCCCCATGCTGACCCTGCGCGTTGAAAAACCGCTGCGCCTGGCCAGTCTGGCGGTGATGCTGGGTTTCGTTGGCCTGGCTTTCAGCCGCAACCTCGACCAGTTCGTCAGCCACTTCCACCTGTTCTTCTGGCTGGTGGTGGGGCACAACCTGCTGGCCCTGCTGATCGGTTACTGCAGCGCGCGCCTGACCCGCCTGAGCGAAGAGGATGCGCGCGCCGTGACGCTGGAAACCGGCATCCAGAACTCCGCCCTGGGGCTGGTGATCATCTTCACCTTCTTCCCGCAGGCCGGCGGTATGGTACTGATCGCGGCGTTCTGGGGCTGCTGGCACCTGGTATCGGGGCTGAGCCTGGCCTGGTTCTGGTCGCGCCGTCCGCCGGCAGGCGAGCCGGCCGCGATACCGCAGCTGGGAGAATCCTGATGCGCGTGACCCTTATCACCGGGGCCGCCAGCGGCCTCGGCTGGCAGCTCGCACGTGCCTGCCATGCCCGCGACGATGCGTTGCTGCTCACCGACATCGACGCAGACGGCCTGGCCGCGCGGGTTTCCGAGCTGGGCGAGGAACGCGTTCTGGGGCTCAGTGGCGACATCACCGACCCTGCGCTGCACAAGCAGCTGATCGACTCCTGCCGTGCTCGCTTCGGTCGCCTGGACGTGCTGATCAACAATGCCGGTATCACCCATCGGTCGCCCACCGTAAACACCGCACCGGCGGTGTTCCGCAAGGTCATGGCGGTGGACTTCCACGCGCCGCTGGAACTGACCCTGACCGCCCTGCCGCTGCTGCGCGAAAGCGCCGGGCAGGTCGTCGCCATCGGTTCGATGGCCGGCTGGATGCCGGTGCTCGGCCGTGCCGGCTACTGCGCGGCAAAGAGCGCACTGGGCCAGGCCTTCGAGGTGCTGCGTGCGGAAATCGCCCGTGACGGCATCGGCCTGCTGATGGTCTACCCGAGCTTTCTCGACACCCCAATCGAGCGCAACGCGCTGGGCGCGGACGGCAGGCCGGCTGCACATGCACGTTCGACCGTCGGCGCCATTCGCGGTGCCGACTGGATGGCCGCGCAGATCGTCGCTGCCCTGCATCGGCGCCAGCAACGGCTGTTCCCCGATCGCGGCAGTTGGCTGGCCAGCCTGCTCTGGCGCCTGGCTCCCGGTTTCTACTACCGCAAGATGAGTCAGCGTTTCGCCGGAGAGATGGCATGAGCGCCTTTGTTCCCTATGCGCTGGGCGCATTCATACTGCTGGCCTATACGCTGGAGGCCATCACCGGCTTCGGCAGCATCGTCATCGCCCTGTCACTGGGCGCCCTGCTGCTGCCAATCGATCAGTTGCTGCCAGTGTTGGTGCCACTGAACATCTGCATGACCGGTTATCTGGTGTATCGCCATTGGCGCATGGTCGACGTGCGCCTGCTGCTCGGCACCATCCTGCCGAGCATGGTGGCCGGCACCCTGCTGGGCTACTGGCTGCTGCCCTACCTCGACACCCAGGCGCTCAAGTCAGTGTTTGGCGCACTCATCCTCTGGTTCGCCGGACGCGAGCTCTGGCGGTTGCGCCATGCCGCAGTGCTGCCGGTCCGGCCACAGTGGCTGACTCGTCTGATCACCCTTGGAGCCGGACTCAGCCATGGTCTGTTCGCCTCGGGCGGCCCGTTACTGGTGTTCGGCCTGGCGGGCACCCAACTGGACAAAGCCCGGCTGCGCGCCACCCTGATCAGTGTCTGGTTCACCCTCAACAGCCTGTTGACCCTCGCCTTCCTGCTCGACGGACGCCTGCAACCCGCCCTGCCGCAAGTGCTTGGCTACGCCCCGCTGCTGCTGCTTGGCGTCTGGCTCGGCGAACGCCTGCACCGGCGCTTCGACGAGCGTCATTTCCGCATCGCCATCTACATCCTGCTGCTGGCCACCGGCATCCTGCTGCTGGCGCCCTGGAGATTGCTATGAGTTACGACATCATCATCAAGAACGGCCTGTACTTCGACGGCACCGGCGCACCCGGCGTGCAACGCCATGTCGGCATCCGCAATGGCCGCATCGACGTGCTCAGCCTCAGCCCGCTGGACGAAAGCGGCTGTGCGAACGTCATCGACGCCACCGGCAAATGGCTCACTCCGGGCTTTCTGGAAATTCACTCGCACTACGATGCGGAGGTCATCGCCGCGCCGGCGCTGAAGGAATCGGTGCGCCACGGCGTGACCACCGTCACCATCGGCTCCTGCTCGATCAGCATGGTGCTGGCCGATGCCGAGGACTGCTCCGACCTGTTCACCCGCGTCGAGGCAGTACCGCGCGAATACGTGCTGCCGATCCTCCAGGAGAAGAAGACCTGGCGTGACGCGGCTGGTTACCGCGCCTTCTACGACCAGCTGGCGCTTGGCCCCAACGTCAACTCCTTCCTCGGTCACTCCGAGCTGCGCGTGGCGGTCATGGGCCTGGAGCGTGCCACCAGCCGGGTCAAGCCGACCGAAGCGGAAATGCAGCGCATGGAGCAGTTGCTGGAAGAAGCACTGGACGCCGGCTGCATCGGCCTTTCGGTGATGACCACGCGGCTGGACAAGATGGACGGCGACCGGGCCTGGTCCAGCCCGCTGCCCTCTACCTTCGCCAGCTGGAAGGAGTTCTCGCGGCTGTTCGCCATCCTCCGTAGGCGCGGTGCCGTGCTGCAGGGCGCGCCCAATGCGGTGACCAAGGTCAACGTGTTCGCCTTCCTCTGGCAGGCCCACGGCTGGTTCCGCAAGCCACTCAAGTGCACCATGCTCACCGCGCTGGATCTCAAGTCGCAGCCGCTGCTGCACCGCTTCACCCGTCTCTCCGGCTGGCTGGCCAACAAGGTGCTGCGCGGCCACTTCCGCTGGCAGACCCTCCCGGCGCCCTTCACCCTGCGCCTGGAAGGGCTCAACGTGAACGCCTTCGAGGAGTTCGGTGCCGGCGAGATCCTGCGCAACATCAAGGACCCGGACGAACTCTATGCCAAGGTCAAAGAGCCGGAGTTCCGCGCCCTGTTCAAGAAGCAGGTCAAGGCCATCCTCACCAAGGGCCTGTGGCACCGCGACTTTTCCGACTGCTGGGTAACCGAGTGCCCGGACCCGTCGATGGTCGGCAAGAATTTCAAACAGCTCGGCGAAAGCCGCGGCCTGGATGCGGTGGACGCCTACTTCGAGCTGGCCTGCCAATACCGCGAAGACCTGAAGTGGACCACCTGCTACGGCAACCAGCGCGAACCTATCATGCGCAAGCTGCTGGCCAGCCCCTGGACCCACCCGGGCTTCGCCGACTCCGGCGCGCACCTGCGCTCCATCGCCCAGTACAACTTCCCGCTGCGCTTTCTCAAGTACGTGCGTGACGCCGAGCTGGCGAACGAGCCGTTCATGGAGCTGGGCCAGGCGGTGCGGCGCTGCAGCGGTGAACTGGCCGACTTCATCGGGGTGGACGCCGGCTACATACGCGTCGGTGACCGCGCCGATCTGGTCCTGATCAACCCCGAAGGTCTCGACGACAGTCTGGACGAACTGCACGAGGCGCCGATGGAGGTGCTCGGCCTGGAACGGGTGGTCAAACGTAACGATGCCGCGGTGGAGATGACCCTGATCAATGGCCGCATCGCCTATCAGCGTGGCTTGGAATACCCGGACGAGCTGGGCAAGATCCAGCAGTACGGCCGTTTCCTGCCAAGCCGCGACGTGCTGCTGCGCCAGCAGCCGGCACCGCAGTTCGGTGGTGCAGCGACCGCATGATGCATCGCGCGGCAGCAGGCGCATGTACCCATACGGCTTACAGGGCTTATCGGTTAACATGCGCCTCCGTCGATCAATCGCTAGAGACGCAGCATGTCGCACGCCTGGAGTCCCGATAGCTGGAGGGTCAAGCCCATCCAGCAGCAGCCTGAATACCCTGATGCCGCCCACGTTGCCCGCGTCGAGCAGACCCTGGCCGGCTACCCGCCGCTGGTGTTCGCCGGCGAGGCGCGCGAGCTGCGCCGTCAGTTTGCCGAAGTGACCCAGGGGCGCGCCTTCCTGCTTCAGGGCGGCGACTGTGCCGAGAGTTTCGCCGAATTTTCCGCGGCGAAGATTCGTGACACCTTCAAGGTGCTGCTGCAGATGGCCATCGTCATGACCTTCGCCGCCGGGTGCCCGGTGGTCAAGGTGGGGCGTATGGCCGGCCAGTTTGCCAAGCCGCGCTCATCCGGCAGCGAAACCATCGACGGCGTCACCCTGCCCGCCTACCGTGGCGACATCGTCAACGGTATCGGCTTCGACGCTGCCAGCCGCGTACCCGACCCGGAGCGACTGCTGCAGGCCTATCACCAGGCCACCGCAAGCCTCAACCTGCTGCGCGCCTTCGCCCAGGGCGGCTTCGCCGACGTGCACCAAGTGCACCAGTGGAACCTCGATTTCATCGCCAACTCGGCTCTGGCCGAGAAGTACCACCAACTCGCCAATCGCATTGACGAGACCCTGGCCTTCATGCGCGCGGTCGGCATGGACAGCGCGCCGCAGTTGCGCGAAGTGAGCTTCTTCACCGCCCACGAAGCTCTGCTGCTCAACTACGAGGAAGCCTTCGTTCGCCGTGACAGTCTCACCGGCCGCTGGTACGACTGCTCGGCGCACATGCTGTGGATTGGTGACCGCACCCGTCAGCTGGATGGCGCGCACGTCGAATTCATGCGCGGCATCGAGAACCCCATCGGGGTCAAGGTCGGTCCGAGCATGGATCCGGACGAGCTGATTCACCTGATCGACACGCTCAACCCGGACAACGACCCGGGCCGCCTCAACCTGATCGTGCGCATGGGCGCCGACAAGGTCGAGGCGCACTTCCCGCGCCTGCTGCGCAAGGTCAAGAGCGAGGGCCGCGAGGTGCTGTGGAGCTCCGACCCCATGCACGGCAACACCATCAAGGCCAGCAGCGGTTACAAGACCCGCGACTTTGCACAGATCCTCGCCGAGGTACGGCAGTTCTTCGCCGTGCACCAGGCCGAGGGCACCTACGCCGGCGGTATCCATATCGAGATGACGGGCCAGAACGTCACCGAGTGCATCGGCGGCTCGCGACCGATCACCGAGGACGGTTTGTCTGATCGCTACCACACCCATTGCGATCCGCGCATGAATGCCGACCAGTCCCTGGAGCTGGCGTTCATGATCGCCGATACGCTGAAGCAGGTCCGCCGCTGAATCGCTGCGCCTGGCCAGCGGCCAGGGCGCGAACCGGCTCGCACTTCTTCTGAGCCCTGTCAGGCATAATGCCACCCCAACGCGAGCGCCGTGCAGGTGCCGAAAATGCTACCCAGCCGGAAAGGACTCGCGGCCAACACCACCAACAAGGACGATGCTTCATGCAACTGCGAACCACCCTCTCCGCTTTCGCCCTCTCCGGCGCCGCTCTGCTGACCGGCTGCCAGAACATGTCTCCCGACGCCATGCTGCAATCCGGTCTGATGGCCGTACAGGCGGTCACCCTCAGTGACGCCGAAGTGCGCAGCATGGCCGACCAGGCCTGCGCCCAGATGGACGCCGAGGCCAACATCGCCGGCCCGAACAGCCCCTACACCAAGCGCCTGGACAAGATCGCCAACAACCTCGGCCATCAGATCAGCGGCACGCCGATCACCTACAAGGTTTACCAGGCCGATGATGTCAACGCCTGGGCCATGGCCAACGGCTGCGTACGTGTTTACAGCGGCCTGATGGACCTGATGACCGACAACGAAGTGGAAGGTGTGCTCGGACACGAGATCGGTCACGTCGCCCTCGGTCACAGCAAGAAGGCCATGCAGACCGCCTACGCTACCAACGCGGCGCGCAATGCCGCTGCCGGCTCCGGCAATAGCACCGTCGCCGTCCTGTCCGCATCGCAGATCGGTGCCCTGGGTGAGAAACTGGTCAATGCGCAGTTCTCCCAGAGCCAGGAAAACGCCGCCGACAATTTCTCCTTCGACCTGCTGACTCAGCGCAACATCCCGCGTGAAGGCCTGGTCACAGCGTTCGAGAAACTGGCCAAGCTGGGCGGCGGCGAGGGCAGCATGTTCTCCTCGCACCCGGGCTCCAGCGACCGTGCCAACAACATGCGTACCCGTCTGGCTGCCAAGTAAGCGCCTCGAGGGGCTGCAACGCGGCCCCTTTCCCAGCGGCTCACCGCTGTACTACACCTGCCAGACGAGGCCGAACATCCGGCGCCTCGATGAATTGAAGTTGTGAATGGCGGCTAGCCCACTAGTCCGCGCAGGCTGACGCTCGGCGCCAGCCACACCTCGTCCAGCCCCAGCCAGTGCGCCAGCGCACGCAGTGAATCCCCCAGCGCCAGGCACGCTTCCTCGCTCAACGGCGCATCCTCCAGATGCACCGCATGTACCGCCAGGCGTTCGGCTGCTCGCTCGCTACGCAGGTCCACCCGCGCCAGCAGGCGTTCATGATGCAGAAATGGCAGCACGTAGTAGCCATACACACGCTTGGCCTGCGGGGTATAGATTTCCAGGCGATAGCGGAAGTCGAACAACCGCTGTGTACGGTCGCGCTCCCAGATCAGCGAGTCGAAGGGCGACAACAATGCGCTATGGCGCACTCGTCGCGGAATGCGCGACTCGCCCCGGCAGTACGCAGGTTGCCGCCAGCCCTGCACCCTAACCGCGTGCAACTCGCCGGCCTCCACCAGTTCGGCGATACGTCGCTTGCTGTCACCGGCATCGAGCCGGTAGTAGTCGCGCAGGTCTTTCTCGGTCGCCACGCCCAGGGCATCAGCCGAGCGCAGCAACAGGCGCCTCTGCGCCTCGTCTTCATCCGGTTCGGCCTGGTTGAGCATCGCCGCCGGTATCACCCGCTCCGGCAAATCGTACAAACGCTCGAAGCCCCGCCGCCCAGCCACCGTCACCTCACCTGCGGCGAACAGCCATTCCAGCGCCATCTTTTCAGCGCTCCAGTCCCACCAGGGGCCGGCCTTCTCGGTGCGGCTGCTGAGGCTACCGGCACCTAACGCGCCGCGCTCACGCACGGCCTGCAACACGGACTCGATCACGTCGCGCCGCTCCACACCGAACTTCGCCAGTTGCCGGTAGATGCCCAGGCCGTCGGCGGCCCTACGCATGCGCCAGCGCAGTAGCGGGTATAGCTCCAGCGGCAACAACGAGGCTTCGTGCCCCCAGTATTCGAACAGACGACGGCGCCGCCCGCGGCTCCAGGCCAGTTCGTCGAGATGCTCGGCCTGGTAATGACCGAGCCGGGAAAACGCCGGAAGATAATGCGCTCGCACCAGGGCGTTGACCGAATCGATCTGCAAAACGCCGAGACGTTCGATCTGCGCCTGCAAGTGCTTGTGGGCAACGGCCCCGCGCGGGGTTCGGCCAAAGCCCTGAGCCGCCAGGGCCAGGCGGCGAGCTTCGGCGAGGGAAAGAGAGTCGGTCATGGCGACTCAGCCTATCAGGCCGGCGCCGCAAACGCATGGCGAAAGGTAAATGCATGCTCCGTGGCACCGTGCTCGCGTAGATGGGCCAGGCGCTCGGCCGCTTCGTCCTGCAAACGCCAGATGTAAACGGGCGAGTCCTCGGCTAGGGCATTGATGCGCTCAAGGTTGGCGACGAAATCAGCCATCTGCGGCGACGCTAGTGGCGCCTTCATCCAGGCAATGTTCAGCTGGGCCAGGTGATATACGGACAACTGTTCAGCCTCCGTGCAAACGAAAAGATCAGGGCTGCTGCGCTATGCCACGCCAGCCTGCCAGGCGCCGACGCAGCCAGGCCTCGCTGCTGACCAGGGCGATACCCGACAGCACCAGCACGGCCCCGATGACGAAGTTCAGCGTCAGCGGCTCGTCCAGCACCAGCACGCCGAAGGTCACCCCGAACAGCGGCGTCATGAACGAGAACACCGCCATGTTCGACGCCAGATAACGGCGCAAAAGCCAGAACCACACCAGGTAGGTGAAGAACGACACCACCACGCCCTGCAGCAGAATGCTGGCGATGGCGAGCGGAGTCCAACGCAGTTGGCCGAGATCGACCACCACCAGCGCGTAGCCGAGCAGTAGCAAGAAGGCCACTGCCAGCTGATAGAACAGCGTCAGCCCGGCCGGCGCTTCCGACA
Organism: Pseudomonas sp. Z8(2022); assembly: GCF_025837155.1. Classification (NCBI taxonomy): domain Bacteria; kingdom Pseudomonadati; phylum Pseudomonadota; class Gammaproteobacteria; order Pseudomonadales; family Pseudomonadaceae; genus Pseudomonas; species Pseudomonas sp. Z8(2022). The sequence continues at coordinate 2,138,234 of NZ_CP107549.1, read as the reverse complement.
GACGCGAGCCACGTACCACCACTGTTGTCATGCCCCAGGCCATACCTGCGCACAGCCCCAGCGCATCGCCAAGCAGCATGCCGGCATCAATCTGGGCCCAGTTACCGCCCACGCCGAAAGCCATCACCACGCCGCCGAAACACAGCGCAATACCCAACCATTGCAGGCGGCGCAGACGCTCGCTGGGCAGCATCAGGTGCAGCCCCAGCGCCGAGAAGATCGGCGCTGTATAAAGAAACACCGCCATGTGTGAAGCCGTGGTATGGCGCAGACCCAGCGCAATGAAGAAAAACTCCAGTGCGAACAGCACGCCCGCCAACACACCGGCCAGCCAGGTACAGCCCAGCCATTCGCGCCAGCCGCGTTGCCACGCCAACAGCAGGCCGACCAGCAGCGCGGCGATGCCGGAACGCAGGGCTACCTGCAGCATCGGCGCGATATCGTCGGCCGCCAGCTTGATCGCCACCTGCTGGCTACCCCAGATGGCGCACAACAACAGCATCAGCTGGAACAGAAAAAAATCGGCGCCCTTGCGTACCGCGGTCATTCAAAAACTCCAGTCGTTGCCACTCACTTTCGCAGCGGGTCATCCCAGAACGGCCGTTCCGCTTCCTGCAACACATCGGCCCGGGACAATCCCAGATCCTTCAGTGCCATGTCATCCAGCCGCGCCAACTGCTGCCGCTCACGAGCCAGCTGGCGCCAGCGCCGCAGCATACGCCAAAGTCCAGCCAATGACGGCAGACGTTCGAAGTGGATGGCATTAGCCAGCGCGTAACCTTTCTGACCTTTCATCTTTTCGCCCTCCCTGTGGGGTTGGCGTCAGTCTCAGTCCAGGCTTAAGATCAATCCAACGAATGTTTCTTATGCAATCCATCTTGAGGATTGATGAATGGCCTACCACGCCAGTATCGATACCGAACTGCTGCGCAGCTTTGTTGCCATCGCCGACACCGGCGGTTTCACCCGCGCTGCGGAGACGGTCAATCGCACCCAGTCGGCCATAAGCATGCAGATGAAGCGCCTGGAAGATGACGTGGTACAGCGCCAGCTATTCGAACGCGACGGCCGCCAGGTGCGGCTGACGCCAGAGGGCCAGGTGCTGCTGGGCTATGCCCGGCGCATCCTCAAGCTGCACGGCGAAGTGCTCAACACCCTGCGCGAACCGCATATGGTCGGTGCCGTGCGCATCGGCACGCCGGACGACTACGTGATGCGCTTTCTGCCGGAGATTCTCTCGCGCTTCGCCCAGGCCTACCCGCTGGTGCAGGTGGAGGTGCATTGCGAGCCTTCCGGTCAGTTGCTGCTGCGCCAGGATCTCGACCTGACCATCGTCACCCGCCAGCCCGGCAAGGAGATCGGCCAACTGCTGCGCCAGGAACGCTTCGCCTGGGCCGTCGCCCAGGGTTTTGCCCCGCATGAACAGAACCCGATGCCGCTGGCCATGTTCAATGCCGACTGTTTCTGCCGCGAGTGGGCCTGCAACGCGCTGGACGCCATTGGCCGGCCCTACCGCATCGCCTACACCAGCCCCAGCCTGTCGGCGCTCTTCGCCGTGGTGCGCGCCGGTCTGGCCGTCACCGCGCAACTGCAAAGTCTGATCACCCCGGATTTGCGCATCCTCGGCGAAGCTGAAGGTCTGCCCTTGCTACCGTTGACCAGCATCGTCCTGTTGCGCAACGAGGGCAGCCAGTCACCCGTCACCGAATGCCTGGCCGATCACATCGTCGAAGGTTTCCGCCTATAGGCCGCCGCTCGACTCCAGTGCGAGCAGCAGCGCACAGAGCAGCAAAAAGCCGCAGAACATACTGCGTAGCAGGCGTTCAGGCAGCGAATGGGCCAGGCGCACGCCCCAACTGATGCTGAGCAGGCCTCCGACGGTCAGCGGAATGCCCATCCACCAGTTGACGTGCTGGTGCAACGCATAAGTCAGCAGTGTCACCCCCGTGCTGGGCAACGCCAGTGACAGCGACAGCCCCTGCGCCACCACCTGGGTAGTGCCGAACACACTGGTGAGCACCGGCGTGGCCACCACCGCGCCTCCGACACCGAACAGACCACCCATGGCACCTGAAACCCCGCCCAGTACGCCAAACCAGCCCCAGTGGTGACGCAGTTCGCCGCTGACAGGCGCCTGAGCCATCAGCATGCGCAACAGATTGTAGGCCGCCAGCGCCAACAGAAAACCGACGAACGCCCAGCGCATGGTGCGCGAGTCCAACTCCACGGCATACAGCGAAGCCAGCCACGCGCAGAAGAAACTGGTGACACCCAGAAGCAGGGCATGCCGAAGATCGATGCGGTTTCTCTGGTGGTAGCGCCAGATAGCCAACATCACGTTCGGCACCACCATGACCAACGCGGTCCCCTGCGCCAATTGCTGATCCAACCCGAAAACGATACCCAGCACCGGAATGGCGATCAGACCGCCGCCGATCCCGAAGAGGCCACCCAGCGTTCCGAGGCCCAGCCCCAGCAACAGATTCAGCAACAGGTCGAACAGATTCATGGCACCTCCGAACAGTGCGCGCATGTTACTGAGTGCTGGCTAGCGCGGAAACGCACAACAGCGCAAAATGGCTTTGCTGATTCCGCATAAGCAAACTCTCATGAATCCCGATGCCCTGACCGACCAGCTGGAACTCTTCCTCGACGTGCTGGAAACCGGCAGCTTCTCTGCCGCTGCAAGACGCCATCCCCTCACGCCTTCGGCGGTGGCCCGGCGCATAGACGCGCTGGAACGCGCCATGGGCAGCAGCCTGTTCAGCCGAACCACCCACGCAGTACGTGTCACTCCTGCAGGTCTGGCCTTCGCCGAGCGAGCCCGGCGCATTCTCGCCGAGCTACACCTGGCGCGGGCCGAGGCGGTGTCGCTGAGCAGCGCACCGGAAGGTCTGATCCGCATCGACGCGCCCTCGCCCTTCGGCCGTCGTCATCTTGCCCCGGCGATTGCCGACTTCCTGCGCGCCAATCCCGGTCTCGACGTACAACTGCGTCTGATCGACAGCTTCATCGACCTGCAAGGCGAGCACCTGGGCGAAGTGGATATCGTCGTGCGCATCGGCCCGTTGCCCGACAGCCGATTGGTCGCAACACCATTGGCCTCGATGACTCGTATCGTCTGCGCCAGCCCCGACTACCTGCGCCGGCGCGGTATTCCGCGAAGCCCGCTGGAGCTGGAGCAACACGACGGCCTCGACTGGGACAGCCTCGCACCACCCTATGCCTGGCGTTTCGAAGTCGATGGCAAGCTGCAGCTGTGCAAACCCAAACGTCTGCGCCAGACCAGCAACAACGCCGAAACCCTGCTGTTCAGCGCCCTCGCCGGTCTGGGCGTGGCTCACCTGCCGACCTGGATGAGCAGCGAGCACCTGCAACGTGGAGAGCTGATTCCGCTGTTCTGCGAACATGGCCTTCCGGCGGCCGAGCCGGTGAACATCTACGCCCTACGCCTGGAGCGCGAAGCCAGCCCACGTACACGCCTGCTGCTGAGCTTTCTCAAGCAGCGTTTCGGTTTCCCGCCACCCTGGGATCAGGCGCTTCAGGCGAACCTCGCGGCCCCACAGCAGTAAATCCGGGATGAAGCTGAAAAACGGGCACAAAAAACCCGGCGCGAGGCCGGGTTCTTCATGACGCTCAAGCTCAGGCTTGCGGCGCCTGGGTGCGGCCCTTGTAGGAACCGTCACGGGTGTCGATCTCGATCCAGTCGTCGATGTCGACGAACTCGGCAACCTTGATCTCGGTACCGTTGCGCAGCTTGGCAGGCTTCATCACCTTGCCGGAAGTGTCACCACGAGCAGCGTTCTCGGTGTAGACAACCTGACGCACGATGGTGGTCGGCAGGTCAACGGAGATCACTTTGCCTTCGAAGAACACGGCTTCGCAGACGTCGGTCATGCCTTCTTCGATGAACGGCAGAACGCTTTCCAGGTCTTCGGCGCGCAGCTCGTAGGAGTTGTACTCCGGATCCATGAACACATAGTCGTCACCGCTGATGTAGGACAGGGTCACTTCCTTGCGCTCGAGAATCACCGGCTCCATCTTGTCGTCGGCTTTGTAGACGGTCTCGGTCTTGGAGCCGTTGAGCAGGTTCTTCAGCTTCATCTTGACGATGGCGCTGTTACGACCGGACTTGGTGAACTCGGCCTTCTGAATCAGCCACGGCTGGCCGTCGATCAGGGCCACGCTGTTGACTCTCATTTCTTGTGCAGTTTTCATGCGGATATCCGAAATATGCGGGAGGTACAGAAATCTAGGCCGCGTATGATAGCCAATTTAGATAAAACTGTTCCAGCGCTGTGGCAAGGTCCGGCCGATCGGCCTGTATATCGCACCAGCGCTCGGCATGTCGCTGCAGTGTCGGCCATGCGCTTTGCAGGTCAGACCAGGCCTGCTCCATTTCCCTCCCCGCATTCCACGCGCGCCACAAGGCGGCATGCGCGGCCGAAATTTCCGGCGGCAGCTCAGGGCTATAGAGCGCAAGAAAAGCTTCGAGCTTGTCCCAGTGCGCCCCTTCTTCCTGCGGATAGATGTGCCAGAGCAACGGCCTCCCCGCCCACTGCGCGCGAATGAAGGAATCCTCGCCGCGCACGGCATTGAGATCGCAACACCACAACAGGCGGTCATAATCGTCCTGAGCGACGAAAGGCAGAACGTGGATCTGCAGATTGCCGCGATGACGCTGATCACCTGGCGCCAGTTGCGTCTCACCGAACCAGCGCTGCAGATCGCCGAGGACCTTGCCTTGAGGCACCAGCAGCTGAGTGGGCTGCGAGTCAGCCACCAGCGCATCCAGCCAGCCTGCCAGCGCAGGATTCTCGTAAGCGAACAAGGAAATCAGCCGCGCACCAGCCTGACGCGTCACGCCCAGCGAACGCAGAAATGCCTGCTGCGCCGACATATCGCCCTGAAAGGCGCGTCGTCGCGTTAGCAAATCGGCCTCGCGTAACAATCCCCCCGTACCCGCTACGAACCCGGGAAAGAAGAAGAACTTCTGCAAGCCCCCCGGCTGCGGTGACGGCAGCCCATGACAGCCCGCGACCCATACCTCGGCGCTGAGATATTCCAGGTTCAGCCACAAAGGCTTCGTACCGTCGCGGGCCATTGCTTCTATATAGGAAGGCGGCAACTGACAGGCAAAAGCCTCGATCACCACCTCGGCAGGCTCAACCACAGGGAACGGCTCACGCCACTGACGGACCTCTACGCCGGCCTGGTACTGACACTCGGCGCCAATGCTTGCGTCAGGGCACAAACGCACGAACGCGTCCAGCTCATCGACCCACAGTCGCACTGAGTGGGCCTGCTCAGCCACCAGTTGCCGGGCCAGCCGCCAGGTGACACCGATATCACCGTAGTTGTCCACCACGCTGCAGAAAATGTCCCACCTGGCCACGCTGCGCCCCTTTTAGCAAATGTTCGCCATTCTACCCGGCAGACAAGAAAAAGCCCGCCTGAGGCGGGCCAAGGGGAGCGCTGGAGCAGGCGCGGGGTAAAACGATGAATCAAGCCAGCAATGAATCGCCCTCACGGCGAATGCCACTGCTGAGTAGCCAGACGGCTTGGCATGCCAAAGCCGCCTCGCGGGAAACGAAGGGACCGGCCACGGGCTGGCCATCGATCAACAGCAGCCAGCAGACCATACGACCATTGGCCCTCAACTGAGGAGGTACAGCGCTGCCCACCAGGGAAACCACATCGATACGGGGCATGACGACCTCCAAATCAACTGAATTTGTTGAGCCAACTCTAGGCCGCCGGCTGGCCAGACAAAAATCAGTGGTTTCGATAGTGACAATGGACATTGCCAATGGCTCCAGCTCGACTGCGAAGAAATCCGCCAGCCGGACGTACGCATCCGCATGCGATTAGGGCAACAGAGAGGAATAAAAATTGGAAACAAAAAACCCCGAGAGCTTCTCAGCTCTCGGGGCTTTAGGTATTGCGAAAGTGGCGGTGAAGAAGAGATTCGAACCCGTTTCGGTATCGTGTCATTCCGTGCCAAACCCGCTCAATACGGGCTTTGCGCTACCCTCACCATCTCGATTCGTCGCTATCAGGCTCTATGATTTCGACACTTTTTCGACACATGAGCCGTGTGGTCAGCTTACGCAGCTGAGCTTTTCTACCTGCGCAAATGCCTCTGACTCGATCACAGGCAGCGAATGAGGCGACTCCACTCGTTCTTTCAGCTTGCTAGAAAACTCCATGGCGGACCTCTGATCCCTGAAACACAAGGTCAACGAACCTGCACTAACGACCCACTGCTCAGACTCTCTGCCATCAGATTTCTCAATCGAAATATCCATGCTGCCTCCATAACACAATGGTCTAGGTTGCAAAAATCTGGCAAAAAAAAGACCAACCATACGGTTGGCCTTGCCTAAGAAGTATGAGCTGCACCAACTTGCATGGAGTGCACTCACACTCTCGCTCTACCGCATTGCAGATTCATGACAATAGCCAGTTTTTTTCCAGTGTCCATCCGTCCGCTCGCTGATTCGTTGCAATATTTTAGAAACATTCGCTCAGTACCTTGCAGGCCGTCTAAACCGAGGGTTTCACCTTGATTCGCAATGTACGCAAGACGCTGGATTCCATCGCAACCAACAACGAAGACGCCGCTTTCACCCTGATGCGAGCTGCAGAGAACACCCGAGACGAGGTGCTACGCCAGCACATGCTTCGACTGATTCACCGCTTGAACCAAGACGCCGTAGACCTCCGCATTCTTCGCGACGAGGTATTCGACCCATCCGCCAAGCGCGCCCTATCAGTCAACATTTAGTGACCCTTTGCCCATCCCTCCCCCTCTCGCTGAAACACCTGCATTCTGTGATGATATTGAACCGCCCCTGGCGATGACTCTTACAGGATGTGGTCCATGCCGCTTGTCGATCAGATGCTTTCTCAAGTGCTCGTTCTGCAGGTCAACCTTTACGCCTGCAAGGCTCGTCTAGAGGCTGATAGCGACCCCGAAGCACTACATGACCTGCGCATTGCTGTGCGCCGTGTTCGCAGTCTTCTCCATCCTCTAAGGCGGCATCCGGCTGTTGTACCGCTTCGCCATGCAGCATCAGAGGTTGGCCAGATCACCACACCCGTCCGCGACCTTGAAGTTCTTGCTGCTGAGCTTGGCCGGCGTGGTCTTGCTGCTGGTTGCAGTGCTCGTTTGGGTCGGCTTCGTTCGCATTACAGAGACATACTCGCCTCCCCTGAGCTTGAGCGACTCTTTACGCGCCTTGATCTATGGCCTGACGAGTTTCGTGCGGCTCAGCGAGAAGGCGACTTCGACAACCTCGCCATCAGGATCGTCAACCAGATTACCAAGCAGTCTCGACAGCTAATGTCTGCGCTTGGCAACACCAACCACGATCCGCACGAACTAAGGTTGCTCGCCAAACGTCTTCGCTATTGCGCTGAAGCCTTCCCACGCCTGTCACCGCTGCCGTCTGCCACTTTTCAAGCACTCAAGCAGATGCAGTCAGTGCTTGGCGATTGGCATGACCGCTATCAGTGGTGCCTGCGGGCTAATCAAGAACAAGACCTGCAAGGCCTGGTCCCTGTCTGGGAACAAGAGTCCGTCCAATTGCTGGCTGAGTCCGAACTGATTGCAGCTCGGCTATCGTCACTGCTCCGCCCAGAGAAGAAAGACTCCGCCCCCTGAGATAGTCTCGCCTTCGGTTGCGTGCCTCTGCTCACACCATTCCATCGTGTAAGCCAACGGGTGTAGACTTTGGCAAAATTTGGCAAGAGGCACGCCCAATGAGCACCATGAATATCTCCCTGCCGGACACCCTCAAGAGCTTCGTCGATGAACAGGTGAACCAGCGCGGTTACGGCACCAGCAGCGAATACGTCCGCGAATTGATTCGCAAGGATCAAGACCGCCAACACCTGCGTGGCCTGCTGCTTGCCGGTGCTGCATCCGCTCCCGCCGCCCCTGCCGATGCTGACTACTTCGAATCGCTCCGTGCCCGCGTGCGGAACGCCCAAGGATGAAGCAAAAGCTCGTCATCCCGCGTGAGTTAGCTAACCGAGACATAGACAACGCCATTGCCTACTACCTTGAAGAACAGGCTGAGAAAGCCGCGCTAGGTTTCGTTGATGCCCTGGAGCGTGCCTACAAGCAGATCAGCCGCCACCCTGCCTCCGGCTCTGCACGCTACGCCCATGAACTGGATCTGCCCGGCCTGCGCTCCTGGCCACTCCAGCGCTATCCCTACCTTGTGTTCTACGTTGAACAAGACACCCACATTGATGTTTGGCGGGTTCTGCACGAAATGAAAGATCTACCTACGTGGCTCAGCACCACTCAAGAAAGCTAGTTCAAGCCGCGCTCCAGTACCTTACAAACCATCTCGGGACGGGCTTCCTACTCCCATCGCCTACTCGCCTCATTTAATTTCGACATTTTTTGGTAGCACAGCTAGACATTTAGCCTTCTACCCCCTTAGCTTTGCTTTCTAGGTGGTAATGTTTGTGAAAGAAAGCGACGACTCAGTAGCGCCATTCAGAAGCGAGAAGCATAAGTCACCTCCAAGCTAGTCAAGTAAGTCTCCGTTCCTTTCAGGCTGCACGCCGCGGTTATGGAGCATACTGCGACAGTATTTTCTTCTGATTATTTATGGAGTGAAAATTGAAGAAAATCGACCTCCACATGCACACCATACCTACATTCAGTGATTCGCACTTTAATTTCTCACTGGACAAACTTAGAGAATATGTTGTTTCAGCCGAGCTTGACGCTATTGCAATAACCAATCACGACATGTTCGACCTCGGTCAATTCAATGAAATATCAGAAACACTAGATTGCATAGTTTTCCCAGGAATCGAAATAAATCTCGAAAGCGGCCACATACTCATAATATCTGAAAATGAAAACCTAGAAGAATTCCAACTTAAGTCAAACCTTGTATCAAGCAAGATAACAAAAGTTGGAGACTTTATAAGCACTAGCGATCTCATTCAGATATTCGGCGACCTAAATAAATATTTGGTAATCCCTCACTACGACAAGAGACCTTCCCTTCACACAGAAACAATAAAGAAACTCAGGGAGTTCATCTCTACAGGCGAGGTTGACAGCCCTAAAAAATTTGTTCGCTTAGCCAAAGACAACACCGAACTTACACCCGTAATATTTAGCGACCTCCGCATATCTGACAGCCTTAAGAAATTCCCAACGAGGCAGACCTACGTCGATTGCGGCGACCTCTCTTTAAAGTCCCTAAAGTTCAGCCTTCTCGACAGAACAAAAGTAGCCTTATCAGAATCAGATGGGAATTCCCTTTTCCAGATATTTGAGGACGGCCAAAAACTATCCACTGGACTGAACATTATTCTAGGCTCTCGTTCCTCTGGAAAAACTGTAACGTTATCCCAAATTAATGATGACTACGAAAATGTAAAATATATCCGCCAATTCTCTCTTGTGCAAAGAGATGACACAGAATATGAGAAGGAATTCAATGCTGATATCGCTCGCCAAAAAAGCATATTTGCTGACAACCATCTAGCACCATTCAAATCGGTTATTGATGACGTCATAAACATTGACATAGAAGTCAATCAACGCAAAGTTACAGACTATTTAGAAAGCCTTTTAAAATCAGCTGAGGAAGTACAGAAATTTGACGCTTTCTCTAAGGTAGCGCTATTCAACGAGACGCTATATGAAGTTGGTGAAGATCTAGCTCTTAGTGACCTTATAAAGTCCACTATCCAACTAATTGAAAACATTGAATATAGAAACATTATAGACAAGCATATCAACATTAGCTCACTAAAGGCACTGGCTTGTGAGTTAATAGAGCTTCTTTGGACTAAAGCTTACGAAAGAAAGAAAAGAAACCTCACCAATGACACTATCAAAGATATTAGGAACAAACTTCAGCTAAGAACCTCTGCCACCCAAATTAAAGACGTTGACCTTTATCAGGTCATGTATGATCGCAAAAAGATCAAAAGATTTACTGAAATCACCGAATTCATACAGCGGGAGAAAATAATATTCGAAGAGAGCTTTCAAGGATTCAAGGTTGTAGGGAAACAGCGAGCATTTGCCAGGCCCGGAGAAGTCAAAACTGCAAGCGGCCGCAACATTGCATTTAGCAATGCATTTGAATCATACAGCCAGCCGTATAAGTACCTTGCCGCGCTGAAAGACAACGAACAACTCGCTCCTTCTGAGCTCTACAAGTATTTCACCTGTATCGAGTATGAAATATTAAACAAGGATGGATTCAAAGTCTCCGGAGGAGAAAGGTCAGAGTTCAGATTATTGCAAGAAATAAAAAATGCTCAAAATTACGACTATCTATTGATAGACGAGCCTGAATCCTCTTTTGACAACCTTTTCTTAAAGAGTGAAGTTAATCAAATGTTAAAAGAGATATCTAAAACCATGCCTGTCATCATTGTTACGCACAATAGTGTAGTTGGAGCTTCCATCAAGGCAGATTACATTATCTTTACTTCCAAAGAAGCCAGCAAAGATGGAATCATTTACAGAAGATATTCGGGCCACCCATCTGACAAAGAGCTAATATCTACTGATGGCAAAAGAATCAATAACTTTCAAGCAACCATGGACTCACTAGAAGCGGGTGAAGCCGCTTATGTGGACAGAAGGAATGGGTATGAAAATATTAAAAATTGAGAACAGCCAAGGCTACTTTGCAACTGCCGACGGTGGATATGAAAGCATCGATAAAATTGACAAGACTGTCCTGTTGAGATTAGTTAACTCAGCCTTGGAGGACGGATTCGAGATAGATGAATACAACGATGTAGAACTAAAAAATCAAGCGCACCAGATTATATATAAGAGCATTAGTGAAAAACTCTTGGATCTCCACCAAAAGCGTAGTCAGTTTCGCGATGAGTCAGACCGCCTGTATCTAGACGCTTACGAGAAGTACAAAGCCTGATATGCTCATTGCTAACGACTATTTTGGAAGGTGCAGCCTATAGCCGCACCTTTGCCTTAATTTCCCGCATGAGAAATGACAAAATTACAATTTCATATCTTCAGGCCACAAAAAATAAGCGCCAAACTTCGGGCTTACTTTGAGCTCACCACCAATATCCACACCTTTCTTTGTTAGTTGATGCTTGCCGCCATTCAACTCTAGATATTCCAACTCGACCATTTTCTCTAGGAACTCTGCTGCCTTTAGCTTGTATCGCTGCCCTAGTTTCGAAGAGGTTAGCTTGGTCGTCTTCTCGTCATCTGAGCCATCCTCATCCTTCTCGGAGTCATTGCTGACTCGCTCAAGACTGATCCTAACCTCTTCGCTGATCCTGATTATTCTCTGCGCTTCTTCATAGGCATCTTTATACAGCTCAATATCTGAGCCGCGCTCAATCAGTACGCCCATTTCGTTATTGTTAACCTGGCTAAACTCATACAAATTCAGGCTACCAATAATGCACAGCTCTTCATTCAAATAGCACTTTGCATGTAGATTTTTGCAGAAGCTAGTTCGTACATATGCCAGCTCATTCAGCCATCGTATCTCTTCCGGCTGAAGCTCGCTCTTACCGTACACAATGCGCACATCGATTTTTAATCGATCTTTATCTATAAGAAGTTCTTTTATTCGATCATTTAGCTTGAGAAATGGGCTTATGAGAACCAGCCTTTCCTTGGCATTCTTGATCAGCTCTTCCAGAAAATAGTTTGTTGCGCTTGTATTGAGAAATCTTGCCATTGCTTATATCCCTATCTACTTGCCACGCCTAAACCAGCGCTTGGCCACTTCTTCTGTAATCGCTATCCCGCGCTTTGATCGTGCAAGTTTGAATCGGCGTCTTCATATCCAGGTGAAACCTGGCCTCTAGAAGGATCTACCTCACCTTTCCAGAGCCATAGCTCGTATTGAGGGAAGGCTTTGAGTAGCTCTTCTAGATCCTCGATTCGGGTCTTCACCTTCATCTCGGTGGCCACCGTCTGCCATCTACGACGATTTTTGATCGTAGTTACCTGAGCCAGCCTCGATGCGCCGATGTGGCGGACAAGAGTTCTAAGCCTCTCCTCGATCATTCCAAAATGCTCTAAAAAGCAATGACAAATTATTTGATAGACAAATATTTTGTCATTAGGATTGCTGACGACGACAAATAATTTGTCGTTAGGACATTTTGTCCTAATGACACGAATAGTGACGGAACGAGCATGGAACTGGAAGAGCTGGAACCTTCGAAGCTGATAGGCCCGCAACAGGACGTGGAAACCGTCGAGTCCTGGGCCGACCGAAACGGCCTTAGCTACGGCACCGCACGTGCCTGGGCAATGAAAGGCGTTCTCCCCACCGTAAAGCTAGGCAAGCGTCGCATGGTCAATAGCGCCCTGCTCCGCTCCTGGCTGCTGGAACAGGAGTGGACGGCATGACGACTCACAAAGCTGGTTGGGGCTTCCCTGCGCTGGCACGCAAAGCCCACTACTTTGTTGATGCGCGATCCATCTGTGGTCATTGGCTCTATACGGGCCATCTCTACGACCTTAAAGACGATGGCCCGGACAACTGCGCGGCCTGCAAGCGCCTTCGCCTCAATGCAAAGCCGGAGGTGAGTAAATGAGCCGCACTGACCCGCAATTCAAGCTGCGTATGCCGCCAGCCCTTCGCGCCCAGGTAGAGCAAGCCGCCAAACAGGCTAACCGCTCCCTGAACGCCGAAATTGTCACCCGCCTGCAAGCCAGTTTCGCCCAGGTAAAGCCAGAGGTGTCGGCCAATGAAAAGCCTGAGCCAGTACGTTCGCCAGCCGCACGCCGACAACTGCGACTGCTCTGTGTGCTGGTCCCGACGCGCGATGGTTCAACCCGAAGCCTGCCCGTCCACACCATGCAGCCATTGCCGCCCCGTGCACGTCTTAAGGGACTTATTGACCGGACGTTGGCAAGTGAAGCCGGCTTTCATCTGCGCGAAACACAAGCCACCGCGCCGACCGCCAGCGTTCTGGAGCGTTGCCTATCAAACCGCCACCTCCGTACCAACGGACGAGTTTCCGTTCTAGGGGTGATCGCATGACCGTCTCTTTCCACCTCGGCCGCTATCTGGTCGCCCTGCTCTGGCATTCCGCGCCTTGGGGCTTTATCGGTTTTGCTGTCGGCTGCGTGTTCGGTACGTGGCAAGCAGTTTCGTTGCTGGAGACCGTAGATGACTACTTCTATCAGGCAATGGCCAAGGTCGTTCACCAGTGCGCCCCCAGCGATCTGTCCAACGCCGCCGATGCTGAACAGGTCAAGGGCCGCGCTCCCGGCTCGTCGGATCACGCTTCACCGATCCGGCGAACGGAAGCACGGGCGGAGCGCACCCTTGAACGCCCACCACCTTAAATAGCCTCCGCTCGTGAGTGTGGGGCAGCTTCACCGCCCCGCGCTCCCGAGCCCTCGGCGGCAAGAGTGGGATGACAAGGGCAAAGCCCTTGGTGTTGAACCAAACCCGCTGTACCAGCGGCGCTAACTGAAAACCTCGGCAAGTCGAGAACCCCACCTGGGCAAAAACCGCGAAGTTTGCCCGTGTGGACCCGCTCGGCCTGCTGAAAGGCAAACCCGCGCAATAAGGCGCAACCAAGCGAGGAAACACAACATGGCACGCACCACTATGGAACTGGCATTCATCAGCGCTGAGCGCGTGAAGTTCGACAACGTGGATCTGGTGAAGCTGTACCTGGGCGACGAACCGGACGGCGAAAAGGACGTGGGTATTTCGCTGCTCTCGATGCAAGTCTCCGAAGACGTCCGCGAAGAAGTGTGGAACGCCTGCAAAGGCCTCGACGTGCTGGAAACCGCCCGCGTAACCGTCGAGATCGAACGCGGCTCCAAGAACGCCGGCAAGTTCATCGTCCTGCACGTCGAATCGGCCAAGCCCGCTCAGGCCGGCAAGCCTGCCGCCCCGCAAGGCTCCCAACAACAGCCCAAGCCGACCGGTGCTCAACCGGACGCGGCCAAGGCCTAACGGGAGGGCGCCGCCGTGCTGATCGTTGATCGCGTGCTGTGCGACTGCTGTGGGCAGCCCATGGGCCAGCTCTACAACCAGTCCGCCCCTCAGCCCGACCTGTTGCCCGATCTGAACAAGGCGCCCGCCCTCGTCATCTGCCCCGACTGCACCGACCTGGCTGAGGTTCTGCGCGACCCCAGCCAGGCGGAGTAAGGGGGCGCCATGAATTTCATTGTGTGCGACGGCGTATGGGAGAGCGCAGGCCAGACCCCGGTTTGTGTCGGCACCCTCTCCACCGTCGCGCTCAGTGAGATAAGCCCGACCGGGCTAACCGCTGAAGACCATGCGCAGATCCGCGAACACGCCCTGGTGCTGTTCGCCATCGTCTTCGGCGCTCTCGTGCTGAAAAAGGCACTCAACCTGTAGGAGACACACCCATGCAACACCTGAAAACCCTGCGCCGCTCGCTCGGTGCTTCCGCCGCTGTTGGCCTGCTGGCCGTACAGCAAGCCCATGCAGCCCTGCCGTCCGGCGTGACCACTGCCCTCACTGATGCGCAGACCGATGGCGTCGAGGTCGCGGGCATCGTCCTCGGCGTGATCATCGCCATCGCCGCCTTCAAGTTCATCCGCCGCGCGCTGTAAGGCCGGCTGCAACCAACCAGCCCGGTAACTCGTTATCGGGCTTTTTCACATAAGGGCTTTTCATGGACGCCAACATGCTGACCACCATCATCATCGTCATGGCGTTCTGGGCTTTGTTTTTTGGGCGGGTGTGAGATGCGCCAGGGTGGATTGCCACGGATTATCACTGCACTGTTTGTCCTGCTCGGCGTGCTGTTCGGTGGGGTGTCTTCAGCCCAGGCTGAAGTCTATTACTGGGTCGTCTCCTTCCCCGAGCCGGCAAACACCCGCTACCCAAGTGCGGTGTCCGCTTGTGCTGCGAACCATCAATATTACGCGGCCATCCATTCCGCCAGTTATGAAAAGCTCGAACACAAAACCATCAAGGTCAGTGACACGTCCTTTACGTGCGAGACACTCGGATTCAATCGCAACCCTTATAGTGGTCAACTTGAGCCGTATGGTCGGTGGAGCAACTCAGCTCAACGGCGAGGTGATGGCTGCGAGGGGCAAAACTACAACCCTCAAACGGGTGGGTGTGAAGCCCCCTCTCAATGCGAATCCAAGGCAGGCCAGGACACCACCTGGTCAATGCTGCGTCCCGACCTCAACGGCCTCGGTCCTATCGAACATGGTTGTGAGGCCGGTTGCCGTATCGAACTCGGCACCTCGCAATGTGCCCCGGTATCGGAAGGGGCTGAAACCGGCGTTTGCTGGGGGGTAGGCAAGTACACCGGCGCTGAATGCCAACCGGGCGATAACCCCACCGGCGGCACGCCTCCGACTGATCCGACAGATCCTACCGATCCAACTGACCCGCCCCCAGATTGCGGTGACGATCATGTGTGGTCGGGTACTACCTGCGTACCGAAGCCGCCCGAGGATTGCGACCCCAGCACTGGCGAAGTCTGTCCACCCGATGATGGTGACGGCGAAGACGGCGATGGTGAGAACGGCGACGGAGATGGCGAAGGTGACGGGAATGGAGACGGCGATGGCTCCGGGGATGACGAATGCGACCCCGCTACCGACCCGAATCAATGCAAGGGTGCGGGTGGTGGCGACTGCGATCCCAAGACCGATCCCAATCAATGCAAAGGTAATGATGACTGCGACCCCAAGACGGACCCGAACCAGTGCATCAAGCCCGGCGTTGAGGGTGAAGCCTGTGACACCGAGTTGAAGTGCACTGGCGACGTCATCCAGTGCGCCATCCTGCGCGCCAACAAGAACCAGATCTGCCAATGGCAATACGACGAACAGATCAAACGCGACATTGAGAGCGAGCTGGCCGGCGAGGACTACCAGCTTGAAGAGAAGCCCATCGCCGTCAGCGGCCTGTTTACCGAAGCCGTAAACAAAGGCCGCTGGCTGCCGCAGTCCTGCCCGTCTCCTCAGAGCTTTTCCGTCATGGGGCGCAGCTACTCGTTTAGCTGGGAACCCGCCTGCCGCTTCGCCCAAGCCATCGGCCCGCTGATTGTCGCCCTGGCTTCGATCTTCTTTGCAGTCTCCATCGGACGCGGAATCAAGGGGTCTTGATATGCCACTACTACCACTGCTTGCCACCTTCCTCGGCTCCATCGTCTCCGGGCTGGTCTTCCGGGCGTTGGCCTCCCTGGGCTTTGCCTATGTCGCCTATGTCGGTATCGGCCAGCTGATCGACACCGTAGACGGCTACGTCAAAGGCCTGTTCGGTGCCATCCCGCCACCGGTCGCGGCCATCCTCGGCATGGCCAAGGTCGATGTAGCGATCAACATCATCATTGCCGCCATCATCGCCCGCCTGATGCTGGCCGGTATGGATCGCGTCACCGGCACCATCACCAGCCTCGCCCTGCTGAACAAGGCAGGTGGCTGATGTTCGTCCTGCGCACGGGTCTGCAGGGCAACGGCAAGACCCTCAACACCATCAAGGAAGTAGACGCCAAAGCCGCGAAAGAAGGCCGCCCGGTCTACTACCACAACATCCGCGGCTTCGACCCGAACGCCGAAGTGCTGGAGGCGGTCTGGCAAGAGTTCGACGATCCGCAGAAATGGTACGAACTGCCGCAGAACGCGATGATCGTCATCGACGAAGCGCAGACCTTCTTCCGGGTGCGTCCTGCTGGATCTGCCGTGCCTGCCTACGCCAGCGCCCTGGAAACCATGCGCCATCGCGGCCATGAGCTGCACTGCATCACCCAGAACCCCGGCCTGATCGACACCCACTTCCGCAAGCTGTGCAACTCGCATATCCACTACGTGCGAGGCCACAAGGGCAAGGTCATCAAGCGCTGGGAGTTCGAGCGCGTGAACATGGACGTCGAGAAGAAGAACGACTTCAGCGACGGCCAGGCCACGCGCATCCTGCTCGATAAGAAGTACTTCGGCGTGTACCAGTCCGTGGCTGAAGGCTCTGAACATCACATGAAGTTCAAGCCGCCTCGGGCGCTGTTCGTCTTTATCGCCTGCATCATCGGCATCGCCTACTTTGGCTATGGCATCTATGAACGGCGCATAGCCCCGCCCAAGCCCCAGGCCGACCCCGTCGAACAGACGCGCGCCACGTCACCGACCGGCGAACCCGTGGCGCAACAGCCAGCCCCGAACAACAGCGCGCCCCTATCGCCTGAAGAGTACATAGCCATGCGGGTGCCGCGCCTGCCCGATGTACCCAGCTCGGCGCCGATCTACGACGAAATCACCCGGCCCGTCACCTATCCACGCCTGTCCTGCATGTACTCGACCGACCCTGAAATGGTGGCCAGGAACCACAAGCGACTCACCCTCGGCTACCGCGACGGGAAGGTCTACGGCTGTCGCTGCAACACCCAACAGGGCACCCGAGCGGTGGTGTCCTTCGAAGCCTGCATGGCCTACGTCGAAGAAGGCGCGTTCGATCCTGCAAAGCCTGATCACCTGCCCGATCCGAACGGCCAGATTGCTCAGACACAGCCAGAGCAACAGCCTCCCCCAAACCAGCCCTCGCGCCCTGCCCCTTCTGCCAGCGCTAACGCACCGGTAGGCGCTGCATGGCCGTCGCTGAGCGGCTATCAGGGTGCCCTGTGAGCAAGCAGCAACGGAACGCCATGCGCGGCGGCGTGGTTGCGTGCGAGGCACGAGCGCGCGTGTGCGCCGCCGCGCCGGCGCTGACGCCCCTGTAACACGTCAGATAAACCAAGGTTAAACGTTTCAATTCAGCACTATTTGGAGCATTTGAAAAATGGCAGTTAAAGACCTGATCCGGGTAAATCATGAGTTCCAAGTGACTCCGACCGGTCGCCTGTTCTTCGATAGCTCAACCGCTCGTATCACCGACCTGTCGAAAGTTCGAATCCTGGCCTGCAGTGTCGATACTGTCCGCCAGTTGTATCGCGGTCTGATCCGCCCGGAAATCATGTGTCTGTTCGACAAGCCGGGGAGCATCGTCGATTTCGCTGGCCAGCGCTGGCACTCCGGGCGTGTCAGCAAGGACTCTGGCTACCAGTACAAGCTCCAGAATGCTGACCTGGGCATCATCCTGCTGGTGAAGAACTTCAACGCAAAAATCGAGAACATCGGGCCACACCTGAAAATCGAGGTATCTCCGCATGCCATCGACCAGTTCTGCCCCGAGCGCCTGCAAGAGCGCATGGACTACTACGCCAGCCACGTCCTGACCAACGTCGAGCGCAACCAATGCGCGGTTCACCTCGCGCTAGACCTGCAAGGTTGGACGCCCCCTTCTGATCTGGTCGCCCGCATGCACTGTCGTGCGCGTGCTGCCCGTGATATTTCCGGCATCAAGGAAATCACCTGGGACACCAAAAGCAGCGTCTACGGACGTGGCGAAACCTACATGTTCGGCTCTGCCGGTGGTGTTCAATTGGCGATCTACAACAAAACCGAACAGGCCCGGGCCATCGACAAGCTCGACTATTGGGAAGGCGTCTGGAGGCGTCGCGACAGCTTCGATGAAGCCGACCCCGATAACTACAACCCGGAGCAAGACGTCTGGCGTGTCGAGCTGCGTTACCACCACTCGGTGATCCAGCAATTCGCCTCAGGCTCGTTCGATCTGCTGACCGGCCAGACCATCGAAACCAACAGCTATGCCGCCTTCGCACCGCACCTCGACGGCCTGTGGCGCTATGGCCTGCGCCAATTTAAGCTACTGGCTCGCCCCGGCTACTTCGAACCCATCTGGACGCTGATCCGTGAAGACGTGCGCGTGGATCTGCCGGTCGATTCCCTGGTGGATGAAACCGAGTACAAGCGCCAATACAAGACCTCGCGGGGCTTCTCCGGCAAAAACGTCGAGCTGTTCCTGGGAAACTTCGTCAGCCTGCTGGCACGGGAGCGAGTGGGCGCTAGGCGAGCATTTCACCGGCTCAAGGATTGGGAGTGCTGGCCGGTGATCCGCGACCACTATGCCGCCAAGGGCATGGATGAAGACGGGTTGTACAAGCACATCAAGGGCATCCTTGAAGAACGGCATGTGCGTTGGGGGCGTGCTGTCTGATGGCTGTCGAGCAACTGCCTGACGGTCGCTGGAAAGTCGATGTCGAACCCATCAAGGGCCGCCGTTTCCGCAAGACCTTCAAAACCAAGGGTGAGGCTCAGCGCTTCGAAGCCACCTGCCGGGCCAACTGCATAGACTCGCCAGCGTGGACGCCAAAACCGAAAGACCGTCGCCGCCTCTCCGAACTCTGCGCCCGGTATCACGAGCTGCACGGCCATGCCCTGGCTGACGGTGCTGCGATCCTCCGCACCTTGCAGAACCTCGCTAAAGACCTGGGCGATCCCATCGCGGTCAAGCTCACCGGCAACGCCTTCTGTGAAACGCGAAGCGCACTGCTCAAGGCTGGCATCCAGGGCAAGACGCTGAACAACCGTCTCGGCTACCTGAAAGCCATGTTCAACGAGCTGCACCGACTGGGCGATATCGACTATCCGAACCCGTTGGCCAAGGTTCGCCCGCTACGTTTGCAGGAACGTCCTATCTCGTTCCTTTCTACCTGCCAGATCCAGGAACTGCTCGAAGCACTGGATGCCCGCACGACAAGCCCTGCCCTCGGCCTGATCGCTCGCGTCTGTCTGAGTACGGGTGCCCGATGGGGAGAAGCCCAGGCGCTGACACCTGAACGAGTGCGAAACGGCATGGTGACCTTTGCCAACACCAAGTCGAAGCGAACCCGGTCGATTCCTATCGATAACGCACTGGAGAAGGCACTACACGTCTACTTCAAGCGGCACGGTCTGTTCACCAACTGCATGCTGACCTTTAGCCGTGTACTGGAAAAGACCTCGATCAAGCTCCCGGCCGGCCAGGCCACGCACGTACTGCGGCACACCTTCGCCAGTCACTTCGTCATGCGGGGCGGGAACATTCTGACGCTACAGAAGATCCTGGGGCATACGTCTCTGGCAATGACCATGCGCTATGCGCACCTGTCGCCGGACCATCTGCAGGATGCATTGACCTTGAATCCGCTTTTCGACACTTCTTCGACACCTGCCGGAAGCTGAAAAGCAAAAAGCCCCGAAAACTTCTCAGCTTTCAGGGCTTTAGGTACTGCGAAAGTGGCGGTGAAGAAGAGATTCGAACTCTTGATACGGTTTCCCGTATACACACTTTCCAGGCGTGCTCCTTCAACCACTCGGACACTTCACCGGATCTCGACGTTTTTGGCGTGTAGCCTGTCGAGGTGCGCTAATGTAGTCGAATGTTTTTCGAATGGCAAATTTTTTTAAAGGATTCATGCGCTTAAGAGCGCAACGTGGTTTCCTCGGGGTCGTCGGCAGGCGTTTCGTCGAAACGCAGGTGGCCAAATAGCAGGAAACCCAGGGACATGAACAGCTCCATGCCGAACAGCAGCAACACCCCAGCGGGGCTGCGCAGGTAGAGGGTGCCGCAGAGAGCGACCGACCCTAGCAGCAGGCCAGTTATGGCGACTGTATAAAGGATGGAGGACAGGATGTTCATGGACAGCTCCTTCAGATCGCTGCCCACCCTAATAGCCGGGCCTCCTCTCCCGACAATTGCCATGAGGCATCGCCACGATAGGCAAAAACACTGACCCACTGGTCAGTCACGGCGCTTTACCGGAGCGATTGGGCTGAGTACCTTCTGCCGACATTCAGCCTGCGGCTCAAACAAGGAAAACTGCCATGAGCGACCTGATCAGCTATCAACTCGAAGATGGCATCGCCACCCTCACCCTGAGCAATGGCAAGGTGAACGCGATCTCGCCTGACGTGATCGCCGCCTTCAATGCTGCGCTCGATCGCGCCGAGCAGGATCGCGCCGTCGTCATCATCACCGGGCAACCGGGCATTCTTTCCGGTGGCTACGACCTTAAGGTGATGACCTCAGGTCCGCAGAACGCGATCAACTTGGTAGCAGCTGGTTCGACTCTGGCGCGGCGTATGCTCGCCCACCCCTTTCCGATCATCGTGGCCTGCCCTGGCCATGCCGTAGCCAAGGGAGCCTTCATCCTGCTGTCCAGCGATTACCGTATCGGCGTCGAAGGCCCGTTCAGCATCGGCCTGAACGAAGTGCAGATCGGCATGACCATGCACCACGTCGGTATCGAACTGGCCCGTGATCGCCTGCACAAGTCGGCCTTCCATCGCTCGGTGATCAATGGCGAGATGTTCGACCCTGCAGGTGCCCTGGATGCCGGCTTTCTGGACAAGGTGGTACCGGCCGAGCAACTTCTGGCCACCGCCCAGGCTGCAGCGCAGCAGATGAAGAAGATCAACATGACCGCACACAAGAACACCAAACTGAAAGTGCGCAAGGCGCTGCTGGAAACGCTCGACGCGGCCATCGAAATGGACAAGCAGCACCTGCTGTAAGCACGCGCGATATAGCCCCCATAAAAAGCGCCGCTTCCGTCGAGGTCGCGGCGCTTTTTCTTTGCGCGTCGTCGAGCGTCCCTACGCTCGGCGCGCCTGACTCGCATCAGCCGGAATAATCCAGCGCAGTCCAGGCTCTGCTAAGCCCCTGGGCCAGCACGCAGCCCGGCTGGCTCAATTGTTCATTGAAGGCCACCGGCAGCAACGTGGTTTCACCCTCGGCAGCACCATGGCGCTCGGTTAGCCACTGCAGCTTGCCGCAATTGGGCGTCTCGATCACATAGCTGGCCGCAATGTTGGAGTGATGACTTGGCAGGTGGATCACGTCGAGCACTATCCCCACCTCTTCGACACGCTGACCATCTGACACCAGCACGGCCCAGGCCTGCTCGCCCTCGATCACCAGATAGGCGCCATTGGCCTGTGGTCGTTCGATCTGCGGTTGCGCGCAGCCGCCCAGCAGGGCCAATAGCACAATCGTCATCAGCATCTGTTGCATTGCCAATACCCTCTCGCAAGGCGCCCATCCACAGGATGAGCGGGTTGTTGTCTCCGAATGGAGCCACTATCACTCAGCACTGTTTATTTGTACAGTATTTTTCGATTACCCTATTCCGCAGTAAATGACCAAGCAATCAGGAGCAGCATCATGCTGGACGTACTGCAGCTGAAACACCGAGTGAACCGCATGCCGCTGGAGCGTGTTCGTGAGATGGTCGAGGAGTTGCTGCTCGAAGGCATCGTTACCGAGAACCGCACGCCCTTTAACCGTCAGCATTTCAACACCTGCTTCGCCGAGATCGAAGCGCTGCTGCAGCGTGCTGGTTATCACCGGCAGCTGGATGTGGTCGGCTATCAGGGATTGGCTTACGCGCTGTTCGATCCGGCTCGCTGGGAGGCCGTCGAAGTGCTGCGCTGGCTGCGCGATTATGTCGAAGAAGCCCAGGTGCAGCCGGCATCCTGAGCCGGCAACACGAACCAAAAACGCTCAACCAAGCGCTCCCATGCACGGCATTGGCTCAGCAGCAAACCAGTTTGATCGCGTTGCGCGAGGCCATAAATTCTCCAGGCGATCTCATCAAATAACCGCAAACTGTTGATTTAAAAACATAGGCATAGCTAGAAAAGCGGGTTGAACCACCCTTGTGTGTCCCCGGGAGCAAGCTGGCAAGTCCCTTGCTATGTCCCTGTCAGCATCCTGCGTAGCACGCCAACGGCGGCGGGCCGAGGATCACGGACAACGGCGTCCGTCAGGTCACCATCTCTTACCGAGGTGGCCTGGCGTACGCCGTTTTTGTTTATGCGCCTGACAAGGATTAGATCCATGACCGATCGTGATTCGAACAAGCCCTCGGATACCAGCCGCCGCAACTTTCTGAAGCAATCCATTGCCCTGGCCGGGGCCGTAGGCGGCGTCGCCGCACTCGGCCTCTCTGCCCCCGCATCGCTGCGCAGCGCAGCCTGGGCTGCCGGGTCCGACGCGCCGGAAAAGGCCGCGCTGAAAGTGGGGTTCATCCCCCTGACCGACTGCGCGTCGGTGGTGGTCGCGGCGACTCAGGGCTTTGGCGAGAAATACGGCCTGAGCATCACGCCGAGCAAGGAGGCCTCCTGGGCAGGTGTGCGCGACAAGCTCAACACCGGCGAACTGGATGCCGCCCATGTGCTTTACGGCATGATGTACGGCGCTCAGCTTGGTCTGGCCGGCCCACAGAAGGACATGGCGGTGCTGATGGGGATTAACCAGAATGGCCAGGCCATCACTCTGTCCAAACAGCTGCGCGAAGCCGGCGTCAGCAACGGCGCGCAACTGGCCGAGCACGTGAAGAAAGGCGGCAGACCGCTGACCTTCGCCCAGACCTTCCCCACCGGCACCCACGCCATGTGGCTGTATTACTGGCTCGGCAGCCTGGGCATCAACCCCATGAGCGATGTGAAGACCATCGTTGTGCCACCGCCGCAGATGGTCGCCAACATGCGTGTCGGCAACATGGACGGCTTCTGCGTCGGTGAGCCGTGGGGCGCGCGGGCGATCTTCGACAAGATCGGCTTTACCGCCACTACTACCCAGCAGATCTGGCCGGATCACCCGGAGAAGGTGCTCGGCACCCCCCGCGCCTTTGTCGAGCAATATCCCAACGCTGCCCGAGCTCTGATCATGGCCATTCTCGACGCCAGCCGCTTCATCGAGGCCAGCGACGAGAACCGCAAGAGCACGGCCAGGCTGATCGCCGGCAAAGCCTACGTCAACGCCCCCGTGCAGGTGATCGAGCCACGCTTCCTCGCCCGCTACGAGGACGGCCTCGGCAACAGCTGGCAGGACGAGCACGCCATGGCCTTCTGCAAGGACGGCAGCGTCAACTTCCCCTATCACTCCGACGGCATGTGGTTCCTCACCCAGTTCAAGCGCTGGGGTCTGCTCAAGGACCATCCGGACTACGCCGCGGTGGCCACCCAGGTCAACCAGACCGCGCTGTACGCCGAGGCGGCAGGAGCCCTGGGGCTCACCGTACCGAGCGGCTCGCTGCGACGCAGTACCCTGATCGACGGTGTGGTATGGGACGGCAGTGATCCGACCGCCTACGCCGACTCCTTCGCCATCAAAGCCTGATAAGGAGGTCGACATGAATGCGCCCCTGAAAACACCCTTGCCGCAAGCCCACAAGCCACGCACCTCGGTTCGCGCTCTGCTGCCCAGCATCAGCATCATGGGCAACCTGCTCAAAGCCGGCATCGCACCGGCGCTCGGCATCCTCGCCTTCATCGGCTTCTGGTCGCTACTGTCACGCTACAGCGAAGGCCTGCCCGGACCGCTGAGCACTTGGCAGGCCGCGCTGGTGCTGTTCAGCGATCCGTTCTACGACAACGGCCCCAATGACATGGGCATAGGCTGGAACATCCTCAACTCGCTCGGCCGGGTTGGCGTTGGCTTCGGCCTCGCTGCGCTGGTGGGCATTCCGCTGGGATTCGCCATCGGCCGTTTCGCCTTCCTGGCCGGCATGCTGGCACCGGTCATCAGTCTGCTGCGCCCTGTCTCACCGTTGGCCTGGCTGCCCATCGGCCTGCTGGTGTTCGAGGCCGCCGGCCCGGCTTCGATCTGGGTGATTTTCATCAGCTCGATCTGGCCGATCATTCTCAATACCGCAGCCGGCGTGGCCAGCGTGCCGCAGGATTATCTGAATGTGGCCCGGGTGCTCAAGCTCTCGGAGTTCAAGGTGTTGACGCGCATCCTCTTTCCCGCCGTGCTGCCACACCTGATGACCGGCATCCGCTTGGCCATCGGCGTGGCCTGGCTGGTGATCGTTGCTGCGGAGATGCTCACCGGCGGCATCGGTCTGGGCTTCTGGGTGTGGGACGAATGGAACAACCTCAACGTCGAGCACATTCTCATCGCCATCATCATCGTCGGATTGGTCGGCCTGGCACTGGAGCAGGCGCTGCTGCTGATCGCCAGGCGCTTCGACTACTCAAGCTGATAAATCAGTACAAGAACATGCTCCATATATTTGTTTTTAAACAGATCGCCTGATGAAAAATTCGTGTCGTCGTGACCAGGCTCCACGGGAGTATCCGGGCCGCGACGAAAGAGAACTGGAGAATTTCGATGGAAAAGTTCGTGGAGCTGACCGCCGTCAGCAAGCATTTCGACACCAGGAAAGGCCGCTTTCAGGCATTGGCCGACGTCAACCTGAGCATTTCCCGCGGCGAGTTCGTGGCGCTGATCGGCCACTCTGGTTGTGGCAAATCCACCGTGCTCAACCTGATCGCCGGCCTGCTCGAGGCCAACGAAGGCGGACTGATCTGCAATGGCCGCGAGATCGACGGCCCAGGGCCCGAGCGTGCAGTAGTCTTTCAGAATCATAGCCTGCTACCGTGGATGACCTGCTTCGGCAACGTCCACCTGGCCGTGGAAAAGGTGTTCGGCAGGCACGAAAGCAAGGCGCAGCTCAAAGCCCGCAGCGAACAGGCGCTGAGCATGGTCGGCCTCAGCCATGCGATGCACAAGCATCCCAACGAGATATCCGGCGGCATGAAGCAGCGCGTCGGCATCGCGCGCGCCCTGGCCATGGAACCCAAGGTGCTGCTGATGGACGAGCCGTTCGGTGCCCTCGACGCCCTGACCCGCGCGCACCTGCAGGACGAGTTGCTGCGCATTGTCGGGCAGACCCGCAGCACCGTGGTGATGGTCACCCATGACGTCGATGAGGCCGTGTTGCTGTCCGATCGCATCGTGATGATGACCAACGGCCCGGCAGCCACTGTCGGCGAGATCCTCGCCGTCGACCTGCCACGCCCACGCGACCGTCTGGCCCTGGCCAATGACCCGCATTACCACGCCTACCGCACCGCCGTGCTGGAGTTTCTCTACCAGCGCCAGC
This sequence comes from Pseudomonas sp. Z8(2022), assembly GCF_025837155.1. Classification (NCBI taxonomy): domain Bacteria; kingdom Pseudomonadati; phylum Pseudomonadota; class Gammaproteobacteria; order Pseudomonadales; family Pseudomonadaceae; genus Pseudomonas; species Pseudomonas sp. Z8(2022). The sequence continues at coordinate 2,112,470 of NZ_CP107549.1, read as the reverse complement.
AGCGACCGGCCGCCTGAGGCTGTGGCAACCGCTCCGGCCCGCTGGCCGGAGCGGGGGAACCTCTGGCCTGTTGCAGGGACGAATCTTTGCCTTTAACCGACAAGCAGAGAACGCCGTGCTAGATCTGACCACCTGGAATCTCTCGATCCCAACCGAACCGGCTCCCACCACCATCAGCACCCAGCGTCTGAACGATGGTTATGAAAGCCGCTACTTCCGGCGCAACAGCGATGGCAGCGTGACCTTCTGGGTACCGGTAACCGGCTCGACCACCGCTGATGCGCGCTACCCCCGTAGCGAGCTGCGCGAAACCAAGCACGACGGCAGCCTGAATAACTGGCAGCACGCAAGCTCGGACAATTATCTCAGTGCCGTCCTGAAAGTGGAGCAGGTACCCAGCAGCAACAAGGTGGTGATCGGCCAGATCCACAGCACTGACGTGCCGGGCAGCCAGAACGACCCACTGCTCAAGGTGCAGTACCACTATCGCCGCGGCATCGGTCGTGTGGAGCTGCTGCTGCGTGCCCGTCCTGGCGATAGCGAGGTGCAGAACATCCTGCTGGCCGACAACATTCAGCTTGGCGAACGCTTCGGCTATGACCTGCGCGTCACGCCCAGTGGTCGCCTGGGGGTCGCCGTGGCCAGCAGCGAGGGCGATAAAGGTACGCACTATCGACAGCTCAGCAGTCACTGGAATACCCAGTATCTGTACTTCAAGGCAGGCGCCTATATCCAGGACAACGCCGGGCCGGACAGCGAAGGTGGCCGCGTCACCTTCCATCACCTCAACAGCCTGCACCGCTGAGGTACAGGTCGGCATACAATCGCCGCTTTCTCCGATGACAGCCCGACCATGGCACGCCTGACCCTCGAGTTCCCCGAAGACCAGTATTGCTACAGCACCCATCTCACCGTGCGTGTCACCGACATCAATGGTGCCAACCACCTGGGCAACGACTCGATGATCTCGATGATTTCCGAGGCGCGCGCACGTTTTCTCTTTGAATTCGGTATCCGCGAAACCGACGGTAGCGGCACCGGCATCATCGTTAGCGACCTGGCCACCACCTACCGGGCCGAAGCGCACGCCCGTGACCAGTTGCTGTTCGAAGTCGGCGTGATGGACTTCAACAGGTGTGGCGGCGACATCACCTTCCGCATCACCCGCCCGGCCGACGGTGTTCTGGTGGCCATGGCCAAGTCCGGTTTCGTGTTCTTCGATTATCGTCAGTCGAAGGTGGTGCCGATTCCGGACGCCTTCAGCGCCAAGTTCCCCAAGGTCAACCGGCTCGACTGATTGTTCCGGCACGCCCTGACAGTTGCAAGCAGCGCGGTCGCCGGAGCGTCGCGGCACCAATCTGCACATTTTTGCTGTCAGCTCCGTGACACATTGCTTTTCGTCTGCTACGCCTAGCTCATAACAGAAAAACCGGGGGAACGAGAATGACCTACCAGCGCGCCCGTCAGGCCGGGTTGCTGAGCAATCTGCTGGCAATCGCCCTGCTGACCCTGCCACTACCGACGCATGCCATCAGCGCTGCTAATTCTTCCGACACCCACGTACAGGCGAGGCCGTCGACGCTCAGCGCAGCTGAGCGTCGACGGTCGCCCAGTTGGGGTGCAACCATTACGCAAACGCCTCGTTTTGCGGCAGCCCTGCGCTCTCTGATTTTGCCCAACGACCATTATCAGGACCTTTGAGCGATTGGCCCGGCACTTGCTTGATCCCCGCCAGCGGGTAGCCAACGGCGGCCACCTTCCGCACGACAAAGACGTCGCCTCACCGGGCCTTGATGACCTGTGTGAAGCGGCGTTTTTTGTGCTCGTCCCAACGCCTGGGGCAGACGCGGGCCTTGCAACACAGGGCCGGCGCCACAATCGCCCAAACCTGCTGCGGCCCTGGCCGCAAGGCTCTGCACCAAGGTGCATGGCCTCCCGACAGGTGCGGCAGCCGTGTCCACGACCACGGTATGTCGCGCCATGACGGGCTCCTTCTCGTTGATGAGGTGATCGATGAATACAAGTTTCTGGAAAGCCGGCCATACCCCCACACTTTTCGCCGCCTTTCTCTACTTCGACCTGAGCTTCATGGTCTGGTACCTGCTCGGCCCGCTGGCCGTGCAGATCGCCACCGATCTCGATCTCAACGCCCAGCAACGCGGTCTGATGGTGGCCACACCGATTCTCGCCGGTGCCGTGCTGCGTCTTTTGATGGGGTTTCTTGCCGACCGCCTGTCGCCGAAGACAGCCGGTCTGCTCAGCCAGGTGGTGGTAATCATCGCGTTGTTCAGCGCCTGGCAGATCGGTATCGGCAGCTATGAGCAGGCGCTGCTGTTCGGCCTGTTCCTCGGCTTCGCCGGCGCTGCCTTCGCCGTGGCGCTGCCGCTGGCCTCGCAATGGTACCCGCCGCAGCACCAGGGCAAAGCCATGGGCATCGCTGGCGCCGGCAACTCCGGCACCGTGCTGGCGGCGCTGTTCGCGCCCGGACTGGCTGCGCTCTCCGGTTGGCAGAATGTGTTCGGCTGGGCGCTGATCCCGCTGCTGGCGGCGCTGGTGATCTTTGCCCTGGTGGCCAGGAACGCGCCGCAGCGCCCCAAACCCAAGGCTTTCGGCGACTATCTCAAGGCCCTTGGTGACCGCGACAGTTGGTGGTTCATGTTCTTCTACAGTGTCACTTTCGGTGGCTTCATCGGCCTGGCCAGCGCCCTGCCCGGCTATTTCAGCGACCAGTACGGGCTCAATCCGGTCACCGCCGGTTACTACACCGCGGCCTGCGTCTTTGCCGGCAGCCTGCTGCGACCACTCGGCGGCGCCCTCGCCGACCGCATCGGCGGCATCCGCTCGCTGCTGATGATGTACACCATCGCCTCGCTGTGCATCGCCATGGTCGGTTTCAACCTGCCCAGCTCGAGCGCCGCGCTGGCATTGTTCGTCGCCGCCATGCTCGGCCTGGGTGCCGGCAATGGCGCGGTGTTCCAGTTGGTGCCTCAGCGCTTTCGCAAGGAGATCGGCGTGATGACCGGACTCATTGGCATGGCCGGAGGTATCGGCGGCTTCTTCCTTGCTGCCGGCCTCGGCGCGATCAAGCAGCACAGCGGTGACTACCAGCTCGGCCTGTGGCTGTTTGCCAGTCTCGGCGTGCTGGCCTGGGCCGGTCTGTACGGCGTCAAGCAGCGCTGGCGCACCACCTGGGGCAGCGCCGCGGTCACCGATGCGCGGGTGTGATCGGACTGCGGACGATGCGTCGTCACAGGGTGCGCCAGGCGCACCCGTGCTCTAACTTCAAACCTGATGAGCACGGCGCCACCTACGCCCCATAACAATGGGGTCAAACCACGATCGATGGAACGCGCATCATGGCCCTGCAACTGAGCATCGGCGAAACCAGCGCCACCGGCCCGCGCAGCGAGAATCAGGATGCCTTGCGCGTGGTCACCCCGGCGCCCGCCCTGGCTGCCAGCAAGGGATACCTGCTGGGCCTGGCCGATGGTGCGAGCCAGTGCGCCGACGGGGCTCTGGCGGCGCGCGCGACACTGCAGGCACTGGCTCTGGATTATTACTCCACGCCCGAAACCTGGCCGGTGCAGCAAAGCCTGGACCGTGTACTGGTCGCGCATAACCGCTGGTTGCAAGCCAATGGCGGTGGCCTGCCGCTGCTGACCACCCTCACCGCCCTGGTGCTGCGCGGCCGCCGCTACACCCTGGCGCATGTCGGCGACAGCCGCGCCTACCTGTGGCGCGACGGCCAGTTGCTGCGCCTGACCGAGGACCATGTCTGGGAACAGCCGGGCATGCAGCACGTACTCAAGCGCGCCATGGGCCTCGACCAGCACCTGGTGGTGGACTACCGCGACGGCGAGCTGCAGATCGGCGACCGCTTTCTGCTGGTCAGTGACGGCGTCTGGTCCTGCCTCAGCGACAAACGCATCGGCGAGCTGCTGCAACAGGATCAGGACGCCTCAGCGATCTGCCAGGCGCTGGTGGCCGAGGCGCACCATGCCGGCAGCCAGGACAACGCCAGCGCGCTGCTGGTGTGTGTCGAGCAACTCCCCGAAGCAGCGCTGGCCGACGCCCTGGCTCAATTGGCGTACTGGCCACTGCCGCCACCGCTGCGCACTGGCCAGGAATTCGAGGGCTGGCAGGTCGAAAGACTGCTCGGCGAATCCCGCCAGTCGATGATCTACCGGGTACGTGACGCCAATGCCCAGCCCTGGCTGCTAAAGACACTGCCAGCCAGTGGTGTCGACGAGGAGCAGGCCGGCCCGGCATTGCTGCAGGAGGAATGGTTCCTGCGGCGCGTCGCTGGCCGACATTTCCCCGAACTGCACCCACTGCCGCAGCGCCAGCACCTGTATTACGTACAGCGAGAGTACGCCGGCCAGACCCTGGCAGCACTCTTTCGACAAGCAGGCCCATTGGGTCTGGCAGACTGGCAGGACCTGGTGCCGCGGCTGATCAAGGCCATAGGCCTGCTGCACCGACGCAACATCCTGCACCGCGACATCAAGCCGGAGAACGTTCTGCTCGGTGACGATGGCGAACTGCGCATCCTCGATTTCGGCCTGGCCTACTGCCCGGGCCTCAGCCGCGACGCCCCCCATAGCCTGCCCGGCACGCCCAGTTACATCGCTCCGGAAGCCTTCGCCGGCAGCCCGCCCAGCGCGCAGCAGGATCTCTATGCCGCCGGCGTGACGCTCTATCAGCTCCTCACTGGCCACTATCCCTATGGCGAGATCGAAGCCTTCCAGCATCCGCGTTTCGGCCAGCCGACCCCGGCCAGCCGCTACCGCCCGGATCTGCCGGTCTGGCTCGATGAGATAGTGAACCGCTCTGTGGCCGCCAATCCGGCGCAGCGCTTCGAGACTGCCGAGGAATGGTTGCTGGCCCTGGAAAGCGGCGAGCGCCAGTCGCTGAGCAGCCATCCGCGGCCACTGCTTGAGCGCGAGCCGTTGCGGGTCTGGCGCACGGTGGCACTGGTATCGCTGCTGCTCAACCTGCTGTTGGCCGTTCTGCTGTTCAAGTAGCCCGGCCCGCACCAAAGCGGCGCAGAAGGCCTCGCCAAGGTGCACGAGTGCACTCGCCAGATAGGAAGAATTGGCTGAAAAGCCCGAGAAATCTTAGTCGGGCGGAGTTGGCACAAGCTCTGCATTGCCTCAGGCACAAATAAAGCGCGGCCTTCAACGAAGAAGACCGCACTTCCCGACAGAACGGGACCTGGACAAAGGCGTCCTCGCTAGGTGACTAGCGGGACGCCTTTTTTGTTTTTTTCTACCGTGATTTTCAGGAGATGCCGGCATGCAAAAACTCAAGCTGGTAATGATCGGCAACGGCATGGCGGGTGTGCGCACCCTTGAAGAGTTGCTCAAGCTGGCCCCCGATCTCTACGACATCACCGTGTTCGGCGCCGAGCCGCACCCCAACTACAACCGCATCCTGCTCTCGCCGGTACTGGCCGGCGAGCAGACCTTCGAAGAGATCGTGCTCAACGATCTGAACTGGTATGCGGACAACGGCATCAAGCTGCTGCTCGGGCGCAAGGTGGTCAAGATCGACCGTACCAAGCGTCTGGTGATCGCCGACGATGGCAGCGAGGCCGAGTACGACCGCCTGCTTATCGCTACCGGCTCCAATCCCTTCATCCTGCCGATTCCGGGCAAGGACCTGCAGTGGGTGATCGGCTACCGTGACATCGCCGACACCCAGACCATGATGGACACCGCCAGGACTCACAAGCATGCGGTGGTCATCGGCGGCGGTCTGCTCGGCCTGGAGGCGGCCAACGGCCTCAAGTTGCGTGGCATGGACGTCACCGTGGTGCATATCGGTGACTGGCTGCTGGAGCGGCAACTGGATCGTACCGCCGGCGAGCTGCTGCAAAAATCCCTGGAAGACCGCGGCCTGAAGTTCCTCCTGCCCAGGCACACCGCCGAGCTGCTGGACAACGGCGAGGGTCGCGTCTGTGCGGTGAAGTTCAAGGACGGCGAGGTGATTCCCGCCGATCTGGTGGTAATGGCCGCCGGTATCCGCCCCAACAGCGAACTGGCCGAACAGGCCGGCATCGCCTGCAACCGCGGCATTCTGGTCAACGACACCATGCAGACCTATGACCCGCGCGTCTACGCCATCGGCGAGTGCGCCAGCCACCGCGGCATTGCCTACGGCCTGGTGGCGCCGCTGTTCGAACAGGCCAAGGTCTGCGCCAACCATCTGGCCCAGCTCGGCTACTCGCGCTACCAGGGCTCGGTGACCTCGACCAAGCTCAAGGTCACCGGCATCGACCTGTTCTCCGCCGGCGAATTCATGGGTGCAGAGGGCACCGAGACCATCACCCTCTCCGACCCCATCGGCGGCGTATACAAGAAGCTGGTGATCAAGGATGACGTGCTGGTCGGCGCCTGCCTGTACGGCGACACCGCCGACGGCGGCTGGTATTTCCGGCAGATTCGCGAGGGCCAGAATGTCAGCGAGATTCGCGACCACCTGATGTTCGGCGAAGGCGCCATCGGCGACGTCGGCCATCAGGGCGCAGACAAGACCGCCAACATGCCGGACAGCATGGAAATCTGCGGCTGTAACGGCGTTTGCAAGGGCACCATCGTCAAGGCGATTCAGGAAAACGGCCTGTTTTCGGTCGACGAGGTCAAGAAGCACACCAAGGCCGCCAGCTCCTGCGGGTCCTGTGCCGGCCTGGTGGAGCAGATCCTGATCAGCACCGTCGGCGGCGCAGCTGACGTCAAGCCCAAGAGCGAGAAGGCCATCTGCGGTTGCAGCGATTTCAACCACGGACAGATCCGCAAGGCGATCCGCGAACAGCACCTGACGTCCATGGCACAGACCATGGAGTACCTGAGCTGGAGCACACCAAACGGCTGCGCGACCTGCCGCCCGGCGCTGAACTACTACCTGATTTCCACCTGGCCGGGCGAAGCCAGGGACGATCCTCAGTCGCGCCTGATCAATGAACGTGCTCACGCCAACATTCAGAAGGACGGCACCTACTCGGTGGTTCCGCGCATGTGGGGCGGCGTGACCAATCCGTCCGAGCTGCGCCGCATCGCCGACGTCGCCGACAAGTACAAGGTGCCCATGGTCAAGGTCACCGGTGGCCAGCGCATCGACCTACTGGGCATCCGCAAGGAGGATCTGCCGGGTGTGTGGAAGGATCTGGACATGCCCTCCGGCCATGCCTACGGCAAGTCCATCCGCACGGTGAAGACCTGCGTGGGCAGCGAGTTCTGCCGCTTCGGCACGCAGAACTCGACCCAGCTGGGCATCGATCTGGAGCACGACCTGTTCAACATGTGGTCGCCGCACAAGGTCAAGCTGGCGGTCTCCGGTTGCCCGCGCAACTGCGCCGAAGCCGGCATCAAGGACGTCGGCATCATCGGTGTGGATTCCGGCTTCGAGATCTATATCGGCGGCAATGGCGGGATCAAGACCGAGGTGGCCGAGTTCTTCGTCAAGGTCAAGACCGCCGAAGAGGTGCGCGAATACAACGCTGCCTTCCTCCAGCTGTACCGCGAAGAGGCGTTCTATCTGGAGCGCACCGTGCACTACATGCAGCGCGTCGGCATGGAGCACATCAAGAAGGCGGTGCTGGAAAACGAAGCCAACCGCAAGGCCCTGGCCGCTCGCCTGCACTACGCCCTGTCGTTCGAACAGGATCCGTGGAAGGAGCGCCTTGAGACGCCACAACTGAAGAAAGAGTTCGACACCATCAGGGTCGTGCAAATCGAGGAGGCCACCGTATGAACTGGCTGGATATCTGCGCCCTGGACGAAATCAACGTCCTCGGCTCGCGCATCGTCAGCGGCCCCAAGGGCGACATTGCCATCTTCCGCACCGCTGCAGACGAGGTCTTCGCCCTCGATGATCGTTGCCCGCACAAGGGCGGCCCGCTGTCCCAGGGACTGATCTACGGCAAGCGTGTGGCCTGCCCGCTGCACAACTGGCAGATCGAGCTGGAATCAGGGGAAGCCGTGGCGCCGGACGTCGGCTGCGCCCACCGGCACCACGCCCGCGTGGAGAACGGCCGCGTGCTGCTGGCCCTGAACGCTGCCGCGAAGTGCGCCTGAGCCGACTGGCGGCAGGCTCGCGGCCTGCTGCCGGACGCATTGGCCTTTAGGAGTTCCGAACATGGCCCCCACTCAAGTCACCGCCTCCACCTGCTGCTACTGCGGCGTGGGCTGCGGCGTGCTGATCGAGCACGACGGCGAGAAGATCCTCGGCGTTGCCGGCGATCCCAACCACCCGGCCAACTTCGGCAAGCTGTGCAGCAAGGGTTCGACCCTGCACCTGACCGGCGACCTCGACGCTCGTGCACTCTATCCCGAACTGCGTCTGGGCAAGGACCTGGCCCGTTCGCGTACGGATTGGGACAGCGCTCTGGATCACGCTGCTGCAGTGTTCGTCGAGACCATCCGCGAGCACGGCCCGGACAGCGTCGCGTTCTACATCTCCGGCCAGCTGCTGACCGAGGATTACTACGCCTTCAACAAGCTGGCCCGTGCCCTGGTCGGCACCAACAATATCGACTCCAACTCGCGTCTGTGCATGAGCTCGGCGGTGGTCGGCTACAAGCGCAGCCTCGGTGCCGACGCCCCGCCCTGCAGCTACGAGGATATCGAGCAGAGCGACTGCCTGCTGATCGCCGGCTCCAACATGGCCTATGCCCACCCGGTGTTGTTCCGTCGCCTGGAAGAAGCCAAGGCCCGCCGCCCGGAGATGAAGGTGATCGTCATCGACCCACGACGCACCGACACCTGCGAGCTGGCCGACCTGCACCTGGCGATCCTGCCCGGCACCGACGTCGCGCTGTTCCACGGCATCCTGCATATCCTGCTATGGGAAGGCTGGATCGACCGCGCCTATATCGACGCCCACACAGAAGGCTTCGAGGCACTGAAGAAGCTGGTGCGCGACTACAGCCCGGCAGTCACCGCCGACCTTTGCGGCATCAGCCTGGACGATCTGCAGCGCTGCGTCGAACTGATCGGCCGAGCGCCCTCCTTCCTCTCGCTGTGGTGCATGGGGCTCAATCAGTCTTCGTCTGGCAGCGCCAAGAACAGCGCCCTGATCAACCTGCACCTGGCCACCGGGCAGATTGGCAGGCCCGGCGCCGGTCCCTTTTCCCTGACCGGCCAGCCTAACGCCATGGGCGGTCGCGAGACCGGCAGCCTGAGCAACCTGCTGCCCGGGCACCGCGAGGCCGGCAATGCCCAACACCGCGCCGAAGTCGCCGCCTACTGGGGAGTCGACGCCCTGTCGGAGAGGCCCGGTCTGCCCGCCATCGAGCTGTTCGATGCGGTGCACGACGGCCGCATCAAGGCACTGTGGATAGCCTGCACCAACCCGGCCCAGTCCCTGCCCGACCAGAACAAGGTGCACGAGGCCCTGGCCGCCTGCCCCTTCGTGGTGGTGCAGGAAGCCTTCTTCACCACCGAGACCTGCCGCTACGCCGACCTGCTGCTGCCCGCTGCCAGCTGGGGCGAGAAGGAAGGCACGGTAACCAACTCCGAGCGCCGCGTCAGCCATGTGCGCCGCGCCGTGCCAGCGCCCGCAGAGGCGCGGCCCGACTGGTCGATCACCTGCGACTTTGCCCGTCGCCTGGAAAAACTGCTCCGCCCCGGCCTGCCCAGCCTGTTCGACTTCGCCGATAGCGAGTCGCTGTTCGAGGAATACAAGCACCTGACCGCCCAGCGCGACCTCGACCTTTCGGGGCTGAGCTACGCGCTGCTGGATGACCAGGGCCCCCAGCAATGGCCGTTTGCGCCTGGCGCGCGCCAGGGCACCGCACGGCTCTACGCCGACGGTTGCTTCCCCACTGCCAGCGGGCGTGCCCTGTTTCACGCCGATCCGTACCGCGCGCCGCAGGAAAAGCGCGACGCACGCTATTCGCTCACCCTCAACACCGGGCGCCTGCGTGACCAGTGGCACGGCATGAGTCGCACCGGCACCGCCGCACGCCTGTTCGGCCATGTCGAAGCCGCGGTGCTCGGACTGCATCCCGACGAATTGCGTCGTCGCCGGCTGCAGGACGGCGATCTGGTCAAACTGCGCAGCCGCCGTGGCAGCCTGATCCTGCCGGTGCAGGCCGACGAATCGGTGCGCCCGGGCCAGGCCTGGCTGCCGATGCACTGGGGAGACCGCTTTCTCAAGGGCCTGGGCACCAATGTGCTGACACAGCCGGCCTTCGACCCGCTGTCCAGGCAGCCGGAGCTCAAGCATGCCGGGGTCGAGGTGGACAAGGTCGAGCTGCACTGGCAGCTGTTTGCCCTGGTCGAAGGTGAGGTGCAGAAGCGCTTCGAAGCGCTGCGCCCGTTGTTCGAGGAGTTTGCCTACGCCAGCCTCACACTCACCGGCCGCGAGCGCCCTGCTCTGCTGATCCGTGCCGCCAGTGCCGTAGCGCCGCAGCCCGAGCTGCTGGCGCAGATCGACCAACACCTGCGTCTGAAAGACGGTCCGGTACTGGCCTATGACGATCCGCGGCGCACAGTGGGCAAGCGAGTGCGCATCGAACAGGGTCGTATCGTCAGCATCCGTCTGGCCGGTGAAACTGCTGCCAGCGAGTGGCTGAAGAACCTGTGGCAGGATGGCCAGGCCGACGCCGATCTGCGCCGCTGGCTGCTGGCCCCCCTCTCCATGCCGCCAGGCAATGTCGGTACCAACGCCCGCAGCAAGACTCTGTGCAACTGCCTGAACATCAGCGAAAGCGCGGTATGTGCCGGCATCGAACGCGGCCTGGATCTGAACGGCCTCAAGCAGGAACTCAAGTGCGGCACCAGCTGCGGCTCCTGCGTTCCCGAAATCAAACGTCTGCTGGCTAGCCAGCCAATTGTCGCCAACGCCTGAAGGAACCCGATATGAGTGCAAAAGTCTGGCTGGTAGGTGCTGGCCCTGGTGATCCCGAACTGCTGACTCTCAAGGCGGTCAAGGCGCTGAATCAGGCCGAAATCGTCATGATCGACGACTTGGTCAACCCGGCTGTGCTCGAACACTGCCCCGGTGCACGCGTCGTCCCGGTCGGCAAGCGCGGCGGCTGTCGTTCCACGCCGCAAGCCTTTATCCATCGTCTGATGCTGCGCTATGCACGCCAGGGCAAATGCGTGGTGCGCCTGAAAGGCGGTGATCCATGCATCTTCGGCCGCGGCAGCGAAGAGGCCGACTGGCTCGGTGCGCGGGGTATCGAGGTAGAGATGGTCAACGGCATTACCGCTGGCCTGGCCGGGGCCACCAACTGCGGCATCCCTCTGACCTTGCGCGGTGTGGCCCGAGGGGTAACCCTGGTCACCGCCCATACCCAGGACGACAGCTCGCTGAACTGGTCCGCCCTGGCGCAAAGCGGTACGACGCTGGTGGTGTATATGGGCGTGGCCAGGCTGGCGGATATCCAGAGCGGCCTGCTTGCCGGCGGCATGAGCGGCGAGATGCCGGTGGCGATGATCGAGAACGCCTCGCTGCCTGAGCAACGCGAGTGCCGCAGTAGCCTCGCGGCGATGCAGGACGCCGCTGCAGCATTTGCGCTGAAGAGCCCGGCCATACTGGTGATCGGCGAAGTCGCCCGCGCCAGCAGCGAGGTTGCCGTACCCCGCCTTCTGCACGCCTGAGCAATCCGGTTCTGCTTGCCTGCCCGCTGATGCAAGCGGGCTTTTTTTATCCCGGAAAAGAAAAACCCGGCCGAGGCCGGGTTTTTCTTACAGCGCCAGAAGCATTACTGCTTGATCTGGGCTTCCACTTCGGCTTCAACGCGACGGTTGATGGCGCGGCCGGAGTCGGTGGCGTTGTCGGCTACCGGGCGGCTCTCGCCGTAGCCAACAGCGTTCACACGGCTGCCGTCTACACCGTACTGGTTGACCAGCACGTTACGTACAGCATTGGCGCGACGCTCGGACAGACCCTGGTTGTAAGCGTCAGAACCGACGGAGTCGGTGTGACCTTCAACGGTGGTGGTGGTCTGCGGGTACTGGTTCATGAAGTCAGCCAGGTTCTTGATGTCGCCGTAGCTTTCTTCTTTGACGCGGTCTTTGTCGAAGTCGAACTTGACGTCCAGCTCAACGCGAACGGTTTCCAGTGCCGGCTCCGGAGCAGGCTCAGGCATCGGCTCGGGTGCAGCAGCAACGACCGGAGCCGGAGCAGGCTTGCTGCCACCGCCGAAGTTCAGACCAACACCCACGCCGGCTTGCCACTCGGTGTCGCCCTGGTCGATGTTGTACAGAGCGTCAACGCCGGCACGGGCGTAGAACATTTCGGTGAAGTAGTACTTGGCACCAGCGCCAGCGATAGCCAGGGTGGAGTGGTTACGACCACCGCTGTTGGCGTCGCCGATGCTCTGATGGCCGAAGCCGGCAGAAACGTACGGACGCAGGCCAACACCCGGCTGACCGAAGTGGTAGATGGCCTTCAGGTCGGTCAGGTTGCCTTTGATGTTCTTGCTGCCGGCAGCGCCTTCACCACGCAGATCGTGGTATTCGCCGTAGGACAGCGCCAGTTCGACGTCGTCAGTCAGGTAGTAGCCGATGCTGCCACCGAACAGGTTGCCTTCGTTGTGCGCGTAATCACGCTGAACGTCGGTGAAGTAGCGATTGACGAAGCCCTCCACCTCGACAGCGCCTTGGCCTTGCGCCAGCGCGCCGAAGGAGGTTGCGGCAACAATAGAGCCAATGACTACGCCCAAGGTGTTTTTTACTTTCATCCGTTAAATCCCCATCTTGATGGTTAATAAGTCGCCGGTAACTTCAGTCGGCAACTTGTTGGCGATTTTATCAGGGTTCGCCACTCCCTTAGTGGTCGGAATGCTGAACTAAGTTTCGGCAGTTTCCGAAAATTTGTCCCGCAACCGGTCCAATGCTCGCTTGTAGCGCATCTTCGTTGCGCTCAAGCCCATGTGCATGATGTCGGCAATCTCCTGAAACTCGAGCTCTGCGACAAAACGTAGCACCAGAATCTCGCGATCAATCGGGTTGACGTGAACCAACCACCGATCCAGACCGCCTCGCTCCTCGACTTTGGGTGTCTTCTCGTCGGAAGCTTCTTCGAGCGGATCCAGACTCAAGGCGTCAATCAGTCGACGCTTGCGCCGCTCTTTTCGATACTGAGTAATGCATTCGTTGTAGGTAATGCTGTAAAGCCAGGTCTTGAACTTGGACTTACCCTCGAAGTTCTTCAGGCCATATAGAACTTTGAGCATCACCTCCTGACAGACATCGTCAGCATCCCTTTCGTTCCCCAGATAACGCGCACATACGTTAAATAGCGTCCGCTGGTAGCGTCTCATCAACTCTTCATAAGCACGAGTGATGTGAAACAGCTCGTCATGGGCGCGCGCCACCAGCTCTTCATCGGTGAGCTCGCGGGGGTCGTAGCGCGTGGGCTGGGCTTGAGCTTTGTTCAAAACGAGTCGGGCCGACGGTCAGGACGAAAAGTGCCCGACAAGTCACGCCTGTCGGGCAGCTGCATAAAATAACAGATTGGCGTCAGCGACTGTTCACGCGTTGCTCGAGCAATACCCGATTTGCCACCGATACCAGCTCACCGGCATCGGTCAGCAGAGTGGTCTTCACTGTGCCGATTTCCTCGATCTGGCCTTCGACATCACCAACCTGCACTTGTTGCCCGACCTGATAAAGCTCGCGCACATAGATGCCGGCGAGGATCTGGCTGGCGATATCACGGCTGCCCAGACCCAGCGCCAGCGCCACTGCCAGACCGACGGAGATCAGCACGATGGCGATGACGTTGTTGAGCAGATCGGTCTTGACCTCAAGCTGGCCAATGGCCACGGAGATGCTGATGATGATCACCAGCCCCTGCGCCACGCGACCCAGGCCATGGGCGTACTCGAGACCTACTCCATCAGCGGCGCCACGCACCAGGCTGCTGACCAGCTGCGCCAGAAGTACACCGGCCAGCAGCACCAGCGCCGCGCCGAATACCTTGGGCAGATACAGCGCCAGTACGTCGAGGGTCGCGGAAACGCGCTGCAACCCCAGCGATTCAGCGGCGGAAACCAGGAAGATCAGCAGCACGAACCAGTAGACGATCTTGCCGATCAGGGTCGAGACCGAGGCATGAATGCCGACGCGGGCCAGCAGTTTGGTCAGGCCGGTGCCGGTCATCAGGCGATCCAGACCTACCTTGCCAAGCAGCTTGGACAGCAGGGTGTCGAGCAGCTTGGCGACAACGAAGCCGAGCAGCACCAGCACCAGCGCAACGAACAGGTTGGGAATGAATCCGGCAACCTTGGTCCACAGTGCGGTCATCGCGGAGATCAGGCTTTGGGTCCAGGGATCGAGTTCCATTTCAGTCGGCCTTATCAGCAGAAGCAGAGGATTGGGTACGGCGGGATACCGGCGCGACATGCGCCGAACCGTTATTCAGAGCGATCATCAGGGCCTGCGCCCAGTGCCCCATCAGGCTGAACAGATCACCAGCACCGACCTGACGGTTGGCGGTCTTGAGAACCCGGTGCAGGCAAGCATCATCGTCGTGGCTGGACGGCGAAGACTTGAGCAAATCGCGTAGAGACTCTTCGAATGGATCGTGCATGCGCACCTCACGGGATGTCACGGCTAGACGCAGTAGCCAGCGGATGAGTCACACATCACAACCAACGCCAGCGGCGAAAAAGCAGCAATTGTCCTACCGCCAGCACGACCATCAGGCCGCAGGCGACAAAGAAACCGATCGGACTTTCGGCGCCCGGAATGCCGCCGAGGTTGATACCCAGCAGCCCGGTGATGAAACTCAGCGGCAGAAACAGCCCGGCGATTACGGTGAAGCGATACATGATGCGATTCATGCGCTCACCGAGGCGCCGGCTTTCGGCCTCCAGCACCAGACCGACGCGCTCGCGGATCAGCTCCAGCTCTTCGAGATAGCGGGTCAGGCGGTTGTTCAGCTCGTTCCAGTAGTCACCAGCATCCTCGGCGAACCAGGGCTGATGATTGCGTGCCAGCTGCGCGTAGAGGTCGCGCTGCGGGGCGAGAAAACGGCGCAGGCTGGCCGCACGCCGCCGCACCTGCAACATCAGGCCATGATCGGGACGATAACGCTCATCGCCATCGAGAAGGTCTTCCTGATCATCGAGCAGCTCGCTCAGCTCGGTAACCAGATCATCGACACGACTAGTCAGATGACTCGCCAGCTCGAGCAACAGCTCCGATGCCGTTTTCGGCCCGACGCCCGCGAGCAGATCGGCAATCAGCGCATCGGTTGCCAGCAGCGGGCGCAGACGCAGGGAGATCACCCGGCGGGCATCGGCGAAGATGCGCACCGATACCATGTCCTCCGGATCGGCGCCTGGGTTGCGATTGACGCCGCGCAGGAAGATCAGCATCTCGTTGTCCGGCAACGCCAGAAAACGCGGCCTGGTGTTCTCCTCCAGCAGCAGATCGCAACTGAATTCGTCCAGCCCGCTGCTTTCGCGAAGCCAGTGCTGCGCCTGCACCTGACCACGATCCCAGTGCAGCCACAGACTCTCCTGCTCGCCTAGCTGAAGACTGTCCAGCTCGTCGCGGCTGATGCTGCGCGCACCACCACGGCCATTGAGCACGAAGGCATGCAGCAGCGCCGAATCCTGATCCTGCATCGGTTTATTCCGGCATTTTCAGCGCTTGCGGGGAGACGATGACACCGTTGTTGTCGGCATACAGGTACTCACCCGGCTTGAAGGTCACGCCACCAAAGGTGACCGGCACGTTCAGGTCACCAATGCCACGCTTGTCGGTCTTCATCGGGTGGCTGGCCAGCGCCTGCACGCCGAGATCGGTCTGCGCGATGACATCGACGTCACGGATGCAGCCGTATACCAGGATGCCTTCCCAGCCGTTCTTGGCCGCCTTTTCGGCGAGCATGTCGCCCAGCAGCGCCCGACGCAGCGAGCCGCCGCCGTCAACGACCAGGACCTTGCCCTGGCCAGGCTGATCGACCTGCTCCTTCACCAGCGAATTGTCCTCGTGGCACTTGATGGTGACGATCTGCCCGCCGAAGGAATCGCGGCCACCGTAGTTGGCGAACATGGGCTCGACGACCTGAACCAGCTCAGGGTAGGCATCGCACAGATCAGGGGTGACGTAGTGCATGACAGAACTCCTTTCGACATGAATGAACGGCAAGCAAACGACAGCCCCGGAAATGACCATCGATGCACGATGCGTCACATCTTACCGCCAAGCCCCCGCCGAAGAAACGGTTACCACAGCTCAAGCACCGGCCGCAGAGGCCTGCTCGACGAACTCCCCTGGCAGTTGCAGGTGTTGCAGCCAGTATGCGGTCAGGGGCCAGACCTCGCGCTGCGCCTCCTTGCTGACCAGCATCTCGATATGCCCGAAGTCGCAGGTGAAACCTTGGTCCTTGCCCAGCAGCAGAAATTGCCTTGGCGCGACACTGCATTGCTCCAGAAGTTTGCGGCAGGCCCAGGCGGGATCCTGAACATCGTCTGCCGCCGCCACGGCCAGAACCGGCACGCGCACCTGGGCGAGGCCTGCCCACCAGTCCCGGTCACCATCACCGAAACGTCCGAACAGCCTGAGCCAGCGCAGGGTTTCCAGTGCCAGGCCGATGGGCTCGTCTTCAGGCCCGCGCTTCAGGCGGCGACCGGACAGATAGGGAAAGGCACGCAACAGCAGACGCGCACACCACTCCACCGGCGGCACCTTCAGCGGCCAGTAGGTGCGGCTGATCTGACTGCCGAACAACGCGGCCGAGCGCGCGCGCGATGGCTCGAGATGACCACCGCCCAGCGCAGCCGCCAGGATCACGCCGCCCAGTGAGTGACCAATCCAGTGCGCAGGCTGTCCGGTCTGCTCGACGATGAAATCTGCGATGGCGGGCAGGTCATAGCGCACGTACCGCGCCACGTTGTTGTCCCGATAACCTTCGTTGCGCGGGGACAGACCATGACCGCGCATCTCGGCGATCCAGACGTCGAACCCGGCGCGTGCCAGATAGGCGCCCAGACCGATGCCCTTGGGCGAATACCAGAAACGTCGGTTGGAAAAACTGCCATGCAGCAAGACCACCGGCACACCGCGCACGCCTTCGGCGCCCGCCTGCCCCACCCGGGTCAGGGCCAGCTCGACGCTGGAGTCCGGACTGTTGTTGGGCTTGAGAAGATAGACATCTTCACACAGGTCGCCACGTAGTTCGGCGCTGATCAGAGCAACGGGGAAAAGCTCACTACTGCTTTGCATGGATCGGAAAACCGCAATGGCGCTGCGCCACAAAGAGAAACGACACTCATAAAAAACCGCCGGAGCGATTTTCGAATCGCTGGCGACGGCTTGGGTCGACCATCAGGAGCAACCAGAAAAAAGGGCGGGATCACCCGCCCTTTTCTGCTTCGCCTACTGATCTCAGGCGGGCTGCGCCTCGGCCAGGAAGAACCAAGTGTCGAGGACCGAGTCAGGGTTCAGCGAGACGCTCTCGATGCCCTGCTCCATCAGCCACTTGGCCAGATCCGGGTGATCCGACGGGCCCTGACCGCAGATGCCGATGTACTTGCCGGCCTTGTTGCAGGCAGCGATGGCGTTGGCCAGCAGCTTCTTCACCGCCGGGTTACGCTCATCGAACAGATGGGCGACGATGCCGGAGTCACGGTCCAGGCCCAGAGTCAGCTGAGTCAGGTCGTTGGAGCCGATGGAGAAGCCGTCGAAGAACTCGAGGAACTCGTCAGCCAGCAGTGCGTTGGACGGCAGTTCGCACATCATGATGACGCGCAGACCATTCTCGCCGCGCTTCAGGCCGTTGGTGGCAAGCAGATCCACCACCTGCGAAGCCTCACCCAGGGTACGTACGAACGGCACCATGATCTCGACGTTGGTCAGGCCCATCTCGCCCCGCACCTTCTTCAGCGCACGGCATTCCAGCTCGAAGCAATCGCGGAAGGATTCACTGATGTAGCGCGAGGCGCCGCGGAAGCCCAGCATCGGGTTCTCTTCTTCCGGCTCGTACAGCTTGCCGCCGATCAAGTTGGCATATTCGTTGGACTTGAAGTCCGACAGACGCACGATGACTTTCTTCGGCCAGAAGGCAGCGGCCAGGGTGCTGATGCCCTCGACCAGCTTCTCGACATAGAAGTCGACCGGATCGCCATAACCGGCGATGCGTTTCTCGACGCTGTCCTTGATCTCCGGCGGCAGGCTGGAGAAGTTCAGCAGCGCCTTCGGGTGCACGCCGATCATGCGGTTGATGATGAATTCCAGACGAGCCAGGCCCACACCTTCGTTCGGCAGCTGAGCGAAGTCGAAGGCACGATCCGGGTTGCCGACGTTCATCATGATCTTGAACGGCAGTTCGGGCATGGCATCGACCGAGTTCTTGCGGATGTCGAAGCCCAGCTCGCCCTCGAAGATGAAACCGGTATCGCCTTCGGCGCAGGATACGGTCACGCCCTGACCATCCTTCAGCACGCTGGTGGCGTTGCCGCAGCCGACTACAGCCGGAATACCCAGCTCACGGGCGATGATCGCCGCGTGGCAGGTACGCCCGCCGCGGTTGGTGACGATGGCGCTGGCGCGCTTCATCACCGGTTCCCAGTCCGGGTCGGTCATGTCGGAGACCAGCACGTCGCCAGGTTGCACCTTGTCCATCTCGGACACATCGTGGATCACGCGAACCTTGCCGGCGCCGATGCGCTGACCGATGGCGCGGCCTTCCACCAGCACGGTGCCTTTCTCTTTCAGCAGATAGCGTTCCATCACGGTGGCGCTGGAGCGGCTCTTAACGGTTTCCGGACGGGCCTGCACGATGTACAGCTTGCCGTCGTCACCGTCCTTGGCCCACTCGATATCCATCGGGCGGCCATAGTGTTTTTCGATGATCATCGCCTGTTTGGCCAGCTCGCTGACCTCGGCATCGGTGATGCAGAAGCGCGCGCGCTCGGCGCGGTCGACTTCAACTGTCTTGACCGAACGACCGGCCTTGGCTTCGTCGCCATAGACCATCTTGATCGCCTTGCTGCCCAGGTTGCGGCGCAGAATGGCCGGGCGGCCGGCTTCCAGGGTCGGCTTGTGTACGTAGAATTCGTCAGGGTTGACCGCGCCCTGCACCACGGTTTCACCGAGGCCGTAGGCGCCGGTGATGAATACCACGTCACGGAAGCCGGACTCGGTATCGAGCGTGAACATCACGCCGGCGGTGCCGGTTTCCGAACGCACCATGCGCTGCACGCCGGCGGACAGCGCGACCAGCTTGTGATCGAAGCCCTGGTGCACACGGTAGGCAATGGCGCGGTCGTTGAACAGGGAGGCGAAGACTTCCTTGGTGGCGCGGATCACGTTGTCCACGCCGCGGATGTTGAGGAAGGTCTCCTGCTGGCCGGCGAAGGAAGCGTCCGGCAGGTCTTCTGCGGTGGCGGAGGAACGCACGGCCACGGCCATGTTGTCGTTGCCGGCGCTCATGCTGGCGAAGGCATCGCGGATCTGCTTGTCCAGCTCGGCCGGGAAGTCGGCCTCCATGACCCACTGGCGAATCTGGGCGCCGGTCTTGGCCAGGGCGTTGACATCGTCGACGTCGAGCGCGTCGAGCGCCGCGTGGATCTGTGCGTTCAGGCCGCTCTGTTCGAGAAAGTCGCGGTAGGCCTGAGCCGTAGTGGCGAAACCGCCGGGAACCGAGACGCCGGCACCCGCCAGGTTGCTGATCATCTCGCCGAGGGATGCGTTCTTGCCCCCCACATGCTCTACATCGTGGACGCCGAGCTTATCGAGGGAAACTACGTACTCTACCAAGGTGATCTCTCCACTGAGTGTTGGAAAAGCTCAGAATCTGTGTAAATCCAGCGACGCTTCAGCCTGCCGGCCTCATACAGATTCTTGGGGGCTGGATACTCTGGCGACGAACTGCCGCAAGATTGTGGCCTTGCCCTTGAATAAGTAACAATGCCGAACCCCGTGGGGCCGGCGAAAAACGCGGCCTATCATAGCCAAGAATCGAACTCAGCTTAAGGCCTTTGGCGCAAATGAAACGAACCGCTTTCTTCATCTCCGACGGCACCGGCATCACGGCCGAAACTCTGGGACAGAGTCTGCTCGCGCAGTTCGAGAACATTCAGTTCACCAAACTGACGCGTCCGTATATCGACAGCGTCGAAAAAGCGCGCGCAATGGTACAACAAATCGATAGCGCCGCAGAAAGGGACGGTGTACGTCCAATCATCTTCGATACCATCGTCAATCGCGATATTCGTGCGATCCTCGATACCGCGAATGGTTTCATGATCGATATCTTTTCTACCTTCCTCTCACCTCTGGAACAGGAGTTGAGCTCGCACTCCTCCTACTCCGTAGGCAAGTCGCACTCCATCGGCCAGCACACCAACTACATGGAACGCATCGAAGCGGTGAACTTCGCCCTGGATAACGATGACGGTGCACGCACTCACTATTACGACAAGGCCGACCTTATCCTGGTCGGCGTGTCGCGCTGCGGCAAGACGCCCACCTGCCTGTACATGGCCATGCAGTACGGCATCCGCGCAGCCAACTATCCGCTGACCGAAGACGACATGGAGCGCCTGCAACTTCCCGAGTCGCTGAAGAAGTACCGCGACAAGCTGTTCGGTCTGACCATCGACCCGGATCGCCTGACCGCCATTCGCCATGAGCGCAAGCCGAACAGCCGCTATGCCAGCTACGCCCAATGCGAGTTCGAAGTGCGCGAGGTCGAGAGCCTGTTCCGCCGCGAGGGCATCGCCTTCATCAACTCCACGCACTTCTCGGTTGAGGAAATCTCGGCCAAGATTCTGGTGGAGAAAGGTGTTGAAAGACGCCTCAAGTAATTCCTATAACTCTATGTTTTAAAAGGAAAAAGGCTCGAAACTTCGAGCCTTTTCTAGTTTCACACGTCAGAAGCTTCCGCCCGGCACGCGTACCCAGCCTTCCATCAGGATGCGTGCGCTGCGGCTCATCACCGCCTTGGTCACCGTCCACTGGCCATCGATCTGCTTGGCCTGCGCACCAACCCGCAGGGTGCCGGACGGGTGTCCGAAGCGCACCGCCTCGCGCTCGCCGCCGCCGGCAGCCAGGTTGACCAGTGTGCCGGGAATCGCCGCTGCGGTACCGATGGCCACCGCGCAGGTACCCATCATGGCGTGGTGCAGCTTGCCCATGGACAGCGCACGCACCAGCAGATCGACATCTGTGGCCTTCACCTCCTTGCCGCTGGAGGTACGGTAATCCTTCGGCGGGCTGACGAAGGCGATTTTCGGGGTGTGCTGACGTGTCGCAGCCTCCTCGGCCGTTTTGATCAACCCCATGCGCAGCGCACCGGCGATGCGGATCTGCTCGAAACGTGCCAGTTGCACCGGGTCGCCATTGATGTCTTCGCGCAGCTCGGTACCCCGATAGCCGATGTCCTCGGCGTTGACGAACACCGTCGGGATGCCGGCAGTGATCATGGTTGCCTTGAAGGTGCCGATGCCCGGCACGTCGAGGTCATCGACCAGGTTGCCGGTGGGGAACATCGAACCACCCTCCTCGCCATCGTCGGACGGATCGAGGAACTCCAGCACGATCTCTGCAGCCGGAAAGGTCACGCCGTCCAGCTCGAAATCGCCGGTTTCCTGTACCTGGCCCTTGCTGACCGGCACATGGGCGATGATGGTTTTCTGAATGTTGGCCTGCCAGATGCGCACCACGCAGGTGCCGTTTTCCGGAATCCGCGCAGGATTCACCAGGCCGGCATGAATGGCGAAGGCACCGGCCGCCGTCGACAGGTTGCCGCAGTTGCCGCTCCAGTCGACGAAGGCCTTGTCGATGGAAACCTGGCCATAGAGGTAGTCGACGTCGTGATCCGGCCGAGTGCTTTTCGACAGGATCACGCACTTGCTGGTGCTTGAAGTGGCGCCGCCCATGCCGTCGATGTGCGCCGAATAGGGATCGGGGCTGCCGATCACGCGCATGAACAGCTTGTCACGAGCCTCGCCCGGCGCCCGACAGGACTCGGGTAGATCCTGCAGGCGAAAGAACACGCCCTTGCTGGTACCGCCACGGATAAAGGTGGCGGGAATTCTCACTTGCGGCAGATGGGCCATGAGTGCAGTCCTGAAAGTAGCCCGGATGCTCCGGGAAGAATCATTCAACCTTGCCCCGGATTGCATCCGGGCTATGCGATTGCCGCCCCTCTCCCGCTTACGGGAGGGGAGCCAGGGAGAGAAGGTCTACTCGAAAGCTCCGAGCTGCCTGAGCCACCCTCTCCCCAAGCCTCTCCCAGCAAAAGGGAGAGGCAGCCATCAGGCCACCGCGCCGCTGAGGAAGTCCTTGGCGAAACGCTGCAGCACGCCGCCGGCCTTGTACACGCTGACATCCGCCGCGGTATCCAGGCGACAGGTAACCGGCACGCGCACCACCTCTCCGTTGCGGCGATTGACCACCAGAGTCAGGTCGCAGCGCGGCGAAATGTCGCCTTCCACGTCGTAGGTCTCGGTACCGTCCAGACCCAGGGTCAGGCGCGTGGTGCCCGGCTTGAACTCCACCGGCAGCACACCCATGCCTACCAGGTTGGTGCGGTGGATACGCTCGAAGCCTTCAGCGACGATCACCTCCACCCCTGCCAGGCGCACGCCCTTTGCCGCCCAGTCGCGGCTCGAACCCTGACCGTAATCGGCGCCGGCGATGATGATCAGGTTCTGCTTGCGGTTCATGTAGGTCTCGATGGCCTCCCACATGCGCATCACCTTGCCTTCCGGCTCGACGCGAGCCAGCGAACCCTTCTTCACCTGCCCATCGACCACGGCCATTTCGTTGACCAGCTGCGGGTTGGCAAAGGTGGCGCGTTGTGCGGTCAGGTGGTCACCGCGGTGGGTGGCGTAGGAGTTGAAGTCCTCTTCCGGCAGGCCCATTTTCGCCAGGTACTCACCGGCAGCCGAGTCTGCCAGGATGGCGTTGGACGGCGACAGGTGGTCGGTGGTGATGTTGTCCGGCAGGATCGCCAGCGGGCGCATGCCGCGCAGGGTGCGTTCACCAGCCAGCGCGCCTTCCCAGTACGGTGGGCGGCGAATGTAGGTGGACATCGGGCGCCAGTCGTAAAGCGGACTCTTGGCCTCTTCCACCGAGCCCAGATCGAACATGGGAATGTAGATCTGCTTGAACTGCTCCGGCTTGACGCTTGCAGCGACGATGGCGTCGATTTCCTCGTCGCTCGGCCACAGATCCTTCAGGGTGATCGGCTTGCCATCGGCATCGAAGCCCAGCGCATCCTGCTCGATGTCGAAGCGCACGGTACCGGCGATGGCGTAGGCGACTACCAGCGGCGGCGAAGCCAGGAAGGCCTGCTTGGCGTAGGGATGGATGCGCCCGTCGAAGTTGCGGTTGCCGCTCAGGACGGCAGTGGCGTACAGGTCGCGGTCGATGATTTCCTGCTGGATCTTCGGATCGAGCGCACCGGACATGCCGTTGCAGGTGGTGCAGGCGTAGGCGACGATGCCGAAGCCGAGCTTCTCCAGCTCGGGCAAGAGACCAGCTTCTTGCAAATACAGCTTGGCGACCTTGGAACCTGGCGCGAACGACGTCTTCACCCAGGGTTTGCGCAGCAGGCCCAGCGCGTTGGCTTTCTTCGCAACCAGACCGGCAGCGATGACGTTGCGCGGGTTGGAGGTGTTGGTGCAGCTGGTGATGGCAGCGATGATCACCGCGCCATCGGGCATCAGCCCTTGGGCTTCCTCACTCTTGCCGGCCTGCAGTTTGGCTTCGTCGGCAATGCCGCGTTCGGCCAGCGCCGAGGTCGGCAGACGGCGATGCGGGTTGCTCGGGCCGGCCATGTTGCGCACCACGCTGCCCAGGTCGAAACGCAGCACGCGCTCGTACTCGGCAGTTTTCAGGGAATCGCTCCACAGACCGAGGGTCTTGGCGTAATTCTCTACCAGCGCCACCTGCTCCGGCTCGCGGCCGGTGAGCTTGAGGTAGTCGATGGTCTGGCCGTCGATATAGAACATCGAGGCGGTGGCGCCGTATTCCGGGCACATGTTGGAGATGGTCGCGCGGTCGCCGATGGACAGGCTGTCCGCGCCCTCGCCGAAGAACTCGACGTAGGCCCCCACCACTCGCTCCTTGCGCAGGAACTCGGTCAGCGCCAGAACGATATCGGTGGCGGTGATGCCGGGCTGGCGCTTGCCGCTCAGCTCGACACCAACGATATCGGGCAGCCGCATCATCGACGGATGCCCCAGCATCACCGTCTCGGCTTCCAGCCCGCCCACACCGATGGCGATCACGCCCAGGGCGTCGACGTGCGGGGTGTGCGAGTCGGTGCCGACACAGGTGTCGGGGAAGGCGATGCCACCACGCGCCTGGATCACCGGGCTCATTTTCTCCAGGTTGATCTGGTGCATGATGCCGTTGCCGGCCGGGATCACGTCGACGTTCTTGAACGCGGTCTTGGTCCAGTCGATGAAGTGGAAGCGATCCTCGTTGCGGCGATCCTCGATGGCGCGGTTCTTCTCGAAGGCATCCGGGTCGAAACCCGGTGCTTCTACGGCCAGGGAGTGGTCGACGATCAACTGGGTCGGCACAACCGGGTTGACCTTGGACGGGTCACCGCCCTGCTCGGCGATGGCGTCGCGCAGGCCGGCCAGGTCGACCAGCGCGGTCTGCCCGAGAATGTCGTGGCAGACCACACGTGCCGGGTACCAGGGGAAGTCCAGGTCACGCTTGCGATAGACCAGTTGCTCCAGCGAAGCGGTAAGGTCCTGCGGATCGCAGCGACGGACCAGTTGCTCGGCAAGTACGCGCGAGGTGTAGGGCAGTTTGTTCCAGGCGCCGACCTGGATCGCCTCGACCGCCTCGCGGGCATCGAAGTAATCCAGCGCAGTGCCGGACAGGCGCTTGCGGTATTGGCTGTTCACGGTGTCGTTCATTTTATTTACGGTCCTTGAGCGGCACGAACTTGAGGTCCTCGGGGCCTGTGTAGTTGGCGCTCGGGCGGATGATCTTGCCGTCGATACGCTGCTCGATGACGTGAGCGGACCAGCCGGCGGTACGGGCGATGACGAACAGCGGAGTGAACATGGCGGTGGGCACGCCCATCATGTGATAGCTCACGGCGCTGAACCAGTCGAGGTTGGGGAACATTTTCTTGATTTCCCACATCACGCTTTCCAAGCGCTCGGCGATGTCATACATCTTGGTGTTGCCCTGCTCCACGGACAGCTCACGGGCCACTTCCTTGATCACCTTGTTGCGTGGGTCGGCCACGGTGTAGACCGGATGACCGAAGCCGATCACCACTTCCTTGCGCCCTACCCGCTCGCGGATGTCGGCCTCGGCTTCGTCCGGGTTGTCGTAACGTTTCTGCACCTCGAAGGCCACCTCGTTGGCGCCGCCGTGCTTGGGCCCGCGCAACGCACCAATGGCGCCGGCAATGCAGGAATACATGTCCGAGCCGGTGCCGGCGATCACTCGCGAAGTGAAGGTCGAAGCGTTGAACTCGTGCTCGGCGTACAGGTTGAGCGAGGTGTGCATGGCACGCACCCAGGACTCGCGTGGTTTCTCGCCGTGCAATAGATGAAGGAAGTGACCGCCGATGGAGTCATCGTCGGTTTCTACCTCGATGCGCTTGCCGTTGTGGCTGTAGTGGTACCAATACAGCAGTGCCGAGCCGAGGGACGCCATCAGCTTGTCGGCGATATCGCGGGCGCCCGGATGGTTATGGTCATCCTTTTCCGGCGCCAGGCAGCCGAGCACGGACACGGCTGTGCGCATCACGTCCATCGGGTGCGCCGACGGAGGCAGTTGTTCGAGCGCCGCCTTGACCCCGGCCGGCAGGCCGCGCAGGGCCTTGAGCTTGGCCTTGTAGCCGGCCAGTTCGGCGACGTTGGGCAGCTTGCCATGCACCAGCAGGTGGGCGATCTCCTCGAACTCGCAGCGATTGGCGAAATCCAGTACGTCGTAGCCCCGGTAGTGCAGGTCATTGCCGGTACGACCGACGGTGCACAGCGCAGTGTTGCCGGCGGCGGTACCGGAGAGGGCGACGGATTTCTTCGGCTTGAAGCCCGGGGTAGTTTCGGTGGCGCTCATGGTTATCTCCTCGAATCCTTGTTCTTGTTTTACTTCTTGCCGGCGGCAAACAGCGCGTCGAGCTTCTGCTCGAAGGCGTGATAGCCAATACGGTCGTACAGCTCGACTCGGGTCTGCATCAAATTGATGACGTCTTTCTGGTGACCATTCTGACGAATCGAGGTGTAGACACTTTCCGCTGCCTTGTTCGCCGCACGGAAGGCCGACAACGGATAGAGCTGAATGGCCACGCCGACCGAGGCCAGCTCATCACGGGTGAACAGCGGCGTGGAACCGAATTCGGTGATGTTGGCCAGCACCGGTACGTTCAGTTCCTTGACGAAGCGCTCGTAGGTGGGCAGGTCATAGGCGGCCTCGGCGAAGATGCCATCGGCACCAGCTTCGACATAACGCTTGCAGCGTTCGATGGCGGCGTCCACGCCCTCGGCCTGGATGGCATCGGTACGGGCAATAAGGAAGAAGTCCGGATCGGTCTTGGCATCGGCGGCAGCCTTGACGCGGTCAACCATCTCCTCGGTGGAAACGATTTCCTTGCCGGGACGGTGACCGCAGCGCTTGGCGCCGACCTGGTCTTCGATATGAGCAGCAGCAGCGCCGGCCTTGATCAGGCTCTTGACGGTACGCTCGATGTTGAAGGCGCTGGGGCCGAAGCCGGTGTCGATGTCCACCAGCAGCGGCAGGTCGCAGACATCGGTGATGCGGCGAACATCGGTGAGCACGTCGTCCAGAGTGTTGATCCCCAGATCCGGCAGGCCCAGGGAACCGGCAGCCACGCCACCGCCGGACAGGTAGATGGCACGGAAGCCCGCGCGCTTGGCCAGCAGTGCATGGTTGGCGTTGATCGCGCCGATGACCTGCAACGGGGTCTCGATTGCAAGGGCCTGGCGGAAACGCTGGCCGGCGGTGTTCTGAGTCATGACTCACCTCGTGTCGTGGCGGGAGTGGCGAGCGCTTCCTGGTAGTGGCGCTCGATATTGCGCTTGGAGGCGCCGATGTGGCGGCGCATCAGCAGTTCGGCCAGTTCGCCGTCACGGTCGGCGATGGCATCGAGAATGCGGTGGTGTTCGGCAAAGGCCTGGCGCGGCCGGTTGGGCGTCGCGGAAAACTGCAGGCGGTACATGCGCACCAGCTGGTACAACTCGTCACACAGCAGCTTGGCCAGGGTACGGTTGCCGCTGCCCTGAATGATCCGGTAGTGGAAGTCGAAGTCGCCTTCCTGCTGGTAATAGCCGACCCCGGCCTTGAATGCCGCGTCCTGCTCGTGCAGCTCCAGCACCCGGCGCAACTCGTCGATCTCGGCCTGGCTCATGCGCTCGGCAGCCAGACGACAGGCCATGCCTTCGAGGGACTCGCGAATCTCGTAGAGTTCGATCAATTCGGCATGATTGAGCGACACCACCCTCGCCCCCACATGCGGCACGCGCACCAGGAGCTTCTGCCCTTCCAGGCGATGGATCGCCTCGCGTAGCGGCCCACGACTGATGCCGTAGGTTCGCGCCAGCTCCGGCTCGGAGATCTTGCTGCCCGGAGCAATCTCGCCCTTGACGATGGCAGCCTGGATCAAACGGAAGACATGCTCGGAGAGCGTCTCCGAATCCACCTGCGGCGTGGCGGTTACATCTGATTCGAGCAGCATGATTGTCGACACCAGCAATGATCAATGCCGACAAAACTACGCCATAAAGCCACCCTCGTCAAAGCAGACCAAAGTATTGTCGACAATATTTTCTGCGCAGCCACTCAGGTAAGACTTGAGCCAACTTGCATAAAGCTACATAACCCGCTGTCAGCACGGAAAATCCCCATGGTAGAATCCGCGCACTCAAGCCCGGCTTATGCCTTTTGCCATGCCTGCTAGACTTCCCGACAGACAGTTACATGGCAGGATGCCGCCATACGCTGTCGCTCACCCGCCCCTGGCAATACCCCCTCAAGGACACATGAGACTGAAACCCTTCTGCTCGTTGCTCTGCCTGCTGACGCTGTCCTGCCCGGCTCTGGCCCTGGGCAAGTCGATCTATGGCCTGAACGAGTACATTCATATAGAAGAGCTCGACCTGCAGGTAGCGGCCAAGCTCGACACCGGGGCCAAGACCGCATCCCTCAGTGCTCGCAACATCAAGCGCTTCAAGCGTGACGGAGAAACCTGGGTGCGTTTCGTGCTGGCCATCAATGGCGCCAACGAGCAGACCATCGAACGTCCGCTGGCGCGCATCAGCAAGATCAAGCGGCGCGCGGGCGACATCGATCCCGATGAAGACAAGACCTACACCGCACGCCCGGTAATCGACCTTGAACTGTGCATGGGACAGACCCTGCGCACTATCGAAGTGAACTTGACCGACCGAAGCGCATTCCAATACCCGCTTCTGATTGGCTCCGAAGCGCTCAAGCACTTCGAGGCCATGGTCGATCCAAGCCTTAAATACGCGGCCGGCAAACCCGACTGCACCGACGACGCAACCCCTGGCGAGTAATTCCCATGCGCTCTCTGAACCTGCATCTGAAAGTCCTGATCACCCTGCTGGTGACCCTGGGCGTTCTGATTACGGCATACCAAATCTTCATTCTCGGCATCCCGGTGACCGAGGACGAGACCGATGATCTGTGGAACATCGACGCCAAGGTCGAGTTCCAGGCGACGCCGCGCGAGCCGGTGAAGCTGCAGATGTTCGTGCCGCCACTGAACCAGGACTACGTGAGCCTCAACGAGAGCTTCATCTCCAACAACTACGGTGTCAGCGTCAACCGTGTCGACGGCAATCGCCGCGTCACCTGGTCGGCCCGCCGCGCCAACGGCAAGCAGACCCTCTACTACCGCCTGGTTCTGACCAAGCGTTACAGCGGTGAGCAGACGCCGGCCAAGGGGCCGATCTTCCGTGACAGCATCGCGGTCGAGGGCGCCGAGAAGATAGCTGCCGAAGCCCTGCTGGCGCCGATCCGCCAGCACTCGGCGGACGTCGAAACCTTCATCAGCGAGACCATCAAGCGCGTCAACAATGTCACCGACGACAACGTCAAGCTGCTGCTGGGCGGCGACGCGTCGACCGTCAACAAGGCCAAGGTCATCGACCTGCTGCTGTCCATCGCCCACGTACCGATGGAGCGCGTACACACCATTCGCCTGCAGGCCGAAGTAGCTCAGGCGCCGGAGCTGTGGCTGCGCAGCTTCAACGGCCAGAAGTGGCTCTACTTCAACCCGGAAACCGGTGAACAGGGTCTGCCCGCCGACCGTCTGGTGTGGTGGATCGGTGACGGTGAACTGGTCAGCCTCGAAGGCGGTCGCCAGGCGCAGGTCAGCTTCAGCCTGAACAACAGCGAGATGAACGCCATTCGCCTGGCCAAACTGACCGACGAGAACACCGACGCCAGCTTCCTCGAGTACTCGCTGTACGGTCTGCCGCTGCAGACCCAGCAGACCTTCATGATCATGGTGATGATCCCCATCGGCGTGCTGGTCATTCTGATCCTGCGCAACCTCGGCGGCCTGCAGACCCTGGGGACCTTCACCCCGGTGCTGATCGCCCTGGCCTTCCGTGAGACCCAGCTGGGCTTCGGTATCTTCCTCTTCACCATCATCACTGCGCTGGGCCTGTCGCTACGCTCGTATCTGGAACACCTGAAGCTGCAGATGCTGCCGCGCCTTTCGGTGGTGCTGACCTTCGTCGTGGTACTGATTGCCACCATCAGCCTGTTCAGCCACAAGCTGGGCCTGGAGCGCGGTCTGTCGGTAGCGCTGTTCCCGATGGTGATTCTGACCATGACCATCGAACGCCTGTCGATCACCTGGGAAGAACGTGGCGGCGGTCACGCCTTCAAGGTCGCCATCGGCACCCTGTTCGCCGCCACCATCGCGCATCTGCTGATGAGCGTGCCGGAACTGGTGTACTTCGTCTTCACCTTCCCGGCCGTACTGCTGATCCTGGTGGGCTTCATGCTGGCGATGGGTCGCTACCGCGGCTACCGCCTGACCGAACTGTTCCGTTTCAAAGCCTTCCTCAAGGACTAAGACCATGTTCGGCCTGATCAAGACGTGGAAGGCCCTTGAAGCCAAAGGCATCATGGGCATCAACCGGCGCAATGCGGACTATGTGCTGAAGTACAACAAACGGCATCTGTACCCCATCGTCGACGACAAGATCATCACCAAGGAACGGGCCATCCAGGCCGGCATCGACGTGCCGGAACTGTACGGCATCATCGAAACCGAGAAGGAAATCGACAAGCTCGACGAGATCATCGCCGGGCGCAATGACTTCGTCATCAAGCCGGCGCAAGGCGCCGGCGGTGACGGCATCATGGTCATCGCCGACCGTTTCGAGGATCGCTTCAAGACGGTATCGGGCAAGATCGTCAGCCACGACGAGCTGGAGCAGCAGATTTCCAGCATCCTTTCCGGCCTGTATTCGCTGGGTGGTCACCGTGACCGCGCGCTGATCGAATACCGCGTGACCCCGGACACTATCTTCAAGAGCATCAGCTACGAAGGCGTACCGGATATCCGCATCATCGTGCTGATGGGTTACCCGGTGATGGCCATGCTGCGCCTGCCGACCCGTCAGTCCAACGGCAAGGCCAACCTGCACCAGGGCGCCATCGGCGTGGGTGTGGACCTGGCCACCGGCGTGACCCTGCGCGGAACCTGGCTGAACAACAAGATCAGCAAGCACCCGGACACCACCAATGCGGTGGACGGTGTGCAACTGCCGAACTGGGATGGCTTCATGAAGCTCGCAGCTGGCTGCTACGAGCTGTGCGGTCTGGGCTACATCGGTGTGGACATGGTGCTGGACCAGGACAAGGGCCCGCTGATTCTGGAACTCAACGCCCGCCCCGGTCTGAACATCCAGATCGCCAACGACTGCGGCCTGACCCATCGTGCCCACGCCGTGGAAGCGCGCCTGGAAGAACTGAAGGCCAAGGGCATCCAGGAAACCGCCGAAGAGCGCGTGCGTTTCTCCCAGGAGCTGTTCGGCCACATCGCCAGCAAGGAAGTCTGACTGTCGTAGGTGTCGCGCCAGATCATCAGTAACTGGCGCGATCTACAACTCGCTCACAGCACGACCGCCGCCAGCCCTTGTGCCCCCTGGTGACACCAGGGGCGGCTTCGATACACGCCAGGGCCTCCGGCTACAAGCCGCTCACTCGATTACCAGCCCATCCAGGCGATGATCCCAGTCCTCATGCTTCGCTCAGCAGCCCCTGGCTCTTGCCCTTGAGCACGGCTTGAGTGCGGCTGCGTACGCCCAACTTGGAAAACAGGTTATGCAGATGCCATTTAATGGTGGCTTCGGACAGGTGCACCGCCTGGGCGATATCACGATTCGACAGACCGGCGGCCACGAGTCGCAGTATCTCCCGCTCCCGATGACTGACATCCTGATTTTCCTCGAAGCTTGCGGGATCGATGGACAGCCTTCGGCATTGTTCGCGCAGCGTTTCGGCAACACCTTGCCAGGCAGCGGCGCGTTTGGGTTCCGCGCCTTTCCAGGCATCCCAGAGCGGTAGCAACCACAGCGCGTCGTCCTGGAACAGACGTCGGTAGCCGCATTGCCAGGCCTCCTCCAGCGTCGCACCAAACAGCGCGAAAGCCTTGTCGCTGTTGCCCTTGCGCCAGAACGCCACGGCGAGCAACAGGCTCAGGCGCAGGCGCCGGTCACGCTGGTGATCGTCGCCCTGCCTGGCCAGACAGGCCTCCAGGCTGGCCTGGGCCTTTTCCGCCCTGCGCTCGCCCAGTGCCAGGCGCGCCTCGCTCAACACCAATGCGGTATGGGCATCGCCATAGCGCTCGACCGGCAGGGCTGTGATGTGACGCTCCAGCTGCAGGTAGATGCGCTGCGCCTCGTTGGGCCGACGCAACCACAACAGAAATTGCACCTTGCAACCCATGGCTATGGCATAGACCCGTTCATAGCCCGGCCCCTGAAGGTCGTCCAGCCACTCGTCCAGGTCCTCCAGCCCCTGCTCTGCCGCTCCGGCGAAGAAGCGGGCACGCGCCATGACCAGTTTGCCGCGGCTGATCAACTCCACCGGTGT
This sequence comes from Pseudomonas sp. Z8(2022), assembly GCF_025837155.1. Lineage (NCBI taxonomy): Bacteria > Pseudomonadati > Pseudomonadota > Gammaproteobacteria > Pseudomonadales > Pseudomonadaceae > Pseudomonas > Pseudomonas sp. Z8(2022). The sequence goes on along the minus strand of NZ_CP107549.1, from coordinate 2,080,428 downwards.
GGCCACGTCGCGCCAGGTCGTGGCCAAAGGCAGTTCGGCAAGGATCGCACCATGACGATCCTGCTCGTACAACAGATCGGCATACGCCAGCCCCAGCGGTCCACCGACCCGACTGCGTCGCCCGAAGACCTGCGCCACCCTCGCCCGGGCAGCCTCCGCCAGCGCCCGCCCGCGCTCCAGCTCACCATATTCCTTGCAGATCAGCGCCTCGATCAGGCTGGCCATCACGTGCAGGTATTCGCTTTCACACTCGCGCAAGCTCTCCCGGGCGACGGCAATCGCCTTGGCCGCCTCGCCAAATTCGCCCAGCAGGGCGAATGCCGCGGCCTGCACGCAGGCCAGGCTGGCGCGGAATACCGGCTGATTCTGTGGTACCAGCGCCAACCAGTGGCTCGCGACCTTGAGACAGGCCTCGAGCTTGTCCTGATAGAGCAGCACCAGCGCCTTGAGCACCTGGGCGGCAGCCAGCAGCTCGATCAGCCCCAAATGAATACCCCTGCTGCCCCCCTGAGTCAGGCGCGTACTGACTTCCTCGATCAATGCCTCGGACTCGGCGAATTTCTGCTCGAAAGCCAGCTGCCAGGCATAGAAGATCTGGAATACCGGCTGCTCGGTGATCACCGGCGGCGGAATTTCCTTGAGGATGGCGAGAATGCCGTACACCCGGTTGCCGGCAATCAGCCGCGCACCCTGACGCCCCAGCAATTCGGCGGCAAAGGCGTAATCACGGGCGCGCAGGGCGTACCTGATCGACCTGTCGGCAAAGTCGTGACTTTCGCACCAGCGCGCAGCGGCGTGCAGCAGATGGGCGCAGTCACCGCGCTTGTGCAGGCGCCCCTGGAGGAACTCGGCGAACAGGTGATGGTAACGGAACCATTCGCCCTGCTCGTCCAGGGGAATCACGAACAGTTGCTCGCCCTGCAGACGACGCAGCATGTCCAGCCCATCCTGGCGCCCGGTCAGGGCGTTGCACAGTTCGGCATTGAATTCGTCGAGCACCGAGGTCTGATCGAGAAACAGCTGCATGTCGTCAGGCAGGCTCGCCACCACATCTTCGGCCAGATAATCGGCGATATTGCGCTCGGTGCCTGACAGACCGGCGAGAAAGGCCGCACGATTCTGCTGGCGCGGCAAGGTCAGCGCCGCCAGGTGCAGCGCGGTGATCCAGCCTTCCGTGCGGGCATGCAGCTGGTCAAGCTCGCGTTCCTCGAGAACGAGCCCCTTGAGATCGCGAAAATAGGCGGCTGTCTCGGCCCGGGACAGCCGCAGATCCTCGGCCTTGAGCCAGAAGGCCCGGCCGCCGAATGCAGGAAGAAAGCGCGGCTGGTGGCGGGTGCTGACCACCAGCTTCACCTGTTGGGGCAGGCGCTCGAGCAAATAACGCGAACTCTCGCCGATTGAGGGATGACGGATACGGTGGAAGTCGTCGAGCATCAGATAGAAGTCTTGCGACAGGCCCCTGAGGTCATCGAGAAACGCATCGATGACCGCCTCGATCGGCCAGCTGACCTCACCCTGTAGCAATGCCGTGGCCCTGTTGCCGAAGCCGGGGTAGACCGCGGCGATTGCCGCTACCAGATATTGCACAAGCCGCGCCGGCTCGCTGTCACTCTCATCGCAGGACAGCCAGGCAACGCGCACGCCCTGGGCCTGCAAACGCTTGCGCAGTTGGCTGAGTACGGCACTCTTGCCGAAACCGGCCGGCGCGCTGAGCAGGATCAGACGTTGCCCACGAGCCTCCAGCAGGCGTTCGAGCAGGGCCGAGCGCTCCAGCAGCGGCGCCCCCTCGGCATAGGCAGGATAGAGCTTGGTGGGGAGCAGCAGTGGAACAGTGGATTGGCGTAACGGACTGTGACTGTTCATGATTCCAGTAGGCTCAACTCACGGGCACGGCGGATGGCTTGAGTGCGATTACGCACCTTGAGCTTGTCGTAGATGTTGTGCAGATGCCATTTGACAGTGCCCAGGGCCAGCGCCAGCTGCCGACCGATTTCCTCGTTGGACATGCCCGTGGCAGCCAGGTAGACCACTTCGCGCTCACGCTCGGTCAGCCCCTCTTCCAATACCTCCGGGACCTGACGCGAGTCCCGGCCAGGCCAGGCGCTCAGCACGCTGCGGATGAATGCCTGCAACGCCGGCTGACGCTCGGCAGACTCCAGTTGCTGCAGCAGTTGGCGGATGGCCTCGCCCTCCTCCAGGAACAGGCTGCGCGCCTCCTCCCGCTCCGCGCTTATCAGGCACTGCACCAGCAGGTTTTGCGAACGCTCCTGGTAGCCCAGACGCTGATAGCTCAACGCCGCGAGCAGATCCAGGCGCAAGCGATGCAATCCATGCCAGCCGCTCTGCAACTGGCCACGTAGCTGGGTAATTTCATGCAGCGCTTCACTGTAATGCCCACGTGCCTGCTGCAGACGTATACGAGTCAGGCCAAGGGTCCATGACACCGGGTTGAAGCTTCGCTGCTTGTAAAGTGCAGCCAGCTTGGCCCAATCTACCGACTTCAGCCGCTGCTCCGCGCGTCTGCTGCGGTCAGCCGCCGGCTCCTGAAGGATGAGCGCAATCTCCTCCCCCACCGCCTGCACGTAAAAACGCCAGGAATGGTTGCGGGCTGCCAGGTTCTGCATCGACACCAGGATCGCCAGCGCCTCTTTCGGCGCCTCCCGCAGGCGTTGAACTCGTGCCAGGCAAAGCATTGCCTGAGCGTATAGATCGATCGGGTTGATCACGTCGACCGCGCACAGAGCCCAGCGCAGGCGATCCGGCAGTCCGTCCAGGCGGCCCTGGTGATAAGCGATCAGTGACTCGCTGATGGTCGGCAATGCCAGGGCGCGGGACTGATCGCCGAACCCGGGCATTACCCGCCCACGCAACTGTTCGAACAACAGGTGCGCCTGCTTTACCCGCCCCTGCTCCAGGCAAAGGAGTACCTCGACGTTGGCCAGTTGCATGTCCAGATAGCGACCTTCAAGGAAGTGATTGCGCTGCTGCGCCAGCGCCAGCAGTTTGCGCGCGGCTTCGGCCTGCCCGAGCATGACATTGGCCAGTGCGCCAAGCGTGAGAATTGCCACTTCGAGGAACGCGGCATGTTGCCCAAGCTGCGCCTCGATACACCGGGCCAGCCCGACGCAGCCCTCCAGATCATCCTTCTGCAGCGCGATCACCGCCTTGATGGCCAGCGTGGCCAGGCCCCTGTCGCTCAGCGGTCCGCTGCCCGGCGATTCCCCCCAACGCTGCAGCAGCTCGTCGAGCAGGCGATTGGCCTCGTTCAGCCCCAGCTCTGTCGCACGGGTCCAGACATCGGCGAGTACCAGCATCGGGAAACGTCCGGCGATTTCGTCCGGGACGTGCTGACGCCACTTGTAGATGAGGTTCAACTGGCCGCGATTGATCAGCTCCGGCCCACAGCCGTCGAGCAGCGCGGCGAGCATCTCGGCATCCTCGGCCAGACAGGCGTGCTCGATGGCCAGGTTCTGCATGTGGTGATTGGTGAACCACAGGCTGGCATTGAAGTGCAGCTGCCTGAAGCGCTCCGGATCGCGCTCCCTGAGGCGGCCGCGCAGGAACTCGGCGAACAGGTTATGGAAGCGATACCACTGGCGTTCACGGTCCATTGGCAGCAGGAACAGCTGCATGGCTTCCAGCTCTTCCAGCAGTTGCTGTCCGTCCTGCCGCCCGGTCAACGCATTGGCCAGATCGCCATTGAGCTGCTGTGCCACGCCCAGCGCCAGCAATTGTTCCTGGCGCTCGATCGGCAACTGTTCGAATACCGAACGCAACAGGTGATCACCGAGTGCATGCCTGTCGGCACCCAGCTCGGCCAGGCGCTCCGGCGATTGCGGGTGATTGCGCAGCCACAGGCTGGCCAGGTGTACTCCGGCCATCCAGCCCTCAGTGCGGCTGTAAAGGGCGCCGAGCATCTCGGGGTCCAGTTGCAGGCCGCAGCGTTCCAGATAGCTGCGGGTCTCGTCCGGGTCGAGCCTGAGCTCATCGCTGCCCAGTTCGAGTAGCAGGCCCTTGGCACGCAAGGTCGCCAGACTCAGGGCCGGTTGCGAACGACTGCCGACGGCCAGGGTGAAATGCGGGGGTGCCAGCCTGACCAGACGATCAAGCGCGGCAAGCACCTCGCTGTTCTGAATCAAGTTCAGATCATCGAGCACCAGCAGCAGGGGCTCGGGACTCTGGGTCAGATCCAGCAACAGACTGTCCATCACCGCCTCGACCGGCGCGCGCAGGGTATTGCGCAGGTAGCCCAGGGCGTCGTCACCCACGCCGGGGCGTACACGGCCCAGTACTTCGATCAGTTGCAGGAAGAAACGGACCGGCTCATCGTCGTCGGTGCCCAGCGACAGCCAGACAATCGCACTTCCGGCGTTGCGGCGCTGCTCGGCCAGCATCGCCAGTGCAGTGGTCTTGCCGAAACCTGCCGGCGCGCAGAACAGCACGAGCCGGGCATGAGGATGAGCCGAAAGCACGGCTTCTACCTGAGGTCTTGGCAGACGCTCGACAGGTGCCTGAGGCGCCGACAATTGCCAAGGCAGCAGGCTTCCAGCGGCTAGAGCTGTCACTACATCCATGGTCCGGATCTCCTTGCAAGTTATTGTTCTGGCACTGGCTCCCGTTTCCGACTCAAGCGGAAACAGCTCTACATCCAATGTCCTGGCGCGCAGCCATCCGGGTCAGCCGAACGCAGCCGAGTTGACCCGGCCGAGCTCTAGGATGAATGTTGACGCCGGACTACAATCGCCCTTTCCTCTCTTCTGACTGCCACGCATGCCCAGTTGCTCCCTGCACCCTCTTCCTTACCGGCCAGACCCCAGTGATTACTTCCGGCGCATTCGCCAGGCACCAGGCGCAGTGCTGCTGGATGCCGGGCGCCCGCATGCCGAGCGTGGACGCTATGACCTTATGAGCGCCTGGCCATTGGCAGAACTGGCGCCAGCGCCCGACGAATCGGCCAACGGATTTCTGCAACGCCTGCGAAACGCGCTCCAGAGCCTTGGTCAAGCCGAAGCGCCAGAGGTTCAGGAGTTGCCATTCGTCGGAGGCCTGATCGGTTATCTGTCCTACGATTTCGGTCGCCGCCTGGAAGCACTGCCCGAGCGGAGCGTCGATGATCTTGGGCTCGACGATGCACGCTTCGGTCTCTATGCTTGGGCACTGATCAGCGATCATCAGCTCGGCAGCAGTGCGCTGCTGTTTCATCCGGCGCTGCCAGAAACCGAGCGGCAGCGCCTGCTGGCGCTATTCGAGGCGCCGGCCAGCGAGCAGGAGCGCCCCTTCCGGCTGACCCAGCCGTTTCATGCGGATATCGACCCGCATCGCTATCGCCAGGCGATCGAACGCATCCAGGGCTATATCCTCGCCGGTGACTGTTATCAGGTGAATTTCGCCCAGCGCTTTCAGGCTCCCTGCGAAGGCGATCCCTGGACGGCTTACCTGGCGCTGCGTCAGGCCTGTCCCACGCCGTTCTCGGGTTTTCAGAGCCTGGGTGGTGACGACGCGATTCTCAGTCTGTCGCCTGAACGCTTTCTCAAGGTCAGCGCAGGCCAGGTGGAAACCCGCCCGATCAAGGGCACCCGGCGCCGCGGCAATGACGCCGAGGATGATCAGACGCAGGCGCAGGAGCTGCTGGCCAGCCGCAAGGATCGCGCGGAGAACCTGATGATCGTCGACCTGCTGCGCAACGATCTCGGCCGGAGCTGCCGAATCGGCTCGGTCAAGGTGCCGGAACTGTTCGCCCTGGAAAGCTACACCAACGTGCATCATCTGGTCAGTTGCGTGACCGCCGAACTGGCGTCCGACAGGGATGCGCTGGACCTGATCGCTGGCAGTTTCCCCGGCGGCTCAATCACCGGCGCGCCGAAGATCCGCGCGATGCAGATCATCGACGAACTGGAGCCGACCCGGCGCGGGCTCTACTGCGGATCCATGCTGTATCTCGACGTGCGCGGCGAGATGGACAGCTCCATCGCCATCCGCAGCCTGCTGGTCAAGGATGGCAAGGTCAGTTGCTGGGGCGGTGGCGGCATCGTCGCCGACTCCAACTGGCAGGCCGAATACCAGGAGTCGATCACCAAGGTGAAAGTGCTGTTGGAGGCTCTGGAGCGTCTGCCGAACAGACAGGCTTAACGAAAACGCCGCGAAACCGCGGCGTTTTTTTTATTTCATCGGCCTTACAGGCTCAGTTTTCGGTTCGATGCCTTGAGGAATTCCTGCTTCAGATCCTCATAAGTGTGCACCGCCGGGAACTGCGGAAACTCGCGGATGACGTTATCCGGCGCATGGAACAGGATGCCGGCGTGGGCCTCGCTGAGCATGGTGGTGTCGTTATACGAATCGCCCGCCGCGATCACACGGTAATACAGGCTCTTGAAGGCAATGACCGACTGACGCTTGGGATCCTTCTGGCGCAGCTGGTAGCTGACTACGCGATCATTCTCGTCGGTAATCAGGCGATGGCACAGCAGGGTCGGGAAACCGAGCTGGCGCATCAGCGGCTGGGAGAACTCGTAGAAGGTGTCCGAGAGAATCACTACCTGGAAGCGCTCACGCAACCAGTCGACGAACTCCACGGCACCCTCGAGCGGTTTGAGCGTGGCGATCACGTCCTGAATGTCCTTCAGCTTCAGACCGTGCTCATCGAGGATGCGCAGGCGCTGCTGCATCAGCACGTCGTAATCGGGAATGTCGCGGGTGGTCGCCTTGAGCGACTCGATGCCGGTTTTTTCCGCAAATGCGATCCAGATTTCCGGGACCAGTACGCCTTCCAGGTCGAGACACGCGATTTCCACAGGCCACTCCTCGCTTGAGACAAAAAAGGAGCCGGCACTCTAGCCGCTGGGCTTTGCTCGCGCAATGCGGCCTTCTTATAACCATGAGTAAGTACAACAATGATCTTAGTTATTTAGCCGCATAATCGGCCTTTGTTACCATCGCGGCCTCACGCACACGATCTGGAGTCCTCACCATGGAACTCGACCTGGACGCGCTCAACGCCGAACTCGGCAACCAGCCTGAAAAACTGGTGCAGTGGGCCATCGGACTGGGCAAACCCGCCATCTGCACCACCAACTTCCGCCCCTTCGAAGCGGTGATCCTGCACATGGTCAGCCAGGTCAAACCGGATATCCCGGTGGTCTGGATGGACAGCGGCTACAACACCGAAGCCACCTACCGTTTCGCCGACGAGGTGACGCGCAAGCTGAACCTTAACCTGATCACCTACCTGCCCAAGCGCTCGCGCGCGCATCGCGAGGCCATCGACGGCCCGGTGCCCGGCCTGGATGATCCGCGCCACGCGGCGTTCACCGAAGAAGTGAAACTCGAGCCCTTCGCCCGAGCCCTGCGCGAAACCGCGCCAAGCGTATGGTTCACCGCCCTGCGCGCCACAGACACGGCCGTGCGTGCGCAGATGGAGCCGATCAGCATCAACCCGGACGGCCTGATCAAGGTCGCCCCGCTGCTGCACTGGACTTCCAAGGATCTTTACCAGTATCTGGTCGCTCACGACCTGCCGAACGAATTCGATTACTACGACCCGACCAAGGGCGAAGACAATCGCGAGTGCGGCCTGCACCTGAGCCATTGATCGACACCGGCTGAAACGAAACATGGCGCCCTTGGGCGCCATGTTTCGTTTCAGCGTATGCATCAATGCATCGGCAGCTCGACATCCGCGAACAGGTCTTCGAGTTCGGACTTGTTGTGGCACTGCACTGCCTTGGCCAACATGTCTCGGGTCAGGTGCGGAGCGAACCGCTCGATGAAGTCGCACATGAAGCCACGCAGGAAGGTGCCGCGGCGGAAACCGATCTTGGTCACGCTGGGCTCGAACAGGTCATCGGCATCGAGCACCACCAGATCCGGGTCCAGCTTGGGATCGACGGCCATCTTGGCCACGATGCCGACCCCCAGGTTCAGGCGCACGTAGGTCTTGATCACGTCGGCATCGGCTGCGGTGAACACCACCTTGGGCGTCAGGCCGCGATGGCTGAAGGCTTCGTCCAGTTTCGAGCGTCCGGTGAAACCGAATACATAGGTGACGATGGGATGCTCGGCCAGGGCCTCGAGGGTCAGCTTCGGCAGCTTGGTCAACGGGTGCCCCTGCGGCACCACCACGCAACGGTTCCAGCGGTAGCAGGGCATCATGATCAGGTCGTTGAACAGTTCCAGACCTTCGGTGGCGATGGCGAAATCGACACTGCCATCGGCAGCCATCTCGGCGATCTGCGTCGGTGTGCCTTGGTGCATGTGCAGCGCGACGTCGGGGTACTGCCTGATGAAGGCGCTGATCACCGGCGGCAAGGCATAACGCGCTTGGGTGTGAGTGGTGGCAATGGACAGCGTGCCCTTCTTCTCGTTGGAGAACTCCTGGGCGATCTGCTTGATGCTTTCGACCTTGCGCAGGATTTCGCCAGCCGTGGTAATGATGCGCTCCCCGGCCGGGGTCACGCGGGTCAGGTGCTTGCCGCTGCGGGCGAAAACTTCCACGCCCAGCTCATCCTCGAGCAAGCGAATCTGCTTGCTGATCCCTGGTTGCGAGGTGTACAGGCTCTGAGCGGTAGCCGATACGTTGAGGTCGTGATGCGCAACTTCCCAGATGTAGCGCAATTGCTGAAGCTTCATAGATTTCCCTCAGAGCAGTAAGACAGGCCAACAGCCTGCCAATGCCTTATATAACCATATTATTGGTTTAATCGAACAGCCTAGAACTTTTTGACATCCTCCTCTTCTTACAGATCTGCGTGCCCCCGGTGTTGCAGCATGGGCACCAGATACACCGGTGCCTCCGACAATTGCACGATCCGCGCGGCCGTACGCCCCAGAGGCACGGTCAGATCGGTGCCATGGCTGTGACTGCCTACGACCAGCAGATCCACCCCAAGTTTCTGCGCCTCCTCGAGAATTACCGCCGGTGGATCCCCCTGTACCACCCGCACTGCACGAATCAGTTTAAGGTCCTGCTGACCGTCTCCCAGCTCATCGCGAAAACCCTCCAGCACGCGCTGCTCGATGCTGGCCATGACGCTGCTCAGACCATTTCGACGCAGCTCCCCAAGGGTGTCCTCGTCCAGATAGGTCTGCAGTACGGATTCGGCAAACAGCCCCATGGGTTCCACCGCATGCACCACATACAGATCGGCGCCGAAGCTGCGACTCAGCGCAAGGGCGTGCTGCAGCACATAGGAGGCATAAAGCCCCAGATCGGTGGCATAAAGTATCGAGCGGATCACGCGGCCTCCTCGACTGCTTGCGTAGGCCCTTGATTGAGCTTAGCAGCGCATCAGACAAAGCAAGGTCGGCAGCGTTATTTAGGACGAATGGCTATATACAGCCACTTGGTCACTGATCCGCATGGCTCAGGGCAACAGTTCGTTGCTCACGCCATGAGGGACGTGACCGGTGGCCACCACCTGGCGCGCTTTTTCGCAGTGTCCGGTCTGGTCGTCGAAGAACACGTCGGCAGCGAAGGCCTCCAGCACCGCTGACTTGTCCAGCCCACCCAGGAAGAAGGATTCATCCAGGCGGATGTTCCATTCGCGCAACGTGCGGATCACCCGCTCATGCGCCGGTGCCGAACGGGCCGTGACAAGCGCCGTACGGATCGGGCACTCATCTTCGGGAAATTCCTGCTGCAGGTTGTGCAATGCGGCCAGAAAGGGCTTGAAAGGCCCACCAGGCAAGGCCTGTCGGGCGGACTCACGCTCGTGATCCTGAAAGGCATTGAGGCCGCCGCTTTGGTAGACGCGCTCGGAGTCGTCGGAAAACAGCACGGCATCGCCATCGAAGGCAATGCGCAACTCGTTGCTGCTGGCCCGCCGGGTACCACCGGAAAGCAGCGTGGCCGCACCGAAACCGGCTTTCAGCGCATTGCGCACATCGTCTGCATGGGTAGACAGGAACAGATGGCAGCCAAAGGCCGCCAGATAGGGATCGGGGCTGCGGCCGCCAACGAACGCCGCACGGGAAATGCCGAGACCATAATGCTGGATCGAATTGAACGCACGCAGACCGGTATCGGCACTGTTGCGCGATACCAGAATGACTTCGACGCGCTGCTCGCTGAGTCGTGTGTTCAAACCCAGCAACTTCTCCACCAGAGGAAAAGCATCACCCGGCATCAGCACTTCGTCCTCATGCTCGATCTGGTAGCGACGATAGGCTTCTACTCCTTCGCTTTCGTAAATCTGGTGGCTTTCGCTCAGATCGAACAGCGCCCGCGAGGAAATCGCCAGGACCAGTTTGTCTTTCAATCCCTTGCCCATGCTTAGGCCTCCCGGCGAGCCTGAATGAAACGTAGCGCCTGATACAGCGCGCGCACCTTGGGCATATCGAAGCTCGCTGAGTCCGCAGCCGCCAGAGGCGCTTCATAAATGGCGTGCAACTCGGCGGGCCGCCTCTGGGCAAAGTCGTGATACATGCTCGGCAGGTAATCGGGCATGCGCTGCGTCGCCGCCAGCAGTTTGTCCGCATAGTTCTCAGGCATGGCATAGCCAAGCGCCTGAGCGGCGCTAACCACTTCGTTCATCATGTCGGCGATCAGCGCACGGCTATCGGCATTGTCCATCAGGCGCCGCGTATCAGCATCAAGCAGCACTGACAGGCCGTTGTAAGGGACGTTCCACACCAGTTTCTGCCAACGGGTCTGCGCCAGGTCGCGCATCGCCGCCGAGTCCAGACCGGTACTGCGCAGCAGGCTCGCGCCCTCCTCGACCAGCGCCAGACGCGCCTCGTCGTCATCCAGCGGTCCTGAGTGATAGGCCAGGTTGATCGCACCCAGCGCCTGATGCTCGATCACCCCCGGCGCACTGCGATGAACGCAGATGTAGCAAAGCCCACCCAGCAGGTGCAGATCATCACTGAGCAGCGGACGCAGCTCATCCTCCACAGCCAGACCGTTCTGTAACAGCACCACCTTGGCGCCGGGCGCGGCTGCCCTGGTGATCAAGGGCGCCAGCTCGGCATTGGCGGTAGTCTTGGCCCCCACCAGCAGCCAGTCGCACTGCGGCATGTCCCCGATATTCTGATAGGCCTGCACCGGCATCAGGTGCAGCGCACCGTGCACGCTGCTGTTCAGTTGCAGGCCACGCTCGACAACGGCGGTGTATTCACTACGCAGCAGGAAGTGCACGTCGTGCCCGGCACGTGCCAGCAGCACGCCGTAGAAGCCGCCGATAGCACCGGTGCCGATGATACCGATACGCGGCGCGGAGGTTTGGGACATCAGGGAAGCTCCTCAGCCGGTCGAAGCACAGCCTCGCCCATGGCGGTTAGCAGATCGGAATGAATAAGACGGGCATGCAATGCGCCAAGGAAAAGTCCGTCCCTGACCAGAAACAGAGCGGGCAGATGGAAGACCTCATAACGCGCCACCAATCCGGCGTTATGCCCGGCGTCGACCCAGCACAGGCGCTCCACCGGCAGGCGCATGCCTGGCAATGTCTGGCGTGCCCAACGACAGCTGGCACAGCCCTCGCTTGTGAACACCAGTAGCGAAACTCCCGGGAGATCGAGCAGAAGGCGATCAGCATCCAGATCGGTCAGTTCCAGTTGCATCGCTATACTGCACTCACTGACATCAGTTTGCCTGCATTCAAGGTCGGTGTTCATGCGTAAGTTTCTGCGTCATCCAAGCGACATGCCGGTGGAACTGGTGCGACGCAGACAAACCTGCATTCCCCGGCAACGGCTGAACAATATCAGCCTCGGCGGGGTCGCTTGCAACTCGTTGCGTGCCTTTCGCCGTGGTACCTCGGTGGAGCTGCGCATTCCGCTGTTCGGCGATCAGGCGCGCTATCCCGGGGTCGTGGCCTGGTGTCGACGCGAGGATAACGGTTATCTGGTGGGCATCGCCTTCATCGATGAAGACACGCTGTTCCGCGCACGCATGGTCGAACAGGTCTGCCAGATCCAGCATTATCGCCAACAACTGGAACAGGAGTCGGGCCAGTCCATCGCCATCGAACAATGCGCTCGGGACTGGATCGCCAAACATGCCGCCGAGTTTCCCTATTTCGCCTGATTGAAGCGTCGCCATCATCCGCAAGGCAATCGGCCACCTCATACTGCCAATCTATGAGGCCTATTGAACTTAACGCCCATTGTCGCGCAGCCCCGTACGCGCTAAGGTTCGGCTCCCCCTGCACCAACTAGCTGTGCACCGCCATAGGGGATCGCTGGCGGCCGGCACCCGTGACCTGACGACCTGACCCGATGAATAGCACGATGGCTGATTTACCAATCGACGACCTCAACGTCGCTTCCAACGAAACCCTGATCACCCCCGATCAGCTCAAACGCGAAATTCCCCTGACCGATAGCGCACTGAAGACCGTCGCCCATGGTCGTCAGGTGGTACGCGACATCCTCGACGGCAAGGATCATCGCTTGTTCGTGGTCGTCGGCCCCTGCTCCATCCACGACATCAAGGCCGCCCACGAATATGCCGAGCGCCTCAAGGTGCTGGCTGCCGAAGTGTCCGACAGCCTGTTCCTGGTCATGCGCGTGTACTTCGAGAAACCGCGTACCACCGTCGGCTGGAAAGGTCTGATCAACGATCCGTATCTGGATGACTCGTTCAAGATCCAGGATGGCCTGCGCATCGGTCGCCAACTGCTGCTCGACCTGGCGGAAATGGGCCTGCCCACCGCCACCGAAGCCCTCGACCCGATCTCCCCGCAATACCTGCAGGATCTGATCAGCTGGTCGGCCATCGGCGCCCGTACCACCGAATCCCAGACCCACCGCGAGATGGCCTCGGGCCTGTCCTCGGCTGTTGGCTTCAAGAACGGTACCGACGGTGGCCTGACCGTCGCGATCAACGCACTGCAGTCGGTCTCCAGCCCGCACCGCTTCCTCGGCATCAACCAGGAAGGCGGCGTATCCATCGTCACCACCAAGGGCAACGCCTACGGTCACGTGGTGCTGCGCGGCGGCAACGGCAAGCCCAACTACGATTCGGTCAGCGTGGCCATTTGTGAGCAGGAACTGGCCAAAGCCGGCATCCGCCCGAACATCATGGTCGACTGCAGCCACGCCAACTCCAACAAGGACCCGGCCCTGCAGCCGCTGGTACTGGAGAACGTCGCCAACCAGATTCTCGAAGGCAACAACTCCATCGTCGGCCTGATGGTCGAGAGCCATCTGGGTTGGGGCAATCAGTCGATTCCGAAGAACCTGTGCGATCTCAAGTACGGCGTATCCATTACCGATGCCTGCATCGACTGGGACACTACCGAGAAGAGCCTGCGCAGCATGCACGCCAAGCTCAAGGATGTACTGCCCAAGCGCAATCGCGCCTGAGGGGCAGACAGCAAAGAAAACGCCGGGCATTGCCCGGCGTTTTCGTATTTGACCTTCCTACTGCTGTCGCGAACGACGCTCCATGTAGCGTTCGACATAGGAGCAGGAGGGAATCACAGTATAACCCTTGTCTTCGGCATACTGCAGGGCATGCTCGGTCAGCGCTGCGGCGATGCCGCGACCACGCAGTGAGTTGGGTACGAAGGTGCGATAGATGTCCAGCGTCTGCTTGCCCAGATCCATATAGGCCAGATAGGCACGATCACCATCGACGGTCGTCACGAACTGGTGACTCGTCTGGTCATGCTGGATGGACAACCCCTCGCTCATCTTCTCTCCTCTAGCCGCAACCGTTAGCGGCGCATCTACTTTTACTTCATACCGTTGCTTTGGCAAAAGCGCAAACCCGGATCCTGCTTCTGCATCGCGATCCGCCAAGCTTATCAGGCACAGAACCGTCCAGCACGAGCAATCAGACGCTGAGAAGTGCGATGCTGAGCAGCGCCGCGATCACCGGGATCAGTACGGTGATGACGAAGATGTCCTTGTACGCCTGCTTATGTGTCAGCCCCATGATCATCAGCATGGCGATCACCGCGCCGCAGTGCGGCAGCGAATCCAGGCCGCCGGCGGTGATGTTGGCGATACGGTGCAGCACCTCCGGCTCCACCCCCATTTCCAGATAGCGCGGCGCCAGGGTCTGCATGAATATCTGCAAGCCACCGGAGGACGAGCCGACAATCCCCGACACCACACTGACCGAGGCGAAGACCGACAGCAGTGGTGGCAGGTCGACGGCGAGTATCCACTGGGCGAACTGGGCAAAACCTGCAGTCTGGGTAACGACCCCGCCAAAGCCGATTACCGCCGCCGTATTCAGCAGCGGCATGATCGAATCGTCCGCCCCCTGCCCCAGCAACCCCAGGGTATTGCGACGCAAGCTCGGAAACATCAGCACAGCGACGCTGGTGGCGATCACCAGAGCCAGGCTAGGCCAGAGAATCGGCTGCGCCTGACTGAACGCCAGCAGCCCGCCCAATGCCCCCTCCCCCGGTACGACCGCTGCGGACAACGCAAGCAGGCGTGGCAGGAGAATGATTCCCAGCACCACGACGATCGGCACCAGCGCCAGGCCCCAATATGGCCCGCAGCCCGGTGCACCGGCCAACTGCTGCATGCGTTCGTCCTGCGCATTGGGCTCGAAGCCTTCGCCCCGCTCACGCGCCAGGCGCCACCATGCCAAGGACGATCATCACCAGGGAAGCGAAGATCCCGATCCAGGCACCGGCGAACAGGTCTGTGCCCAATGCACTGGCAGCAATCACGTTGTGAATCGATGGAGAACCGGGCAACGCCGTCATGGTGAAGGTACCGGCGCCGAGCGCTGTGGCGGCACAGAACAGTCGTTTGGGCAGATTGGCCTCGCGCATCAGCGTGATGCCCAGCGGGTACATGGTGAAGATAACCACGAACACCACGACTCCGCCGTAGGTCAGCACCGCACAAACCAGCATCGCCACCCACAGCGTGCGTTGAGTTCCCAGCCCGCGGGTAATGGCCTGGGCGATACTGCCGGCCGCCTGACTCGCCGCCATCACCTTGCCGAAGATCGCACCGCAGAGAAACAGCACGAAGAACTTGCCGGCAAAGGTGAAGGCGCCCAGTGGGCCGAATGGAAAATGTTCAAGTAGTGCACGAGGTACGACGACACCATTGCTCAGCGCCACCAGAATCGAACATAGCAATGCTGCGATGAAAATGTTCACTCCACGCAACGCCATGAAGATAAGTAGCGCCAGCCCCAGCAAGAGCCCCAGATTCCCAAGCATCCAGCTTCTCCTTATTGCTCTTAGTTCCAAGTCGGGACAGTTATAACAGTTCGTACAATCGGAGCACTGTATGGATTGCGTAACTGGCTGTTTTTTAGCCAGCCCCCGTAGCCCGTACCCTGCAGCGGCGTATCCGGAGAAAAAAAAAAACTGCAACTCTTGCCTTGGCTCCGTTTACTTACTAAAAGTAATAGGTAGTATGTACGCCGGCTAATTTCCCGCTGTTGGGGAATTGCTTTATATGGAAAACTCCACCTCAAGGGGAACACGATGAACAACGTTCTGAAATTCTCTGCTCTGGCTCTGGCCGCTGTTCTGGCTACTGGTTGCAGCAGCATCTCCAAAGAAACCGAAGCTCGTCTGACTGCTACTGAAGACGCAGCTGCTCGCGCTCAAGCCCGTGCTGACGAAGCCTACCGCAAGGCTGATGAAGCTCTGGCTGCCGCTCAGAAAGCTCAGCAGACCGCTGACGAAGCTAACGAGCGTGCTCTGCGCATGCTGGAAAAAGCCAGCCGCAAGTAATTTGCGACTCGTTTTTCCCAAAGCCGCCCAGGCAACTGGCGCGGCTTTTTTATTGCCTGCAGCCAAGCTTGAAACCCTGGCAATCAGACAATAAAAAGCCCGCCGGCATGAAAGCGGGCGGGCTTTTGGGTCCCAGGCAGATCAGAACGGATTGTCGCTGCTGGCTACCACGCTCTCGGTTTGCGAGGCGATAGGAACCGGAATGCCGTCCTCGGCAGCGACCACTTCGCGGACCATTTCCCAATCAAGGCGCAGACCACTGAGCTCATCGCGCTTGAGCAGCGCGTTGATCACCGCCGTGTGCTTGTCGACAACGGATGGATCGCCTTCATCATCCAGCGGCGCATGGGCTTCCAGATAGACCTTGCCGCCACTCACGCCGAACTTGTAGGGCTCATTCAGAATACGCACCGGAGTACCGACCGGCACCATACCCGCCAGCTGCAGAACATTGTGATTGAGCATGCGGAAGCAGCCATGGCTGACGCGCATACCGATACCGAACTTCTTGTTCGAACCATGAATCAGGTAGCCGGGGAACGACAGCGTGAGCTTGTACGGACCGAGCGGGTTGTCGGGGCCAGGTGGTACGACAGTGGGCAGGATATCCCCCTCGGCGGCGTGCTCTTCACGTATCGACTTGGGTGGATACCAGGCCGGGTTCGGCGTCTTCACCGTCACCCGGCCAACGCCCAGTGGCGAGCCCCAGCCTTCTCGACCGATACCCAACGGGAATGTATGCACCACGTTCTGCCCTTTCGGGAAGTAGTACAGACGATACTCGGCCAGGTTGATCACGATGCCCTCGCGCGGGCCAGGCGGCAGCACGTAACGCGTCGGCAGGATGACTTCGCTGCCCTCGCCAGGCAACCAGGGGTCGACGCCCGGGTTGGCTGCGACCATTTCCAGATAGCCGAGATCGTTTGCCGTTCCCAGATCGGCGAAGGTGTCCTCGTACTTGGCCTTGATCACCTGTACCTGGCCGACCACATCCTCACCTGGCGGCGGCAGTGGAAGTTCGAGAGCCTGTACCGCGGCACTGGAGCACAGTGCGACCAGCGTCAGGCAACGGTTGACCGCAGAAAAGCGCGACAACATCCGGGAGTCCCTTGGAGAGTTGAATGATATTGCGGCGATTGTACACCGCTGTTTGAAAGCCTGGCAGGCGTCAGCCATCCGCCCAGTTCGAGCACAAGCCCTGTCGCTGCGCCTCGAAAGTCGCCAGACACGCAGGGCACAGCCGACGATCACGCAGCCATACCTTTTCCAGCGCGCGCCAACGCGGCTGTGCCGGTAGCAAACCACCGCATAGCGTGCGGTCAGCATGACCTCCCAGACGCAACTGTCGGGCCACGAGGTGCACACGCGCCTCGCGACAGGCGAACAGATCCAGCTGCTCATCCGGCTCGATCAGTTGATAGGCGTATAGGGACCAGGCGGGACGCGGCATCTGGGGCTCCGTGACAGGTCGGCCACATTAGCCGAAAGACTTGAGGCGGAAAAGCCTCTGCCCGTTCAGTTTTCCCGCGCAAAGCGGTCGTTACAACAAGGGTTGGAGAGTCGGCCAGACATTGTCCAGCAGTATGGCCTGCGCGGCCTCGGCCGGATGAATGCCATCGGCCTGCATCATCCCCGGTACACCGCCAACGCCTTCCAGAAAGAACGGCACCAGCGGAACCTGCTTCTGCTCGGCCAGATCAGCGAACACCTGCGCAAAGGCCGTGGTGTAGCGCGCGCCATAGTTGGGCGGCAAACGCATGCCCAAGAGCAGTACCCTGGCACCTGCAGACTGCGATGCGTCGATCATCGAAGCAAGATTCTGCTGCAATTGCGCAGGGGGCTGGCCACGCAGGCCATCATTGCCGCCGAGTTCGATGATGACCAGCTCCGGTTTGTGTGCGGCAAGCAGCGCGGAGAGCCGTGCGGCGCCGCCTGCGCTGGTATCGCCGCTGATCGAGGCGTTGACCACCGAGTGCTCGAAGCCCTCATCCCGGAGGCGCTTTTCCAGCAAGGCGACCCATCCCACACGGCTATCCAGGCCAAAAGCGGCGCTGATACTATCGCCGACCACAAGCAGGGTGCCTGCAACCGCTCCCTGAGCCCAGAACATCAGGGCCAAGGCACCACTGAGCCACCATGCACGCATTTGGAATCTCCATGACTTCGAGCATTCTCGCTGCGCGGAACCTTAGCAAAGTGGTCAGCAGCGCGGAAGGCGAGCTGACCATCCTTCACGACCTCGATCTGGAACTGAGCAAGGGCGACAGCCTGGCCATCGTCGGCAGCTCCGGCTCCGGCAAATCCACCCTGCTCGGCCTGCTCGCCGGCCTTGACCTGCCCAGCGGCGGTGCCGTGCTGCTGGCCGGCCAAAACCTCAGCGAACTCGATGAAGATCAGCGTGCGCGCTTGCGCGCCGAGCATGTCGGCTTCGTCTTCCAGTCGTTCCAGTTGCTCGACAGTCTCAATGCACTGGAGAACGTGATGCTGCCGCTGGAGCTGGAGGGTCATGCCGACGCCCGCCAGCGCGCCCGCGCGTTGCTCGAACGCGTCGGCCTCGGCCAGCGCCTGACGCACTACCCGCGCCAGCTCTCCGGCGGTGAACAGCAGCGCGTGGCCATCGCGCGCGCCTTCGCCGCCGACCCCGACGTGCTGTTCGCCGACGAACCCACCGGCAATCTCGATAGCCATACCGGTGAACGCATTAGCGACCTGCTCTTTCAGCTCAATCAGGAACGCGGCACAACGCTGGTACTGGTGACCCACGACGAGCGTCTGGCGCATCGTTGCCAGCGCCTGATCCGCCTGGAAGGCGGGCACCTGATCGACAGCGTGGAGCCCTGATGAAACGCGTGCCCTTCGCTCGCCTGTTTTCGCTCGCCGCCCGCCAACTGTTGCGTGATGCCCGCGCCGGCGAGTTGCGGGTGCTGTTCTTCGCCTTGCTGGTCGCCGTGGCGGCCAGCAGCGCCATCGGCTACTTCAGTGCTCGCCTCAATGACGCCATGCTGCTGCGCGCCAGCGAATTTCTCGCCGCCGACCTGCGCCTGAGTGGCAGCTCGCCGGCCAGCCGGGAGCAGATCGATGCCGGGCTCGGGCTGGGCCTTGATCACGCCCGGGCGGTGGAGTTCTCCAGCGTGATTGCCGCAGCGGACGGTATCCAGCTGGCCAGCGTCAAGGCAGTCGACAGCCTTTATCCGCTGCGCGGCGAACTGAGGAGCGCGGCTGAACCCTACGCATCAGAAGAAGTGGGCGCCGGCCCGCGTCCCGGCGAAGTCTGGGCAGAGGCGCGCCTGATGGTCGCGCTGAACCTGAAGATCGGCGACGAGCTGGAGATCGGCGCCAGGACGCTGCGTTTGAGCCGCGTGCTGACCTATGACCCGGACACCGCTGGCGATTTCTACAGCCTGACGCCCAGGGTGCTGATGCACCTGGACGACCTCGCTGCAACCGAGGTCGTGCAGCCTGGCAGCCGTGTGCACTTTCGCGAACTCTGGCGCGGTGATACCGACGCGCTGGCGGCCTACCGTCAGGCCGTCGAAGCCGCTCTGGAGCCCAACCAGCGCCTGGAGGATGCCCGCGACGGCAATCGCCAGGTCGGTGGTGCACTCGGCCGGGCCGAACGTTATCTGAACCTGGCCAGCCTGGCGGCAGTGCTGCTCGCCGGCGTCGCGGTGGCGTTGTCGGCGGCACGCTTCGCCGCACGTCGTTTCGACGCCAGCGCGCTGCTGCGTTGCCTCGGGCTATCACGACGCGAGGCACTGACACTGTTCGGCCTGCAACTGGCGATGCTCGGGCTGATCGCCAGCGTGCTCGGAGCACTTCTCGGCTGGTCCGGCCAGCACGTGCTGTTCCATCTGCTACGCGGTCTGATCCCCGATGATCTGCCGCCTGCCGACCTGTGGCCAGCTGTCGCCGGGATGGCTACCGGTCTGGTGGCACTGGCCGGCTTCGCTCTGCCGCCGCTGGCAGCTCTCGGCCGCGTGCCACCGCTGCGCGTGCTGCGTCGTGACATGCTGCCAGTGCCAGCCAGTTCCTGGCTGGTGTATGGGGCGGCGCTGATCGCGCTGGGGCTGATCATGTGGCGCCTGAGCCTGGATCTGAAACTGACGCTGGCGCTGCTCGGTGGCGGCCTGCTCGCCACGCTGCTACTCGGCGGTCTGCTTCTGCTCGCTCTGCAAAGCCTGCGCCGATTGCTGCAACGCGCTGCCCTGCCCTGGCGCCTGGGTCTTGGGCAACTGCTGCGCCACCCGCTGGCCGCCGCCGGCCAGTCGCTGGCCTTCGGCCTGATCCTGCTGGCCATGGCGCTGATCGCCCTGCTGCGCGGCGAACTGCTGGACAACTGGCAGGACCAGTTGCCGGAAGATGCGCCCAATCACTTCGCGCTCAATGTACTGCCGGCCGAACGTGATGCCTTCGCCGCGCGCCTGGCCGAACTGTCGCCGCATCCAGCGCCGCTGTATCCGGTGGTACCGGGCCGGCTGATCATGATCAACGATGAGCCGGTGCGCCAACTGGTGAGCAAGGAAAGCCGCGGTGAGCGCGCCATCCAGCGCGATCTGAGCCTGACCTGGGCCGAACAGCTGCCATCGGACAACCTGATCACCGCAGGTAGCTGGTGGGACGCCACACACCCCAGTGAGCTGCCGGGCGTTTCCGTCGAAGCCAAGCTAGCCGAAAGCCTGCAACTCAAGCTGGGCGATCGCCTGCGTTTCAACGTTGGCGGCATCGAACGTGAAGCGCAGGTCACCAGCCTGCGCCAGGTGGACTGGGACACTTTCCAGCCCAATTTCTACATGATCTTCGAACCACAGACCCTGCAGGACCTGCCCGCCACCTATCTGACCAGCTTCTACCTGCCGCCCGGCCAGGATGCGGAACTCATCAAGCTCAGCCGCGCCTTCCCCAGCGTGACGCTTCTGCAGGTCGACGCGCTGCTGGCGCAGCTGCGCAGCATCCTCGCCCAGGTCACTCTGGCCATTGAATACGTGCTGCTGTTCGTACTCGCCGCCGGCATTACGGTCCTCCTCGCAGGGCTGCAGGCAACACTGGACGAACGCATTCGCCAGGGCGCGCTGCTGCGCGCATTGGGCGCCGAGCGCAGGTTGCTCATCAGCGCTCGGCGCGCCGAGTTCGGCCTGCTCGGTGCTGCCGCTGGCCTGCTCGCTGCTCTGGGCTGCGAGCTGGTAAGTTTCCTGCTCTATCGCTATGCCTTCGACATGAGCTGGCAACCTCACCCCTGGTTGCTTCTGCTGCCTGTGATAGGCGCTCTGCTGATCGGCCTGGCCGGTGTTCTCGGCACCCGACGTGCGCTGAGTGCCAGCCCTCTGAGCGTGCTGCGCGAAGGCTGAGAACCAAGAAAGGGGTTTGCTAGACTTGGCGCCCCTCCCTGGAACCGAGAGACCATGAGCCGCTATCGCCCTCCTCGCCCCGCCGGTACCCCATTGATCACGCCTGAAGGCGAAGCGCGCCTGCGCGCCGAGCTGCATGAGCTGTGGCATGTGCGCAGACCGCAGGTGACACAGTCGGTCAGCGAGGCGGCGGCCCAGGGCGACCGCTCGGAAAACGCCGAGTACACCTACGGCAAGAAGATGCTGCGGGAGATCGACAGCCGCGTGCGCTTTCTGACCAAGCGCCTGGAAAAGCTCAAGGTCGTCCGCGAGAAACCGTCCGATCCGAACAAGGTGTATTTCGGCGCCTGGGTAACCATCGAGGATGAGGACGGCGAACAGTCGCGCTACCGCATCGTCGGCCCCGACGAACTGGATCTGAAACAGAGCCTGATCAGCATCGACTCGCCACTGGCCCGCGCCCTGGTCGGCAAGGAACTGGACGCCGAGGTGCAGGTACACAGCCCCGGCGGCGAGAAGACCTGCTACATCGTCGAGATCGAGTATCCCTGAGGTGTTGCGGCGCCTGATACCAGGCGCTGCACAGGCCATCGGCCACGCAGACCTAGCGTCGGGTGATCAACCCCTGACGTGCCACGCGCACCAGCTCACCGACCGTTTGCGCCACTTCATCCGCACAGGGCGCCTGGATCACCGCCAGGTCGAAGCTGTCACGAGCGAAGCGGCTTAGCGACTCGCCGTTCTGCACGAACTGGATGCGAAAGGCACGCGACCCGGCCCAGCGCTTGGGCCAGCCTTCGAGATAACGCAGCAAGGTGGGTTGGTGATTACCGCCAAGCAGTACGCGCGGATTGCGCAGCAGCAGGCCCGAAGTGATGGGCGCCAGGCGAACAAGGGGTTGGGGACAAATCATGACCGCGTCTCCGCCTCGAGAATCCCGCTGGGCAGCGGTGAGAGGCGACACCGAACCAGCGCTTTAGCGGAATTTCAGGCGTTGATGACAACACCCTGAGGCGCCCCGCAAGTAGCTGTTTAAATCGGCGCAGTGCGCATCCTAGAGAAGCCAACAACAAACTGTCAAGGCGCGCTCGGGTGCCGCTTCCGTGCCTTCTGCGCCTGCGAGCAAGGTGCACCCGCTTCAGCGGGGCCTGCGCGCCGCAAACAGGTCAGATACGCAGCAGGAAGCAGTGGCGTCAGGCGCTGTCACGCATCACCAGTTCAAAACCGACGTCGACGCAGTGCTGCTTTGGCGTTTCACCACGCATCAACGTCAGCAGCATGTTCGCCGCCAGCTCGCCAACCCGGCCGCGCGTGGTGCGCACCGTACTCAACGCCGGATGCATCCATGCCGCGGCAGGCAGGTCGTTGAAGCCGGCGATGGCCAGGCGCCCAGGCACATCCAGCCCCAACTGGCGGGCTCTAAACAGCGCGCCCATGGCCAGGTCGTCGTTGTTGAAGAACACCGCATCGATCTGCGGCTGCTGCGCCAGCAGACGATCGAGCAACTCGGCACCGAGGCCGATGGACGACAACTGCGGCGTCAGCAGTTCCAGCGCGGGGTCGTAGCGATTGAGGTAGCGCATGACCTGGCGATAGCCTTCGGCGCGCTGCAAGGTACGCGGGTCGAGCTGCGCCGCGGCAAAGGCGATATGACGGTAGCCGCGCTGCACCAGAGCACGGGTCATGGCAGCACCTGCATCCATCTGCGAGAAGCCGACGCAATAATCCTCCGGCTCCTTGCTCAGTTCCATCAGTGTGACCAGCGGACAATTGCTGGCACCGAGGATTTCGCGCGCCGCATCGCTGCGCTCGAAACCGGTCACCAGCAAACCGGCAGGCTGGTGCGCCAAGTAGGAGCGCAGCAAGCGCTCGTCCTCCTCGACCCGGTAATGACTGACGCCGATCATCATCTCGAAACCGGCTGGCATCAGCACGCGCTGGATTGCCTCGACGGTATCGACGAAGACCGAGTTCGACAGCGAAGGAATGACCACGGCCACCAGGTTAGATCGCGAGCTGGCCAGGGCGCGGGCTGCCGGGTTTGGCACATAGCCCAGCGCCTGGGCTGCGCGCATTACCTGCTCGCGCAGCGCATCGGACACCCGCCCCGGCTGCGACAGCGCGCGCGAGGCAGACATCAGCGAACAGCCTGCGGCCTTGGCCACATCGGACAGGGTGACGCGTTCGGCGGAGCGGCGACGGCGTTGAGTCATAGCGCCTCCATTGTTTACCAGCGGACGATTCTATCAGCCCGACCGGCGAATAAAGCGCGGGACACGCCGCCCGGGGTAACGCCACCATGCAAGGAGTGCTACCGCCTGCGTGCCCCGCGAAACTGCGACACCACCCGGACCAGGCTGTGCGTTGCTCAGCCTGGTCCGGGCAGGCTCTTACAAAGCGGCCTTCTCGGCTTCGGCCTGGACCTGATCGAACAGTTGCTGACCGACCGTATCGACCACCTTCTGGATCGCCGGGGCGGCCTGCTCGCGCATGCGCTGCACCTCGGCGGGATCCACTTCGTTGATCTGCATGCCCTTGTCCTTCAGCTCGGCCAGGGCACTGGCTGCTTCCTCGCGGGTATCCTTGCGCTCGAAGTCGCGGGCTTTCTTGGCCGCCTCCAGCAGAATGTTCTGCTCGGTCTGCGACAGGCCGTCCCACCAGCGTTTGGACACGGTGACGATCCAGGGGCTGTAAACGTGGTTGGTCACGGTCAGGTACTTCTGCACCTCGTAGAACTTCGAGGAGAGGATGGTGTTGAAGGGGTTTTCCTGGCCGTCGACCGCCTTGGTCTCAAGCGCGGTGAACAGCTCGGAGAACGGCAACGGCACAGCGTTGGCGCCCATCAGCTTGAAGGTCTCGAGAAACACCGGGTTGGGCATCACACGCAACTTGACCCCGGAGAAGTCCTCCAGCTTGCTGATCGGGCGGCTGTTGTTGGTCAGGTTGCGGAAGCCGTTCTCCCAATACACCAGCCCGACCAGGCCTTTCTCCTCCAGCTTGTCCATCACCTGACGCCCCACCGGGCCGTCCAGTACGACATCGGCCTGTTCGGCGCTGCTGAACAGGAAAGGCGTGTCCCACACCGCCATTTCCTTGGTGATGCCCACCAGGGTCGCGGTGGAACCAACCATCATTTCCTGAGCACCGCCGATCAGCGCACTCTGCATCTGATCATCCGAGCCCAGGCTGGCGGCACCGAAGGTACGCACCTTGAGTTTGCCGTCGGAAGCCTTGGCGACCTCTTCGGCGAACAGCTTGGCCGCACGTCCCTGGTTACTGTTTTCATTGAGGCCGTAACCGAAACGAATCATGCGCGAGCGCACCTCATCGGCATGGGCGGAGACACTGGCGAGCGGGCTGCACAGCATGGCAGCGGTGAGGATGGCGAGCAGCGGACGTTTCATCGGGACTACCTCTTATTGTTGTGAATGTTGCCGGCGCACCAGCGCCGGTGGGTCAACTCAGCGCAACCAGGCCAGCGGCACGGTGACAATGGCCGGGAAAGCCACCAGCATCACGACGATCGCCAGATAGATCAGGAAGAACGGCATCACGCCGCGCACCAGAACCTCCATGCGCAACTTGCCGATACCGCCGACGACATTGAGCACCGTGCCGACTGGCGGGGTGATCAGACCGATGGAGCCGATCAGCACGAACATCACGCCGAAATACACCGGATCGACCCCGGCCTTGATCGCAATGGGGGCCAGCACCGGCGCCAGAATCAGGATGGTCGGCGTCAGGTCCAGCACCATGCCCACCGCGATCATCAGCAGCATGATTGCCAGTACCAGCAAGCGCGGATGTTCGGCCAGCGGCCCGAGCATGGCGCCGATCTCGTCCGGCAGCTGGGCCAGGGTGATCATGTAGGCCGATACGGTGGCGGCCGCGCAGAGGAACATCACCGACGCGGTGGTGCGGCTGGCGCGGGTCAGGGTTTCCATCAGGTCGGTCCAGCTCAGCTCACGGTAGAGCAAGGTGGATACGGCCAGGGCATAGACCGCCGCAACCACGGCCGCCTCGGTAGGCGTGAAAATGCCGAAGCGCAGGCCGCCGACGATGATCACCGGCAGCATCAGCGCCGCCACACCATCGATCAGCACCCGGCGCCGCTCGGCGGCACTGGCCTTGGGCGGCGTCGGCTCGGTAAAGCCACGGGCGATCAGGGTCCAAGCTATGATCAGCCCTGCGCCCATGATCAGTCCCGGCACCAGGCCGGCCATGAACAGCTGGCTGATGGACGTATTGGTGACCACGCCGTAGATCACGAAGGGCATCGACGGCGGAATGATCGGCGCGATGATGCCGCCAGCGGCCACCAGGCCGGCCGAGGAATGCACCGGATAACCCCGCTGACGCATCATCGGCAGCAGCAAGGTTGCCAGTGCAGCGGTATCGGCCAGGGCCGAACCGGACATGCTGGCCAGCAGCACGGCGGCAGCGATGGCAACGTAGCCCAGGCCGCCACGCAGGTGGCCGAAATACGCCTGGGCCATGGCGATGATGCGCCGGGAAATGCCGCCGGCATTCATCAGCTCACCGGCCAGGATGAAGAAAGGTACCGCGAGCAGCGGAAAGCTGTCGGCACCGGCCAGCAGATTCTGCGCCAGCAACTGCACGTCCCAGAAATCCAGGTACCACATCAGCACGGCCGCAGTGAGGACCAGGGCGAACGCGATGGGCATGCCGAATGCCATGAACCCCAGCAGGGATGAAAGAAATACCGCGACAGTCATCGGCAGATCCTCGGTGGGCAGTGCCCGTCTTGTTGGAATGGGGCCGGCATCATTCTGCGTGCGCCTGCGACAGCGCCCGTTGCGGCGCGTGCCGCCAGAGATTGACCAGTTGCACCACGGC
The DNA here is from genome assembly GCF_025837155.1 of Pseudomonas sp. Z8(2022). Lineage (NCBI taxonomy): Bacteria > Pseudomonadati > Pseudomonadota > Gammaproteobacteria > Pseudomonadales > Pseudomonadaceae > Pseudomonas > Pseudomonas sp. Z8(2022). The sequence goes on along the minus strand of NZ_CP107549.1, from coordinate 2,054,570 downwards.
GAGAATCGCCAGCACCAGCATGCTCGCCAGCACAGGCAGCATGGCCAGCACCACCGGGTAACCGACCACCGTGCTGACATTGCCCCAGCCGAACTGCACCTGATTCCAGGCGCCCCAGGCCGAGAGCAGGCTGGCCAAGGTGACCAGCATCCAGCTCAGCGAATCCACCAGCCGCTGCGCCAGCAGCGGGAAGCGATCACGAATCATGCGAAAGGTCATCAGCTCGCCACGGCGCATGCTGGAAGCCACGCCTACGAATACCAGCCAGACGAAGGCCAGCCGCGACAGCTCCTCGGCGCCCGGCCAGCCGGTGCCGAACGCATAGCGCAGCACCACGTTGGCGAAAACGGCCACCACCATGAAGGCCATCAGAACGGCCATCAGGCTGTCGGTCAGGCGATCGAACAGACGCGCGATACGTCCATCGTAGATAGGCTCGGCGCCCAGCCGGGCCGCCTGGTTAGCGCTATCAATCTCGCTATCGAGGACATTACGGACTTCACTGGAGCCCGCCTCCGAGGCATCACGGCGCACCCAGTCCTGGATCTCGGTCACCAGGGCCTGCAGGGGCAGCTGCGCATCAACAACGTACACATGCGGTTCCCCCGCCGGGCTTTCGAGGGTGGCGAACTGGCTGTCCACCAGAGAGGTCGGCATGAAATGCCCGGGCCGCGCACCGACACGCTGCACCGCAGTGGCGTGATCGATATCCAGGTGCACGAACTGCAGCCCCGGAATTGCCTGGCGCAAACGCTCGCGGTAGGTCCGTTTGAGCGCCGAGCAGGCCAGGACGAAACTCTCGCCAGCCGCCTGAGCGGCCAACATCCGTTCGCACAGCGCATCCAGCCACTGCCGACGATCTTCGTCGCTCAGCGCAATGCCGGCGCGCATGCGCTCTACGTTTTCGAGAGGATGGAAGTGATCGGCTTCGATATGGCGCCAGCCGAGCGCAGTGGCAACCGCCTGGCTGATCTCGCTCTTGCCGGAGCCACTGACGCCCATGACCACGAGCGTGGTGCGGGCAGGCAGTGCGGAAGGCTGCTGTTGCATGGGAACTCCATGGGCACCATCGAGTGGGCCGCTCATTGTTTGAGCCGGATGTTAGCGCTATCCAAATGACTCGACAACCCTCCCCGGCAACATTTCGTAGAGCATTTCTTCTGATGCTCACCAGGCGGCACTGGTCCCGGAGCGCATGACGCGGTCAAGATCACCTACCTGCCACATCGGAGAACTTTCGCTTATGCACCGGCTGAAACGCTGTGCCTGGCTGCCTACGCTGTTCCTGCCACTGGCCGCGCAGGCCGAGGAAGCTGCCTATCACACCGCCCCGCTGGTAGTCACCGGCAGCCGCTACCAGGCCAGTGGCTGGCAACTGCCCTTCTCGGTCAACCGCATCGATGCCGAGCAGGCAACGCTCGGCAAGCCCGGCGTCAACCCGTCCGAGGCGCTCGGCAGCGTGCCCGGGCTGGTGGTGCAGAACCGGCAGAACTACGCGCAGGATCTGCAGGTGTCCTCGCGCGGCTTCGGCGCCCGCTCGGCGTTCGGCATCCGTGGCATCAAGCTGCTGGCCGATGGCGTACCGCTGTCCAACCCTGACGGTCAGGGTCAGGCGGCGACCTTCGACCTCGACACGTTGGAGCGTATCGAAGTACTGCGCGGGCCGTTCGCCAGCGTTTATGGCAGCAACTCCGGTGGCGTGATCCAGCTGTTTTCGCGTGACGGCGAAGGTGCACCCAAGGTTTCCGTCGATACCTCGCAGGCCGCCTACGGCACCAGCCGCACCCGCGTCGCGGCCGAAGGCGGCAATGACAAGGCGGGCTTTATCATCAACCGCTCGCACTTCGAGACCGATGGCTACCGCGACCACAGCGGTGCCATCCTCGACAAGACCTTCGCCAAGCTGACGCTGTACCCGGATGATCTCAGCAAGCTCAGCCTGAGCGTCAGCGAGCTGGATCAGAACGACACCGAAGATCCACAGGGCCTGACCTGGCAGCAGGTGCAGAAAGATCGCCGCGCCGCTGCCCCCAGCGCCCTTGAGTTCAACACGCGCAAGACTGTTGATCACCGCCAATTGGCGCTCAATTACGAGCGCAGCTTCGCCGCCGGCACCTGGCAAAGCACGCTGTACAGCGGCACGCGGCGGGTAATTCAGTACCAGTCCATTCCCGTCGCGGTGCAGGGCAACCCGTCGCACTCAGGTGGGGTGATCGATTTCGAGCGGCACTTCCACGGCATCGGCAACCGCTGGATTCAGCCATTCGACCTCGGCAGCAGCCTGCTGACCCTGACCGCCGGGCTGGACTACGACTTCTCGCGCGACGACCGTCAGGGCTATGAGAACTTTGTCGGCAGCACCCTGGGTGTGAAAGGCAACCTGCGCCGCGACGAACGCAACGAGGTGACCAGCCTGTCACCCTATATTCAGGCGGCCTGGCAGCTGGGCAAGCTCGACCTGCAGGCCGGTCTGCGCCACAGCCAGGTGGAGTTCGAGGTGGACGACCGCTTCCTCGGCAATGGCGACGACAGCGGTTCAGTGACCTACCGCGAGCTGACACCGACCTTGGGCGCCAGCTACGCCCTGCTCCCCGAGCTGAATATCTACGCCAGCTGGGGCAAGGGGCTGGAGACGCCGACGCTCAACGAGCTGTCCTATTCAGGCCCCGACAACAGCTTCGGCTTCGACCTGAAACCGGCTACCAGCGAGCAGATTGAAGTTGGCCTCAAGGCGCGTCTGGCCAAGGCCACCAGCCTGCAGCTGGCGTTGTTCCAGATCGATACCGACGACGAGCTGGTGGTGGAATCAGCCAGCGGCGGCCGTTCGCGCTTCCAGAACGCTGCCCAGACCCGCCGCCGAGGAGTAGAGCTGGCAGTGGAAAGCCAACTGAGCGAGACCCTGCACGCCAACCTCGCCTATACCCATATCGACGCCACCTACAGCAAGGACTTCACCAGCAACGGCCGGCTGATCGAGGACGGCAACCACTTGCCGGGCATACCCGCCCGCACCCTGTTTGGCGAACTCACCTGGCAACCGCGGGAGGGCTTCAGCACCGCCATCGAAGGCCTGTACCGCAGCAAGCTCTACGTCGAAGACAGCAATACGGCCAAGGCGGCTCCGAGCTACGCGCTGTTCAACTGGCAGGCGCGTTTCGAGCAGAGTCTCGGCGCCCTGACGTTCAATCAGGTGCTGCGCATCGACAACCTGCTGGATCGCGAATACATCGGCTCGGTGATCGTCGGCGACGGCAACGGCCGCTTCTACGAACCCGGCCCAGAGCGTGCCTGGTATGTTGGCGCCGGAGTGCAGTACCGCTTCGATTGATCCGGCCAGGTCACCGCAACGGTGGATCGGTGAAGCGCGATCCACCCTACGTAGGGGGGATGTCGCCTTCTACATCCACCAATCCACCAACGCGCCGGCGCAACGGGAAACACCCTTTAATTCGCGCCGAAGCCGCCTACAGACTGCGCGCAATTACCATCCGCTGCACGTCGCTGGTGCCCTCGTAGATCTGGCACACGCGCACGTCCCGGTAGATGCGCTCGACCGGGAAGTCCTTGAGATAGCCGTAGCCGCCGAGGGTCTGGATGGCCGCCGAGCAGACCTTCTCGGCCATTTCCGAGGCGAACAGCTTGGCCATCGAAGCTTCGTTCAGGCAGGGCCGGCCGGCTTCGCGCAGGCTGGCGGCGTGATGCACCATCTGCCGCGCCACGGCGATCTGCGTAGCCATATCGGCCAGGCGGAAGGACACCGCCTGGTGCTCGATGATCGGCTTGCCGAAGGTCACCCGCTCGCGGGCATAGTCGCGCGCGGCCTCGAACGCGGCGCGGGCCATGCCCACCGACTGGGCTGCGATGCCGATGCGCCCGCCTTCCAGATTGGCCAGGGCGATGCGATAGCCCTCTCCCTCCTCGCCCAGGCGCAGCTGGGCCGGGATGCGCACCTCGTCGAGCTGGATCTGGCAGGTGTCCGAGGCGTGCTGGCCGAGCTTGTCCTCCACCCGCACCACCGAGAATCCCGGCGTGTCGGTGGGCACGATAAAGGCGCTGATGCCCTTCTTGCCCGCCTGCGGATCGGTCACGGCGAAGACGATCACCATGCCAGCATGGCTGCCGGAGGTGATGAATTGCTTGGCTCCGTTAAGCACATAGTGGTCGCCATCACGGCGCGCGCGGGTGCGCAGGTCGCTGGCATCCGAGCCGGCCTGTGGCTCGGTGAGGGCGAAGGCACCGAGCATGCGGCCCTCGGCCAGCGGGCGGAGGAAGCGCTCCTTCTGTTCCTCGCTGCCGTACTTGAGGATCGGCATGCAGCCGACCGAGTTGTGCACGCTCATGATCGTCGAGCAGGCGCCGTCGCCGGCAGCCACTTCCTCCAGCGCCATGGCATAGGCCAGATGGCCAGTCTCGGCACCTCCCCACTGCTCCGGCACCAGCATGCCCATGAAGCCCAGCTGGCCCATTTCGGCAATGGCCTCGGCGGGAAAGCGGTGTTCGCGATCCCAGTCGGCGGCAAAGGGTTTCAGGCGTTCCTGGGCGAACTGACGGGCCGCGTCCTGAATCTGCAGATCCTGTTCCGATGGCAGCATCACAAGGCTCCTCAATACAGTTCGATGGCGACGGCGGTGGCTTCCCCGCCGCCGATGCAGACCGAGGCCACGCCGCGCTTGCCGCCATGCTGCTGCAGCGCCGAGAGCAGCGTGACCAGGATGCGCGCGCCGGAGGCGCCGATTGGATGGCCCAGCGCGCAGGCGCCGCCGTGCACGTTGAGCTTGTCGTGAGTGATGGTCAGTTCGCGCATGGCCACCATCGGCACCACGGCGAAGGCTTCGTTGATCTCGAACAGGTCGACCTCGTCCAGCGACCAGTCGATGCGCGTCAGCAGACGCTGGATAGCCGCCACCGGCGCAGTGGTGAACAGGTTCGGCGCCTGTGCGTGGCCGGCGTGCCCGACGATCCGCGCCAGCGGCGTCAGGCCGCGCTCCTGGGCTTCGGACAGACGCATCAGCAGCAGCGCGGCGGCGCCGTCGGAAATGGAGCTGGCATTGGCCGCGGTCACCGTGCCGCCTTCGCGGAAAGCCGGCTTGAGCGTCGGGATCTTGTCCGGACGGGCCTTCGGCGGCTGCTCGTCGGCCTCGACCAGGTGACGGTCACGGCCGTGCGGTGCCTCGACCGCGACGATCTCGCCGGCAAAACGCCCCTCGGCCATCGCCTGCTGGGCGCGGCGCAGCGACTCCAGGGCGTAGGCGTCCTGTTCCTCGCGACTGAAGCCGTAGCTCTGCGCGCAGTCCTCAGCGAAGGTGCCCATCAACCGGCCGCGCTCGTAGGCATCCTCCAGGCCGTCGAGGAACATGTGATCGAGCACCTGACCATGGCCCATGCGATAGCCGCCACGGGCGCGCGGCAGCAGGTACGGTGCATTGGACATGCTCTCCATGCCGCCGGCCACCAGCACGTCGCTGCTGCCGGCCAGCAGTTGGTCATGGCCGAGCATCAGCGCCTGCATGCCCGAGCCACACATCTTGTTCAGCGTGGTGCACTGCACCGCCTGGCTCAGCCCGGCGCCCAGCGCCGCCTGGCGTGCCGGCGCCTGGCCCTGGCCGGCCTGCAGCACGCAGCCCATCAGCACCGTGTCCACCGCCTCGGGCGCCAGACCCGCGCGCTCCAGAGTCGAACGAATGGCGGCAGCGCCCAGTTCGGCGGCCGAAAGGCCGGCCAGATCGCCGAGAAAGCCGCCCATGGGCGTGCGCACCGCACTGACGATAACCACGGGGTCGAGTTGTTGTTTCATGAATGTCACCTGCAAATCGCGTAGCCGGATGCAATCCGGGAAATCGCTGTAAGTCCTCCCGGATTGCATCCGGGCTGCCAGTCCGTTATTTCGCTGCCATGCGCAGCGCGCCGTCGAGGCGGATCACCTCGCCGTTGAGCATCGGGTTCTCGACGATGTGACGTACCAGCGCGGCGTACTCATCGGGCCGACCCAGGCGCGGCGGAAATGGCACATTGGCCGCCAGCGAGTCGCGCACCTCCTGCGGCATGCCGGCCATCATCGGCGTCTCGAACACGCCGGGGGCGATGCACATCACGCGGATGCCGGAACGCGCCAGATCGCGGGCCGCCGGCAGGGTCAACGCGGCCACGCCGCCCTTGGACGCGGCGTAGGCAGCCTGGCCCATCTGCCCGTCGAAGGCCGCCACCGAGGCGGTATTGATAATGACCCCGCGCTCGCCCTCTGCGTTCGGCGTGCCCTTGGCCATGGCCTCGGCGGCCAGGCGCAGCAGGTTGAAGCTGCCCACCAGATTGATTTCCACGGTACGCCGGAAGCTATCCAGACCGTGCGCGCCGTTGCGCCCGAGCACCTTTTCAGCCGGCGCGATGCCAGCGCAGTTGACCAGCCCGTGCAGACCGCCAAAGGTGTCCAGGGCCTGCGCCACTGCGGCGCGGGCATCGTCCTCACGGGTGATATCGGCACGCACGAAGCGCGCTGCTGCGCCCAGCTCCTCGATGGCCTGCGCGCCGGCCTCGGCGTTGATGTCCAGCAGCAGCACCCGGCCGCCCTGCCCGGTCAGTTCGCGTGCGGTGGCCAGGCCCAGGCCGGAGGCGCCACCACTGATGAGGAATACGGAATCATCGATACGCATGCTCAACCTCTGTGCTTGTTGTTCGGTGAGATTGACAGCCAGATTTGCACAGGTTTACGTTAACGTAAAGGTAAACGAGCGAAGACCATGGCCACCACCTACTCCATCTCCGATCTGGCCCGCGAACTGGACATCACCACCCGCGCCATCCGCTTCTACGAGGAGCAGGGCCTGCTCGCCCCCGAGCGGCGCGGCCAGGAGCGCATCTATACGCCCAAGGATCTGGTGACCCTGAAGCTGATCCTGCGCGGCAAGCGCATCGGCTTCTCCCTGGCCGAATGCAAGGAGCTGATCGATCTCTACGACCCGGCCAGCGGCAACCGCAAGCAGCTGGAAACCTTCATGGCGAAGATCGCCGCGCGCCGCGCGCAACTGCAGCAGCAGCTGCTGGACATCCAGCAGATGCAGCTGGAGCTGGACACCGCCGAAGAGCGCTGCCTGGCCGCACTCGAACAAACCAAGCGTTAATAACCCTCTGCTACCGCCAACAACAATTACAGGTGCCTTATGAGTTATCCCTCCCTGAACTTCGGTCTCGGTGAAACCATCGACATGCTGCGCGACTCGGTTCGCCAGTTCGCCCAGGCCGAGCTGGCGCCGCGTGCCGCGCAGATCGACCGCGACAACGAGTTCCCCATGGACATGTGGCGCAAGTTCGGCGACATGGGCCTGCTCGGCATGACCGTGAAGGAGGAATACGGCGGCACCGACATGGGCTACCTGGCACATGTGGTGGCGATGGAGGAAATCAGCCGCGCCTCGGCCTCGGTGGGCCTGTCCTATGGCGCGCACTCGAACCTGTGCGTCAACCAGATCCACAAGAACGGCACGGAAGAGCAAAAACGCAAATATCTGCCCAAGCTCTGCTCCGGCGAACATATCGGCGCGCTGGCCATGAGCGAACCGAATGCCGGCTCCGACGTGGTGTCGATGAAGCTGCGCGCCGAGAAGCGCGGCGACCGCTACGTGCTCAACGGCAACAAAATGTGGATCACCAACGGCCCGGATGCCAACACCTACGTGATCTACGCCAAGACCGACATCAACGCCGGCTCGCGTGGCATGACCGCATTCATCGTCGAGCGCGACTTCAAGGGCTTCTCCCGCCATCAGAAGCTGGACAAGCTGGGCATGCGCGGCTCCAACACCTGCGAGCTGGTGTTCGAGGACTGCGAAGTGCCGGAAGAGAACGTTCTCGGCGCCGAAGGCCGTGGCGTGGCGGTACTGATGAGCGGCCTGGACTACGAGCGCACCGTGCTCTCCGGCGGGCCGACCGGAATCATGAGCGCCTGCATGGACGTGGTGGTGCCCTACGTTCACGAGCGTCGCCAGTTCGGCCAGTCGATCGGCGAATTCCAGCTGATCCAGGGCAAGATCGCCGACATGTACGCCGGCATGAACGCCTCGAAATCCTATCTGTACAACGTGGCCAAGGCCTGCGACCGCGGCGAGGAATCGCGCAAGGACGCCGCCGCAGTGATCCTCTACACGGCCGAGATGGCAACGAAAATGGCGCTGGACACCATCCAGATCCTCGGCGGCAACGGCTACACCAACGAATACCCGGCCGGCCGCCTGCTGCGTGACGCCAAACTCTACGAGATCGGCGCCGGCACCAGCGAAATCCGCCGCATGCTGATCGGCCGCGAGCTGTTCAACGAGACCAAGTAAGGCACGGACAGTCCCCTCTCCCCCTTGTGGGAGAGGGTTAGGGAGAGGGGCTTTGCGTCAACCACCCACCCTCTCCCCCGGCCCCTCTCCCACAAGGGGCAGAGGGGAGCCACAGCCTACAACCCGGAGTGCGCCACATGGCCATCCTGCATACCCAGATCAATACCCGTTCGCCGGAGTTCGCCGCCAACCAGGCCGCCATGCTCGCCCAGGTGGACGAACTGCGCGCCCTGCTCGCCCGCACCCATGAAGGCGGCGGCGCCAAGGCCCAGGAACGCCACACTTCGCGCGGCAAGCTGCTGCCGCGCGAGCGCATCAACCGCCTGCTCGACCCGGGCTCGCCGTTCCTCGAGATCGGCCAGCTGGCCGCCCATGAGGTTTACGGTGAGGACGTGCCCGCCGCCGGGGTAATTGCCGGCATCGGCCGCGTCGAGGGCGTCGAATGCATGATCGTGGCCAACGACGCCACGGTAAAAGGCGGCAGCTATTACCCGCTGACGGTGAAGAAGCACCTGCGTGCGCAGACCATCGCCCAGCAGAACCGCCTGCCGTGCATCTACCTGGTGGATTCCGGCGGCGCCAACCTGCCGCGCCAGGACGAGGTATTCCCGGATCGCGAGCACTTCGGCCGCATCTTCTTCAACCAGGCCAACATGAGCGCCCAGGGCATTCCCCAGATCGCCGTGGTCATGGGTTCCTGCACCGCCGGCGGCGCCTACGTGCCGGCCATGAGCGACGAGACCATCATGGTGCGCAACCAGGCCACCATCTTCCTCGCCGGCCCGCCGCTGGTGAAGGCCGCCACCGGCGAGGTGGTGACCGCCGAGGAACTGGGCGGTGCCGACGTGCACTGCAAGACCAGCGGCGTGGCCGACCACTACGCCGAGGACGACGAACACGCGCTGGCCCTGGCCCGCCGCTCGATCGCCAACCTCAACTGGCGCAAGCTCGGCCAGCTCGACTGCCGCGCACCGATCGCCCCGCGCTATGCGGCCGAGGAGCTGTACGGGGTGATTCCCGCCGACGCCAAGCAGCCGTTCGACGTGCGCGAGGTGATCGCCCGCATCGTCGACGACTCGCAGCTCGACGAATTCAAGGCACTGTTCGGTACCACCCTGGTATGCGGCTTCGCCCGCATCAATGGCTACCCGGTGGCGATCCTGGCGAACAACGGCATCCTCTTCGCCGAATCGGCGCAGAAAGGCGCGCACTTCGTCGAGCTGGCCTGCCAGCGCGGCATCCCGCTGCTGTTTTTGCAGAACATCACCGGTTTCATGGTCGGCAAGAAGTACGAAGAAGGCGGCATCGCCAAGCACGGCGCCAAGCTGGTCACCGCGGTGGCCTGCGCCCAGGTGCCGAAATTCACCGTGATCATCGGCGGCAGCTTCGGCGCCGGCAACTATGGCATGTGCGGTCGCGCCTACGATCCGCGTTTCCTGTGGATGTGGCCCAATGCGCGGATCGGCGTGATGGGCGCGCAGCAGGCCGCCGGCGTGTTGGTGCAGGTCAAGCGCGAGCAGGCCCTGCGTGCCGGCCAGGCCTTCAGCGATGAGGACGAGCTGCGCCTCAAGCAGCCCATCGTCGAGCAGTACGAGCAGCAGGCGCACGCCTTCTACTCCAGCGCCCGTCTGTGGGACGACGGAGTGATCGATCCGGCGCAGACCCGCGAGGTACTGGCCCTGGCCCTGTCGGCCAGCCTCAACGCGCCGATCGAGCCGACCCGCTTCGGCGTGTTCCGCATGTGATAACCAACTCCCCTCTCCCGCTTGCGGGAGAGGGGTCGGGGGAGAGGGTAAAAGGTTTGAGCGCCGTCTCCCCGGCCCTCGCCCATGAATGGAGAGGGCAAAGCAGATTCCGGGATTGACCATGACCGACTTCACCACCATACAGCTGGAAAAAGACCCGCGCGGCTTCGCCACCCTGTGGCTGAACCGTGCGGAAAAGAACAACGCCTTCAACGCCGAGATGATCCGCGAGCTGATTCTCGCCCTCGACGCCGTTGGCGAAGACAAGAGCCTGCGCTTTCTCCTGCTGCGCGGGCGCGGCCGGCATTTTTCCGCCGGCGCCGACCTGGCCTGGATGCAGCACGCGGCCGAGCTGGACTACAACGCCAACTTGAGCGACGCCCGCGAACTGGCCGAGCTGATGTACAACCTGCACGGTCTGAAAATTCCGACCCTGGCCGTGATCCAGGGCGCAGCCTTCGGCGGCGCGGTAGGCCTGGCCAGTTGCTGCGACATGGCCATCGGTGCCGAGGACAGCCTGTTCTCGCTGTCGGAAGTGCGTATCGGTCTGGCCCCGGCGGTGATCAGTCCCTTCGTCGTGCAGGCCATCGGCGAGCGCGCCGCCAGGCGTTACGCGCTGAGCGCCGAGCGCTTCGACGGCAAGCGTGCCCGTGAACTGGGCCTGCTCGCCGAATGCTATCCGGCCGCCGAGCTGGAGACGCAGGTCGAGGCCTGGGTGGCCAACCTGCTGCAGAACAGCCCGCAAGCCATGCGTGCCAGCAAGGATCTGCTGCGCGAAGTGGGCAGCGGCAAGCTGAGCCCGGCCCTGCGCCGCTACACCGAAAACGCCATCGCCCGTCTGCGCGTCAGCGCCGAAGGACAGGACGGTCTGCGCGCCTTCCTGGAAAAACGCCAGCCCAGCTGGCAGGAGCCGCAAGCATGAGCCACACGCACATCGACACCCTGCTGGTTGCCAACCGTGGCGAGATCGCCTGCCGCGTCATGCGCAGCGCCAAGGCCATGGGCCTGCGTACCGTGGCCGTGCACAGCGCCATCGATGCCAACGCCCGCCACGTGCGCGAAGCCGATGTAGCGGTCAATCTCGGCGGCGCCAAGCCTGCCGAAAGCTACCTGCTGATCGACAGGATCATCGCCGCCGCCAAGGCCAGCGGCGCTCAGGCCATCCATCCGGGCTATGGCTTTCTTTCGGAGAACGCCGGCTTCGCCCGCGCCATCGAAGAAGCCGGGCTGGTGTTTCTCGGCCCGCCCGCCTCGGCCATCGAGGCCATGGGCAGCAAGTCCGCGGCCAAGGCACTGATGGAACAGGCCGGCGTACCGCTGGTGCCGGGCTACCACGGCGAAGCACAGGACTACGAAACCTTCCGCGCCGCCTCGGCTCGGATCGGCTACCCGGTGTTGCTGAAAGCCGCTGCCGGCGGTGGCGGCAAGGGCATGAAGGTGGCGGAAAGCGAAGCACAGCTGGCCGAGACTCTGGAATCGGCCCAGCGCGAGGCGCAGTCGGCCTTCGGCGACTCGCGCATGCTGGTGGAAAAATACGTGCTCAAGCCACGTCACGTGGAGATCCAGGTGTTCGCCGACCGTCACGGCAACTGCCTGTACCTCAACGAGCGCGACTGCTCGATCCAGCGCCGCCACCAGAAGGTGGTCGAGGAAGCCCCAGCCCCCGGTCTGTCGCCAGAGCTGCGCCGCGCCATGGGCGAGGCGGCGGTCAAGGCGGCGCAGGCCATCGGCTATGTCGGCGCCGGCACCGTGGAATTCCTGCTCGACGAGCGCGGCGAATTCTTCTTCATGGAGATGAACACCCGCCTGCAGGTGGAACACCCGGTCACCGAGGCCATCACCGGCCTCGATCTGGTCGCCTGGCAGATTCGTGTCGCCCGCGGCGAGCCGCTGCCGATCACCCAGGAACAGGTGCCGCTCAATGGCCACGCCATCGAAGTGCGGCTGTATGCCGAAGACCCGGACAACGATTTCCTGCCGGCCACCGGCAGGCTGGCGCTGTACCGGGAGTCCGCCAGCGGCGACGGCCGCCGCGTCGACAGCGGGGTCGAACAGGACGACGAGGTCTCGCCGTTCTACGACCCGATGCTGGGCAAGCTGATCGCCTGGGGCGAGAACCGCGAGGAAGCGCGCCTGCGCCTGCTGGCGATGCTCGAGGAAACCCGGGTCGGTGGCGTGCGCACCAACCTGGCGTTCCTGCGTCGCGTGCTGGCTCACCCGGCCTTCGCCGCCGCCGAGCTGGACACCGGCTTTATCCCGCGCCACCAGCAGCAACTGCTGCCGGAGGTCGGTGAATTGCCGGAAACCTTCTGGGATCTGGCCGCCGATGCCTGGGTACAGAGCGAAGCGCCGCTGCAGCGCGCCGACGATCTCCATTCGCCCTGGGCCGGCCGTAGTGGCTGGCGCTCGGGTGGCCCGGCGGAAATCGACCTGCACCTGAGTTGCCAGGGCAGCGAGCGCAAGGTGCGTGCGCGCCAGCTCGCCCGTCTGCAGGGCGAGGAACTGCTGGCCGAGATCGACGGCACGCGCCAGCGCCTGTGCGCCATCCGCCGTGGCGACACGCTGTTTTTGCAATGGGCCGGCGAGCTGCATGCCGTCACCCACTTCGATCCCATCGCCGCCGCCGAAGCCAGCCATGTGCAGCATGGCGGCCTGAGTGCGCCGATGAACGGCAGTATCGTGCGCGTGCTGGTCGCACCGGGCCAGGCAGTCGAGGCTGGCACCGCCCTGGTAGTGCTGGAGGCGATGAAGATGGAGCACAGCATCCGCGCCGCCGAGGCCGGTACGGTCAGGGCGCTGTATTGCAGCGAAGGGGAAATGGTCAGCGAAGGCGCCGTGCTGGTGGAGCTGGAATGAACCTGCAGCACCAGGCCCTATGCTGCCGCGAGCTTGCTCCGGCCGCGGGCATCGGCGCACCCTACGGTATCTGATCATGAAGGAAACGCCATGAACCTGCCCTCCTCCGTCCGCCTGGTCGAAGTCGGCCCGCGTGACGGCCTGCAGAACGAGAAACAACCTATCAGCGTCGCCGACAAGGTGCAGTTGGTGGACGACCTGTCCGCCGCCGGGCTGCGCTACGTCGAAGTCGGCAGTTTCGTCTCGCCCAAGTGGGTGCCGCAGATGGCCGGCTCCGCCGAGGTCTTCACCGGTATCCAGCGCAAGGCGGGCGTCACCTACGCGGCGCTGACGCCGAACCTCAAGGGTTTCGAGGCCGCGCTGGAAGCCAGGGTAGAGGAAGTGGCGGTGTTCGCCGCGGCCAGCGAGGCCTTCTCGCAGAAGAACATCAACTGCTCCATCACCGAGAGCCTGCAGCGTTTCGTGCCGCTGATGGAGGCCGCCAGGGCGGCGAACGTGCGCGTGCGCGGCTACGTTTCCTGCGTGCTGGGCTGCCCCTACGACGGCGAAATCGATGCGGCTCAGGTCGCCAGCGTGGCCCGCGAGCTGTACGCCATGGGCTGCTACGAGGTTTCGCTGGGTGACACCATCGGCACCGGCACGCCGGGCAAGACCCGCCAGCTGATAGAGACGGTCGCCCGCGAGGTACCGCGCCGCCTGCTGGCGGGCCACTTCCACGACACCTACGGCCAGGCCCTGGCCAATATCTACGCCAGCCTTCTCGAAGGCATCAGCGTGTTCGACAGCTCGGTCGCAGGTCTGGGCGGCTGCCCCTACGCCAGGGGCGCCACCGGCAATGTCGCCACCGAGGACGTGCTGTATATGCTGCAGGGTCTGGACATCAACACCGGCATCGACATGGACAAACTGATCGAAGCCGGCGCACGCATCTGCCAGGTGCTCGGCAAGGCCAACGGCTCGCGGGTGGCGCGGGCGCGGCTGAGCCGATAATCCGCCTCTGCGGGCAGGGACGGCTGGCGAAGCCATGAACAGGTCGGTGCAATGGCAACAAAGGTCGTCTGAGTTAAAGGCGGGACAGGTTGTACGCACTAACCTCAACGACACGAACAAGAATGACGAGGACTGACCATGCCACAACCTCTGTGGACACCTTCCGCCGAGCGTATCGCCGCCAGCCGCATGGATGCCTTGCGCCGCTTCGTCAACGAGCGCCACGGTCTGCAACTGGCCAACTACCCTGACCTGCACGCCTGGAGTGTTGAGAACCGCGAGGCGTTCTGGCAAGCCATCGTCGATTTCTTCGAAATTCGCTTCCACAACCCTGGCGAATGCGTGCTGCGTGAAGGCCCCGCCATGCCCGATGCGCAGTGGTTCCCCGGCGCCACCCTGAACTTCGCCGAGCATCTGCTGCGTCGTCGCGATGGCCACCCGGCCCTGGTTGCCATCGGCGAGGACGGCAGCCGCGAACAGCTCAGCTACGCGCAGCTCGCCGCCCATGTCGCCGGGCTGCAACGTGCACTGCGTGACGCCGGCGTTGGCCTTGGCGACCGTGTGGCAGCCGTCATGCCCAATACCTGGCAGACCGTGGTGGGCATGCTCGCCACGGCGAGCCTGGGCGCCACCTGGTCGAGCTGCTCACCGGACTTCGGCACCCAGGGCGTGATCGACCGCTTCGGCCAGATCGAACCCAAGGTGCTGATTGCCGCCGCCGGCTACCGCTACGCTGGCAAGAACATCGACCTGACCGACAAGCTCAACGAAATCCTCGAACGCCTGCCATCACTGCAGCAGCTGGTGGTAGTGCCCTATTCGCACAACGAGGCCGGCATCGAGGACTACCGTGCGGTGGCGCGCATCAGCCTCTGGCAGGACTTCTACCAGCCCGGCGGCGAGCCGCAGTTCACCCCAGTACCGTTCGACCAGCCGCTGTACATCCTCTACTCCAGCGGCACCACCGGCGTGCCCAAGTGCATCATCCATGGCGTCGGCGGCACCCTGCTGCAGCACGTCAAGGAGCTGGGCCTGCACAGTGACCTCAGTGCAGACGACACGTTGTTCTACTACACCACCTGCGGCTGGATGATGTGGAACTGGCTGGTTTCCGGCCTGGCCCTGGGCGCGACCCTGGTGCTGTTCGACGGTTCGCCCTTCCACCCGCAACCGACTCGCCTGATCGACCTGATCGACGCCGAGGACATCTCCATCTTCGGCACCAGCGCCAAGTTCATCGCCGCCCTGGAGAAGGCCGGCGCCAAGCCACGCGAGACGCACAAGCTGGAGCGCCTGAAGGCCATTCTCTCCACCGGCTCGCCGCTGGCCCACGAGAGCTTCGAGTACGTCTATCGCGACGTGAAGGCAGATCTGTGCCTGTCCTCGATCTCCGGCGGCACCGATATCGTTTCCTGCTTCGCCCTCGGCAACCCGACGCTGCCGGTATGGCGCGGCGAACTGCAGTGCAAGGGCCTGGGCATGGATGTGCAGGTGTGGGACGAGAGTGGCAAGCCGGTCACCGGCGACAAGGGCGAGCTGGTCTGTGCCCGCCACTTCCCCTCGATGCCGGTGGGCTTCTGGAACGACCCTGATGGCGAAAAATTTCGCGCGGCGTACTTCGACACCTTCCCGGGTGTCTGGGCCCACGGCGACTACGCCGAGGAAACCGCGCACGGCGGCCTGGTCATTCACGGCCGTTCCGACGCCGTGCTCAACCCGGGCGGCGTGCGCATCGGCACCGCAGAAATCTACCGCCAGGTGGAAAAGGTGCCGCAGGTACTGGAATCCATCGCCATCGGCCAGGACTGGCAAGGTGACGTGCGCGTGGTGCTGTTCGTGCGGCTGCGTGATGGCGTGACGCTGGACGATGCATTACGCAATGAAATCTGCCGGGTCATCCGTGCCAACACCACACCGCGTCATGTGCCGGCGCGCATCGTCCAGGTCACCGATATCCCGCGCACCATCAGCGGCAAGATAGTCGAACTGGCGGTGCGCAACGTCGTCCATGGTCGCCCGGTAAAGAATACCGATGCCCTGGCCAATCCAGAGGCACTGGAGCTGTATCGCGACCTGCCGGCGCTGCGCGAGTGACCTCCAGGCGAGGTCAGGACGGCCAATTACTGACCTCGCCAGGCTATCTATACTGCGTGAATTCGTCGTGAAGGGATTCCCGTCTTGCTTGCACAAAGAGCCCTGCTTTGCCTGCCGCTGCTCTACCTTCCCCTGCTGCCCGCCGAGGAATCGGTGCAGCTGTACGTTGCCAACGCGCCGCCGCTGACTCAACCATTCGAGGAACACGCCCGAGGCATGGTCGGCGACGTGGTACTGGCCGCGTTGCAGCGGGCCGGCTACAGCGTGCAGCTGAAGGTGGAGCCCTGGGCCCGCACACAAGTGAAGGTCAGCCGCGGCACCGACCTGCTGATGGCCCCGCAGTCACGCGTCCCGGAGCGCGAAGACGCCTTCACCTGGATCGCCGAGATCATGCTGCTGGAGCGCGTCTTTTTCACCCTGGAGCCGTCGCTGACGAGTTTTGCCGAAGCCCGCCAACGCTACCGTAAAGTGGCCATAGCGCGCGGCACGGCGCAGGAGCAGATGCTGCTGAATGAGGGTTTCAGCAACGAACAGATCGTCGATCTGCAGTTCGGCGAGAGCGCGCTACGCATGCTCGAACTAGGCCGCGTCGACGCCTGGTTCACCAGCGTGCCGGAAGGGTTGCGGCAATGGCCTGAGAGTGAACGTGCTCGTCTGCACGTGGGTCCTGTCCTGGCCAGCAGCGGGCTCTACCTGGCCTGCTCGAAGATTTGCGACGAAAAACTGGTCAGGCGTCTGCGCGAAAGCGTCGAGGCTCTACGCGCCGAAGGCCTGCTGGCGCGCATCCAGGAAGGCTACTGGAAGGAGTTGCAAGGCCGTCGGCCCGTTGGAGCAACACCTTCCGCGCAGCGGGAAAGCCCCTAGATTCCCTGACGCCCTGGATCCTCTGGCGGCAGCTCTTCTTCGATATCCTCCAGCTTCAGCTCCAGCCCCCAATCGCCAGCAGCAGCCGCTTTCGGAGCGGCGACCGGCGTGGCGGGCGCAGCGGCAGGCACAGGGGGTGCCGGTTTGGCATTGGCCGGGTTGTCGCGATAGAGCTTGAGCTTGAGACGCACGTTGTTCGCCGAATCGGCGTTCTTCACCGCCTCCTCTTCGTCAATGGCGCCCTCGTGCACCAGGTCGATCAGGGCCTGATCGAAGGTCTGCATGCCGAGGTTCTTGGATTTCTCCATGATTTCCTTGAGCTCGGAAAACTCGTTGCGCTTGATCAGATCGCGCACCGTCGGCGTGCCCAGCATCACCTCCACCGCGGCGCGACGCTTGCCATCGACGGTCTTGACCAGACGCTGCGAAACGAACGCCTTGAGGTTGTTGCCCAGATCGTTGAGCAGTTGCGGGCGACGATCCTCGGGGAAGAAGTTGATGATGCGGTCCAGCGCCTGGTTGGCATTGTTGGCATGCAGGGTGGAAATCGCCAGGTGGCCAGTGTCGGCAAAGGCCAGGGCATGTTCCATGGTTTCGCGGTCGCGGATCTCGCCGATGAGGATCACGTCCGGCGCCTGACGCAGGGTGTTCTTCAGCGCGGCGTGGAAGCTGCGGGTATCCACCCCCACTTCGCGCTGGTTGATGATCGACTTCTTGTGCCGGTGCACGTACTCCACCGGGTCTTCGATGGTGATGATATGGCCACCGCTGTTGCGGTTGCGGTAGTCGATCAGCGCCGCCAGGGACGTCGACTTGCCCGAACCGGTGCCCCCGACAAACAGTACCAGGCCACGTTTTTCCATCACCGTGCTGAGCAACACTTCCGGCAGCTTCAGGTCTTCGAAACGGGGAATATCCAGCTTGATGTTGCGCGCGACGATGGACACCTCGTTGCGCTGCTTGAAGATGTTGATACGAAAGCGTCCGACGCCGGTCACGGAAATCGCCAGGTTCATCTCCAGCTCGCGTTCGAATTCCTCGCGCTGCGCACTATCCATGATCGAATCGGCGATGACCGCGACGTCGCCGGCTTTCATCGGCTCCTGGCTCAGCGCCTTGAGCACGCCGTTGAACTTGGCACAGGGCGGCGCGCCGGTGGAGAGATAGAGGTCGGAGCCATCCTGACTGGACAGGATTTTCAGCATTGCGTGGAGATCCATGACGGCGCTTCCGTTAATACGATTGAAAAACCATAGGACATGTTTCGCCCGCATCGCGGATGATGCACACCCCATAAAATTGGCGTCATTCTGCTGGCGCAACAAATACTGGCACAATAGCGCCCTGACAGAATTGAGGACCCCATCAATGGCAAAGGCAATGGCCCGCCACATCCTGGTCAAGACCGAAGCGGAAGCCGTGGCACTGAAGAAGCGCATCGCCGCTGGCGAGGCCTTCGATGTACTGGCGCGCAAGCACTCCACCTGCCCTTCCGGCAAGAAAGGCGGTGACCTCGGCGAAGTGCGCCCCGGACAGATGGTACGGGCGGTGGATCAGGTGATCTTCAAGAAACCGCTGCGTGAAGTACACGGCCCGGTGAAGACCCAGTTCGGCTACCACCTGATCCAGGTGTTCTTTCGCGACTGACGCACTCAGGCGCCAGGTTCGCCCATGAACTCGACGATCTTGCTTCTCAGCCAGCGCTCGGCCGGATCGTTGTCGGTCACCCCGCTCCAGACCATGGAGAGCTCCGAATTCACCAATTCGAATGGCGGATCATCGGCGCGCAGACTGGTTCCCTCGATCAGCGCTGCCGCGGCGAAGTCCGGCACGGTAGCGAGCATTTCCGTGCCGGCGATGATCGAGCGCAAACCACTGAACTGCGGCACCGCCAGCACCACGCGACGGGACCGGTTCAGGCGCGCCAGATCGTTGTCGATATTGCCGCTCAGATCTCCCGAGAACGACACCAGCGCATGCGGACGTGAACAGTACTCGTCCAGCGTCAGCGCCCCCGGGCGGTCGTCGCCACGCAGTACCTTGACCTTCATCTCGCGCAACTTGCGCCGCTTGGCGTTGGCCGGCAGCTCGGTGGTATAGCTGACGCCCACGGAGATTTCCCCCGAGGCAAGCATCGGCGACATCAGCAGGAAATTGACCCGCCGCACCACGATCACCACCTCCGGCGCCTCTTCACGGATCCGATTGAGCAAGGCCGGAAACAGACCGAACTCGGCGTCATCGGACAGACCGATGCGAAAGGTGTCGCGGTTGGTCGCCGGGTTGAACTCGCGGGCACGGCTTACCGCACCCGAGATGGTGTCCATCGCCGGTTGCAGCTCCTTGAGAATCGCCAGCGCCCGCGCGGTCGGCTCGAAACTGCGGCCGTTGCGCACCAGCAACGGATCATCGAACAGATCCCGCAAGCGGGCCAGTGCCGCGCTGACCGCCGGCTGGCCGAGAAACAGCTTCTCGGCCGCGCGGGTAAGGTTCTTCTCGAACATCAGGGTTTCGAAGATCACCAGCAGGTTCAGGTCGACGCGGCGCAGGTCGTTGCGATTCATCCGGAAAGCTCTCGCGGCTCGGGTTCAGTACGCATTAAAGCAGCAATGCGGCGCACCCACCTGACGCGATCACAGCCCCAGCTCGGAGAGACCCGGATGATCGTCCGGACGCCGCCCCTGAGGCCAGCGGAACTTGCGCTCGGACTCCTGGATCGGCAGGTCGTTGATGCTGGCGTAACGATTGATCATCAGCCCGTTGGCGTCGAACTCCCAGTTCTCGTTGCCGTATGAGCGATACCAGTTACCGGAATCGTCACGCCATTCGTAGGCATAGCGCACGGCGATACGGTTGTCGGTGAATGCCCACAGCTCCTTGATCAGCCGGTACTCCAGCTCCCTGCCCCACTTGCGCTCGAGGAACGCGCGTGCCTGATCGCGGCCATTGATGAACTCGGAGCGGTTGCGCCAGCACGTATCGTGGCTGTAGGCCAGCGCCACCCTGCCGGCGTCGCGGCTGTTCCAGCCATCCTCGGCCAGGCGGACTTTCTCGATGGCGCTCTCGCGGGTGAACGGCGGCAGCGGCGGATGTACTTCAGGATTGGACGACATGGCGGCACCTCAGGCTTGCGGGGAATTGTGCCCATCGCTGGGCGACAGGCTTTGCAGAAGCAGTTGCGCAGTGCGGCCGGCACTGTCGGCAGCATCGGCCTGACCGGTGACCATGGCGAGGGCGGTAGCGCCGTCGATCAGCAGGAGAAACTGCCGCGCCATCTCCTCGGGTTCGGCAAAGCCGCAGGCCGTGGTCAGCTCCTGCAGATAGGCCAGCAGCCGCTGTTTGTGCAACTGCGTCACGGCGCGGATCTCACTGTCGGGATCGCCGATCTCGCCAGCCGCGTTGATAAAGGCGCAGCCGCGAAAATCGGGTGTCTGAAACCAGCTGCGCAATAGCGGAAATGCCGCCAGCAAGCGCTCGCCCGGCGAGCCGGCGGAGGTGCCCGCGATGAACCACTGCATCCAGCGTTCGTCACGTTCGCGCAGCGCGGCTGCGACCAGCGCCTCCTTGGTCGGATAGAGGCGATAGATGCTTTTGCGCGCCACCCCCGAAGCCTTGACGATGGCGTCCATGCCGGTGGCATTGATGCCGCCGGCATAGATCAGGCTTTCGGTGGTCTGTAGCAGGCGGTGTTGCAGGGAAGCATCGTCAGACATGTTCTTGACCGTAGAGAATGATCGTTCTCAGAACGTAGAACGATCATTCTCAAGAGTCAATCGGATTCTCGTGAATCAAAGCGCGTTGCCGCTCCCACGAGGCCCGGTGCGTTTGCAGAACACCGATCAAGGCATCACGCCTCGCCGGCCGGTCACTCAGGTCTCGACGACACCGGTGCATGCTCGGCCATCAGCTCCACCACCCAGTCGATGAATACCCGCAGCTTGGCACTGACATGGCGATTAGGCGCAAAGGCCAGGTACATCGGCATCGGCGTCATCTGCCAGTCGCCGAACAGGCGCACCAGTTCGCCACTGGCCAGGTGCGGTTTGGCCATGTAGTGCGGCAACCAGAGCATGCCCAGCCCCGCCAGCCCTGCGGCCAGGTAGGCATTGCCGTCATCGACGGTCAACAGCGGGCGGCCCTGCGCTTCGATGCGCTCTTCTCCCCGCTGCATCGCATAGGGCAAGGCCCTGCGCGTTCGTGACCAGAGGAACCCCACCGTACTGTGCCCGGCCGACTCCAGCTCACGTGGATGAGAAGGAGTTCCCACTCGCTGCAGATAGCCCGGTGTGGCGTAGACGCCGAGTTGCAGATCCCCCACGTGACGCGCCACCAGCGATTGGTCGGTGATCTCGCCGCCACGCACCACGCAATCGACGTTCTCGCCGATGATGTCGATGATTCGGTCGCTTACACCCAGGGTCAGCTGAATTTCCGGATAACGTGCGTAAAAGGCGGGCAGCGCCGGAATCAGCAGCATGCGCGCAAAGGGGCTGGGCACATCCACGCGCAAACGACCACGCGGGGCCAGCGAGGCACTAGACAGGCTGGTTTCGGCATCGTCGACATCCGCCAGCAGACGCACCACACGCTCGTAGTAGGCAGCCCCATCAGCCGTGACGTTGACCTTGCGCGTAGTGCGGTTGAGCAGGCGCACACGCAGCCGCGCTTCCAGCTGCTGGAGCAGCTGGGTCACGCTGGTCTTGCTCATGTGCAGGGTCGCAGCTGCCTTGGTGAAACTGCCGGTTTCCACCACCCGGGCGAAAGCCTGCATCGCATCGAAACGGTCCATTTCACGTCTCTCTCGATCATTGATTGTTTGGATTCTACAAACAGTCATGACCAGAGTTGCTCGTTTATCCGCTTCGGTGGCACTCCTAGAGTGGCGTCATCGACAACAGCGGGCCGCATTGGCCCTCGACGAGGCAATGATGACAAGCAAACGTGATGTGGTTTTCCCGGCAGAGCGCCATGACCTGTACGAACTTCACCGCTACTCGCCAGCGGTTCGCTCCAACGGTTTCCTGTTCGTATCCGGCCAGGTCGGCAGCCGCAAGGACGGCTCGCCCGAACCCGATCTGACGGATCAGGTTCGCCTCGCCTTCGCCAACCTGAATGCGATTCTCCACGCAGCGGGTTGCAGCTTCGATGATGTGGTCGACACCACGATATTCATGGTCGAACCGCACTCGAAGTTCGAAACCATCTGGGAAGTGGTGGCCGATTACTGGGGCCAGGCCCCCTACCCGAACGTGACTGCGGTTGGCGTGACCTGGCTGGCCGGCTTCGACTTCGAGATCAAGGTGATCGCCAGGCTGCCGGAATGAGCGGCAGCCCGGCCCCTCTGCGCACTGGCACGGAGGGGCAACGCGCTTAGAGGTGGGTGAACACCCGCTCGGCAGGTAGACGGGACTTCGGCAGCGCGGCATTGAAATCGCTGTCGCTGCGGTAGCCCAGCGCAACTGCTACCACACTGGTCAGGCCCTGGGCGTCCAGCCCCAGCTCCTCGTCCAGCGCCTGACGGTCGATGCCCTCCATTGGCGTAGCGTCGATACCCTTGGCTGAGGCGCCCAACAACAGGGTGCCAAGTGCCAGATAGGCCTGCTTCTCCGTCCAGTGCTGCATGTCGCCAAGGCCACGGTGGAGTTCGACATAACTGGTGCGGGTGTTGTGCTGGGTGGTGCGCGCCGCATCATCACGGAAGCGGCCGTCGTCGGCCTCCTGCTGCAGCACCTCCGCCAGGTAGGCATCGTCGAGGTCGCGGCGGGCGCAGATCAGGATCACGTGCGAGGCGTTGAGAATCTTCGGCTCGTTATAGGCGAAACCGCCCTGTGCGCCCTTGGCCAGGCGCGCCTTGCCCTCGGCGGTACTTGCCACGACAAAGTGCCACGGCTGCGAGTTGACCGACGACGGCGACAGGCGCAGCAGTTCGAGCAATTCGTCGATGATCGCCTGGTCCACCTGGCGGCTGGCATCGTAGGCCTTGGTGGTGTAACGCTGACGCGCGAAGGAAACGGGGCTCATGAATAACCTCCTGATGGATTGGATGACGCGAATGGGCGCTAGTCTGAACCATGCCGAAGCATGAAAAAAGTGGCGATAAGCAACAGGAGTTTCAAAGAAAAAATGAAAATGCCGGGTAACGAGGCCGCTGATCTCTCAGTTGCTGATGCCTGCTGTGAAGGCTTCTGCGTCAGGGTCAGGCGCTGGCAATCTGTCGCGTAACGAAGCGCGTGGTCGGCGCCACGATCTGCTCCTGCGCGGCCACCAGCGGCAGGTCGCGGGCACCGTCTTCGGTCTGCTCGACCAGTGCGTAGAGCGTGGCCGTAGCCTGCTCCAGTGCTTGCGGTAGCGCCTGGCCGGCCAGCAACCGGCCCAGCAGCGTGGCCGAGAACACGTCTCCCATGCCGTTGGGCAGCGGATGCAGCGCCAGGCGTGGCGTGGTCACCAGCCAGGCGCCCTCACCGTTCACCGCCAGCGTACCCAGTTCGCTATCAGGGATATCCGGCGTCGCCAGGCTGGTCACGATCACCGCATCCGGGCCACGGCCACGCAACTGCCGGGCGATCTTCACCGCCTCCTGCAGGTTGGCCGGTTTCGAGCCGGTCAGCAGTTCGAACTCGAACTGGTTGGGCGTGATGATATTGGCGAAGGGAATGGCCTGATCCCGCAGGAAATCGGGAATTGCCGGGTTGACGAACACGCCACGCCCGACGTCGCCCATCACCGGGTCGCACAGGTAGCGCACTGCCGGGTTGTGCTGGCGAATCTCGCCCACCGCCTCGAGAATCACCCGCCCCGTATCGGCATCGCCCAGGTAGCCGGACAGCACGGCGGACAGGCGCGGCAGCACGCCACGTTCACGCAGCCCGAGCAGCACTTCGCGCACGTGTTCGGCGCCGAACACCTGGCCGCGAAACTGACCATAACCGGTGTGATTGGAGAACTGCACGGTGTGAATCGGCAGGACCTCGAAACCGAGCCGCTGCAAAGGGAAAACCGCTGCGGCGTTGCCGACATGCCCCCAGGCAACATGCGACTGAATGGACAAGACGAGGGGCGGTAGCTTGGCGCTCATGAAGGTCTCTGCAGGCTGAAAGCGAGGTGCCAGGGATTATTCGTCAGCCGTGCGAAGCTGTCACGCCTCGACCGCCAGCGCCCATTCGATCCGGTTACGCCCAGCCGTCTTGCCGCGGTACAGCGCGGCATCGGCGCTCTGCAACGCCCCGTCGAAGGCGTCAACAGAGTTGAAGCCATCCGATACACCAATGGTTACCGTGCAGCGGACCGGGTGCGTCTGGCCGGTACCAGGCACCTCGATATGCTCGATCACGGCACGCATGCGCTCCGCCATGCGCATGACACCGGCCTTGTCCGTCTCCAGGGCGATGACCACGAACTCCTCGCCGCCCAGACGGCAGATCAGGTCACCTTGGCGAGCGGTGGACTTGAGCACATCGGCAACATGGCACAGAACCTGATCACCGACCTTGTGGCCATGGGTGTCATTGATGTGCTTGAAGTGATCGATATCGATGATCAGCAGGTAAGCAGGACCAGCCATGCGCAAGCGAAATTGCGCCGCCAGGGCGTCCATCAGCCCACGCCGGTTGAGCAAACGAGTGAGCGGGTCATGCGCCGCCAGGCTGCGCAGCTCATCTGTGAGGCGACGCAGCACCAGCCAGACCGCGCACGGCGGCAATACGGTGGCCAGGAACGACATGTAGATATAGAAGATTTTCTGAAAGCCGCTGTTCATATCCAGCGCGGCCATACCGCCTTCGACGATCATCGCGAACTTGATGGCGTTGAGCGCGCAGATGCCGCTGATCAGCACGGCAAACACGATCATCTCGACGCGCAGGTCCCGGGCAAAACTACGGCCGGCATATATCACGGCTACCGTCATGCCCAGAAAGAGCAGTGCGCAGATACCGGCCAGCATGGCGTGACGCGCCGCCTCGCCGAACCACCACTGCATCAGCACCTGTGCCGCGGTATAGACGACCACCAGCATGAGCAGCGGACGCAGCACCGGTGTCGGACGCTCGAAAAAGCGCATGGCCCCCAGGACGTAAGCGAAAGGTGCGCTAAGCGTCAGCGTATGGTTGATCAGATTCATCAGCCCCCACCCTGCCTGCCCCTCGAGCAGTTGCAGGATGTAGGCAAGTCCAAGCAGAAGATTGCCCAGCGCAAAGATCTCCATGCCCATCGTCTTGCCCTTCAGCCGCGTGCTGATCAGCAGGAACATCATGGAGAAGCAGAGCAAATGCACGCAAAGCATGCCGAGAATGATGGTAGTGACCATGGGTTCGCGTAAGTCGAAAGTGGCAACAGGAGCCGAGCATCGGCGGGCTAGCGCGAATCTGCACGCCTCTCTCTGCGCTTCAGAGGCGTCCGGCATGACAATCGGAATTGACGAATCCTAGGCATATACCGCTGGGAAGGCAATTTGCCATTTGCTGCAAGGCGGTAGAGCCACATGGCAAACGAGGCAGCGCCTATTGCCGAGGCTGCTATTCAGCTCGTCGTTGGCGACGATGAGGCGGGGAAACGAGGCTTGCCGGAACTCAGGCAGACAACTCGCGAAGGTAGTCCCAGGGGTAGATGCCACGGTCATGACCATCACTGAAAACCAGTTGCGCACCATAGCCCTGCGCATTGACGGCCTGCAGACGAATGTTGACCAGTACCAGGTCGATACGCCCACGCAGGCGTGCAGCGCGGCATTGCGAGCAAGGGCAGGCAGCGCGCAGACGGGCGTGGGCGATTTGACTGTGACTGCCGTCCGACCAGTCCACGAAGAGCTGGCCGGCGGCGCTGCGCAGGGACGTTGGCGTAGTCACTGGTTCGCGTCCTGCAACTGCGCGAGGGCGATACGCACGGCCTTGCGCACCTCCGGGTCGCCGTCGTTTTCTGCCGCTTGCAGCGCTGGTACGGCGCTAATGTCGGCCAGCTCGCCAAGGGCCAGGGCGGCCTCCTTGCGCAGGTTGCTGATGCTGTGACCGAGCAGGTCGACCAGCTCCGGCAGTGCGGCGGCGAAACGCAGCCTGCCCAATGCTCGGGCCGCGCGCAGGCGCACTTGCCAGTAGCCGTCGGCCAACGCGTCGATCAGGGCCGGGCCGGCCTCGCTCTGGCCAACCTTGCCAAGGGTAGTGGCTGCTTCCTCGCGTACCTGCCATTCGCGGTCACACAAGGCCACGCGCAGGGCGGGAAGTACGGTGGCGTCATTGGCCAGTCCCAGGGCACCGGCGGCAGCTCGGCGCACTTCGGTATCCGGATCGCTGCTGGCCAGGGTGGCCAGGGCCGGCAACGCGTCGATCTGCTTCAGCCAGCCGAGGATGCCGACTGCCTCGCGGCGGACGAAGGCGTGGCTGTCGTGCAATGCACCCAGAGCCAGCGGCGCGGCCTCGACCAGACGCAGCTCGCGCAGAGCACGCAGGGCACTGGCACGAACGAAAGCGTCGTCATGAGCAGCCCAGGGCAGGATCACCCTGCCAGCCTCGGCGCTCTTCAACTCGGACAGGCTCTGAGCTGCGGCGGCCCGCACTGTCTCATTTGCATCGGCGAGCGCAGCGCATAAGGCGGAGACCACTTCCGGCTCTTCCCAGGCCTCCAGCAAGCGCGCGGCCTCGGCGCGCACCTCAAAGGCAGGGTCGTCACCCAGGGTGCGGGTCAACCAGGGCAAGGCGTCGGGGTCTTCCAGATCGGCCAGCTCGATCAGGGCAATGCGGCGGACGGCGGCGTCGGCATCGGCCAGACGCGGCAACAGCTCGAGAATGTCCGGGTTATTGGTGGTCAGATCGGTCATAAGGCTATTCGCAGTGGCGGGTGGTCGGTGGTCGGCAAGCCCAACGGAGTGAGGCGCGGCAACTCGCGTCCTTCCTCGTGGCGCAGCAGGTCCAGGCAGTGGCGTTTGAAATGGACGAAACCGGGGCTGGTCAGCAGGCTGGCATTGCGCGGGCGCGGGAACTCCAGACGCAGATCTTCGATGAAGCGGCCAGGACGCGGGCTCATCACCAGGATGCGATCGGCGAGGAACAGCGCCTCGTCGATATCGTGGGTGACGAACACCACGGTGGTGCGGATGCGCGTCCAGATATCCAGCAGCAGCTCCTGCATACGCGAACGGGTCTGCGCGTCGAGGGCTCCGAACGGCTCGTCCATGAGCAGAAGGCGCGGCCGGTTGATCAGCACACGGGCGATCTCGGCACGCTGCTGCATGCCGCCGGACAGCTGGCTGGGCCAGCGAGTGGCGAAATCCTGCAAGCCGACCAGCCGTAGCATTTCGGCAGCCTGGCTGCACCGTTCGATCTTGCCGATGCCCTGCATCTTCAGGCCGAAGGCGACGTTGTCCAGCACGCTGCGCCAGGGCAGCAGGGTGTGGTGCTGGAACACCATGCCGCGCTCCGGCGACGGGCCGGAGATTGGCGCGCCGTCCACCAGCAGGCTGCCGCCGGCCGGGCGCAGATGGCCGGCCAGGGCGCCGAGCAGGGTCGACTTGCCACAACCGGACGGGCCGAGGATGCACACGAACTCGCCGGGTTCAACAGTGAAGTCCAGCGCCTGTACCGCCTCGAAGGCATCACGGCCATGACCGAGACGAATGGACAGCTGGCGGCCGTCGATGCGGCCGGGCTCGGGGGCTTTCTCGTAGGCGCTCATCGCTGTGCTCCACTGCGGTACCAGGGCGTGGCCAGGCCGCCGAGGCGCTTGACCAGGCCGCTGCTGACCATACCCAGCAGGCCGATCAACAACATGCCGACGACGATGTCCGGGTAGTTTTGAATGGTGTAGGACTCCCAAGTGTAGTAACCGATGCCGAACTGGCCGGAGATCATCTCGGCGGTGACCAGGCAGAACCAGGAGGTGCCCATGCCGATGGCCAAGCCGGTGACGATGCTTGGCGCCGCGCCGGGCAGGATCACCTCACGCAGGATCGCCAGGCGCCCTGCCCCCAGGCTGCGCGCCGAGGCGATCAGCCGTGGGTCGACACCCTCCACCCCATGCACGGTGTTGAGCAGGATGGGGAACAGTGCGCCGGTGAATGTGATGAACACCATCGACAGCTCCGACGAGGGAAACATCAGGATGGCCAGGGGAATCCAGGCCACGGCGGGAATCGGCCGCAATACCTCCAGGGGCGGCAACAGGCTGTCCTCGGCCCATTTGGAGCGGCCGATGGCCAGGCCCAGCAACACACCAGTTATGGCCGCGCTGAGGTAGCCGGCGAACACCCGGCCCAGGCTGCTGCCGAGGTGATCGGCGAGCTTGCTCGATTGCAGCAGGTGCCAGACGGCATCCAGCACCGCGGCTGGAGTCGGCACGTAGGTAAAGGCGATCAGCCCCAGATCCAGGCGCTGGTTGGCGGCCACCTGCCAGAACAGCAGGCAGGCGGCCAGCGAGGCCAGACGCGTGGGCCAGCGATAGAGGTGTGTCATATGGGCTCTCCAGGGAATGCCCTCTCCCCGCCCCTCTCCCATCAATGGAAGAGGGGACTGTAGCTGTGCTCGGCAACACAGGTCATGTGCAGCCGAACGCCGCATCAGGCGCGAGTCGCCCTCTCCCGCTTGCGGAAGACGACTGCATGGATGCAGGAGGTAGGGCGACGCAGGACGCTAAAGCCGAGGGGTCAGGGGAGAGGGAATATCGTCAGCGTTGTGCCACCAGTTTCTGGTTGACGTCGACGAAGTCCAGCGCTTCGCCGCCGTTGGCCTGGGCGTAGGACTGGGCCTGCTCCTTGAGCAGGAAGGCGTTCAGCTCACCCTTGCCGTTGCGCACGAACCAGGCCTGGTTGGCCAGCAGCTTGAGCCCGCTGTCGGCGGCATGGGCGTAGATGGCACGGATGTCCTTGCCCTCTTCTTCCAAGGTAGCCAAAGCCTGGAGCGCGGCTTCCGGCGAGGCGTAGCTGCGTACCTTGTCTTCGCCACGCACCCATATCTGCGCGACACGCTTGAAGTCGGTGATCGGCTTGCCGGTGACCGCATCGCTGGCCTTCAGGGCGATCGGCGCGTAGTCGGCCAGCGCCTTTTCGTAGTCCACGCCGGACGCTGCAAAGGCCTGACGCACGTAGCGGTCGTCTATGAAGGTGTTCAGGTCGAGATCGCGGTTGGTCCGCTTGAGCGTCTTGAGGGTTTCCAGCGCGCCTGCCACCGCCTTGCGGTACTCCGGCTTCCAGGTCAGGTCGCGGGTCTGCAGGCCCAGTGGGCCATGGAACAGGTAGTTCACCTCGGCTTCGATACCGGTGACCTTCTCGATCAGCAGGCTGTACTTCTCCGGGTCGCTGGCCAGCAACTGGTTGGCTTCGATACCGGCACGCAGATAGGCGACCACCACTTCCGGGTACTTCTCGGCGTACTCGGCGTTGACCAGGCCCCCATGGAAGGTCGGAGCCTGGGTCTGCGAGCCATCGAAGATCTTGCGGGCGAAGCCACGGTTGGGGAACAGGTCGGCGAAGGGCACGAAGTCGGCATGGGCATCGATACGGTTGCTGCGCAGTGCCGAACCGGCAATCTCTGGTGCCTGGGCGATGATCCGTACGTCTTTTTCCGGGTCCCAGCCCTGGGCCTGGATCGCACGCAGCAGTACGCCATGAGCCGTGGAGGCGAAGGGCACTGAAATGGTCTTGCCCTTGAGGTCGGCCAGCGACTGCACTGGCGAGGCAGCCGGCACCACGATGCCGTTGCCACTGCCCTTGATGCTGCCGGACAGCACGTTGATCAGCAGACTGCGCTTGCCCGCCTCCTCGTGGGCGACGCCATTGAAGGCAGCCGGGAATTCAGCCATGGCACCGAAATCCAGTTTTCCGGCGACCATCTCGTTTGTCAGCGGCGCGCCGCTGGTGAAGTTTTTCCATTCGACGACGTAGTCGGCGTCCCTATACTTGCCTTCCTTCGGCAGGTACTTGTCGAGCAAGCCCAGCTCACGAATGAGCAGACCGCCGGCGGCGCAATTTATGGTGGTGTCCTGGGTGCCGATGGCGACGCGGATGGTTTCGGCCGACGCCTGGGCGGCGGCAATGGTCAGCGCAAGGCCGGCCAGGGTGCTACGCAAGAGCATGGGTGTTCTCCCCTCGAATCATTGAGTGTTGGAGTCGTCTCCGCCAGCAGGTGAGCTGGTGGGAAACGAGGGGTATTGCATCAGGCGTCCGGTGGTTGGCCGGATGGCAGTTTTTTTGTAGCCGGATGAAAATCCGGGAGCAGTGGATTACGCAGGGTGCCCTGTACGCACCGACTCAACGCAGCAGGTAGGGAATCTCCACTTTCACCGCGCCGGTTGGGCAGTCCTTCTCGCAGGGCATGCAGTACCAGCATTCGTCGAAGGCCATGTAGGCCTTCTGCGTGGCCGGGTTGATCGCCAGCAAGTCCATCGGGCAGACCTCGACGCACACGGTGCAGCCCTTGTCGGCGATGCACTTGTCTTCATCGACTGTTACCGGTGCGCTGCTGCGAAAGAAGATTTCCTGGGGCTGATAGGCCATTTCAAAGTTCCTGGGAGCCTTGTGGCTCTCTGCTTCGATTGCATGCGGCATATGCCGCAAAATTCTTTGCGTACACAGCTACGCGGCATCGCTACGCACGCGCAAACGGTCGTAGGCGCTCTGCTCCTCCGCGTCCAGCGGGATCACGTAGGGTTCGACCGGTTTCTTGAAGCTGATCATCGCGCCCTGCTCGTCCTTCTTCAGATGGGCATGGCAGAACCATTCGGCGTCATTGCGCTGCGGGTGGTCGACGCGGTGGTGGTACAGCCCCCAGCGGCTCTCGGTGCGGAACAGCGAGGCACGTGCAGCCATCTCGGCACAGTCGCGGATCACGCTGACCTCCAGTGCGCGCATCAGCTCATGCGGGTTGTTGGCCTTGAGCTGATCCAGATCACGCTGAATCTCGGCGAACCGGGTCAAGCCGATTTCCATTTTCTTGGTCACTTTCGGCGGCTGCAGGTAGTCGTTGACCATGCGCCGCAGCTTGTACTCGACCTGGGCCGGCGGCAGACCGTGCTCGCGGTTGAGTGGCGCAAAAACTCGAGCCTGCTCACGCGTCACCTGTGCTACGTCCACCGGAGTGAAGTCGCGTCCGGCAATGTACTCCGCGGCGTTGACCCCGGCGAACCAGCCATAGGTAAAAGCGCCGAGCATGTAGTTGTGCGGCACTGCAGCCATGTCACCGGCAGCATACAAACCTTTCACCGAGGTCTCGGCCTTCTCGTTGACCCATACGCCCGAGGCGCTGTGGCCGGAGCAGAAGCCGATCTCGGAGATGTGCATCTCGACCATGCCGGTGCGGTAGTCGGTGCCGCGGTTGGCGTGGAACTGGCCGCGGCTGGGTCGTTCGTTGCTGTGCAGGATGTCCTCGATGGTCTGAATGGTTTCCTCCGCCAGGTGATCGAGCTTGAGGAACACCGGGCCATTGCCACCTTCAAGTTCCTGGTGGAACTCCCACATCATCTGCCCGCTCCAGTAGTCGCACTCGATGAAGCGCTCGCCCTTGTTGTTGGCGGTGTAGCCGCCCAGCGGGCCAGTGACGTAGGCGCAGGCCGGGCCGTTGTAGTCCTTGATCAGCGGGTTGATCTGGAAGCATTCCAGGTTCGCCAGCTCGGCGCCGGCGTGATAGGCCATGGCGTAGCCGTCGCCGGCATTGGTCGGATTCTCGTAGGTGCCCATCAGATAGCCGGAGGCCGGCAGCCCCAGACGCCCGGCGGCGCCGCAGGCGAGGATCACCGCCTTGGCGCGGATCAGGTGGAAGTCGGCGGTACGGCAGTCGAAGCCCATCACACCATTCACTACGCCCTCGGCATCGGTCAGCAGGCGCGTGGCGATCACCCGATTGGTGATTTCCACCCGGGCACGCTTGAGCTGACGGTAGAGCACCTTCTTGATGTCGTGCCCTTCGGGCATTGGCAGCACGTAGGCGCCCATGTGGTGAACCTTCTTCACCGCGTAGTCGCCGGTCTCGTCCTTCTCGAACTTCACGCCCCAGCGGTCGAGCTGTTCGATGGTCTCGAAACTCTTGGTCGCATAGGCGTACACCGCTGCCTGATTGACGATGCCGTCGTTGGCAATGGTGATCTCCTTGGTGTACTGCTCCGGGGTGGCGTGGCCTGGGATCACCGCATTGTTGAGGCCATCCATGCCCATGCTGATGGCGCCGCTGCGCTTGACGTTGGCCTTATCCAGCAGCAGCACGCGCAACTCGCGATTGGCTTCCTTGGCCTTGATCGCCGCCATCGGCCCGGCAGTACCTCCCCCGATAACCACCAGGTCATATTCGCGTTCGAGGGTGTTCATGCCGGGCGCTCCTTGTTGCGGTCGATGCGCAGGCGGTACTGGAAGGCATCGCCACGGTAGTAGAGGTATTCGAAGTCCAGCGGCGTACCGTCGGCGGCGTGGGTCAGACGCTCAATGCGCATGATCGGCGCGCCATCCTCCACGTCCAGCGCATGGGTCAGGTCGTCATCGGCAAGCACCGCATCGATCGCCAGATCGGCATGACCGAGGGCGAGGCCACAGTCGTTCTCGATGATCAGAAATATGTCGCGAGCCACCAGATCCGCCCTTTCCAGCTTCTCACCGATGGCACGCGGCACGTAGGTGACTTCCAGTGACACCGGCTCGCGATTGACCAGGCGCACACGCTTGATTTCGGTCACTGGCGCGCCCTCCTCAAGTTGCAGGCGCTCGGCCACTCTGGCGCTGGCCGGCAGGTGCTTGAGGCTGATCAGACGGTTGATTACCTCGTAGCCCATCTGCGACATGGATTCAGCCAAGCCCTGCAGGGTGCTGACGTTCTGGAACGCCTTGGGCTTGGCGACAAAAGTGCCCTTGCCGTGGATCTTGAAGATCAGCCCTTCCTTCTGCAGGTCGCCGAGGGCCTGACGCACGGTGATTCGGCTGACATCGAACACCTTGCCAAGCTCGCTCTCGGAAGGCATGCGGCTATGAGGCGGATAGGTTCCGTCGAGAATGCGCGTACGCAGCAGCTCCTTGAGCTGGCTATACAGCGGCACGGGGGAAAGCGGTAGCAATTGGGCCATGTTCCGTCTCGTCATCTTTACTTGTCATAACAAGTTGTAGCGAGAAGATATCCAGCATGAGCACGCCAATGGAAATACTTTTTTTGCATATGGTTATGGTGTTAACGCCTGGAGCACTTCGCGGGCTGACGGCAGCCCTGACATCCGTATCGGATACTTCGAATAAAAAAAGAACGCCGAGACGGCTGGGCCGGCTCGGCGTAAACGCAAACCCGTTGGCACAGGTTTACTACCGTGATCGACGGTGGGCAGCTACGACACAGAAGGAGCCGCCAAAAGTTCGAATCAGAAGGCAGGCAACACCGCGCCTTCGTATCGTTTCTCGATAAATTCCTTCACCTGCGGGCTGGTCAGCGCAGCGGACAGCTTCTTGATCGCCTCGCTGTTCTGGTTGTCCGGACGGGCTACCAGATAATTGACGTAGGGCGAGTCGCTGCCTTCGATGGCCAACGCATCACGCTTGGGATTGAGTTTGGCTTCCAGCGCGTAGTTGGTGTTGATCAGCGCCAGGTCGACCTGATTCAGCACGCGCGGCACGGTAGCCGCTTCCAGCTCGCGGAACTTGAAGTTGCGCGGGTTATCGACGATATCGCGTGGCAGCGACTGGGCGCTGTTGGGGTCCTTGAGGGTCAGCACGCCGGCCTTCTGCAGCAGAAGCAGCGCACGGCCAGTGGTGCTGACGTCGTTGGGAATGGCGATAGTGGCGCCATCTGGCAATTCGTCGAGGGACTTGTACTTGGCCGAATAGGCACCGAACGGTTCGACGTGCACGCCCTCTACGATCACCAGTTCGGTACTGCGCTGAGCGTTGAAACTGTCCAGGTAGGGCTTGGTCTGGAAGTAGTTGGCATCCAGGTTCTTCTGGCTGACCCGCAGGTTGGGCTGAACGTAGTCGGTGAAGACCTTGATATCGAGGTCCACGCCCTGCTTGGCCAGTTCGGGCTTGATCAGTTCGAGGATTTCGGCGTGCGGCACCGGCGTAGCGGCAACGCTCAGCTTTTCGCCAGCGTGGGCCAGAGAGGCGGTCAGGGCAGCGGCCAGGGCAGTCAGCAGCAGGGTCTTCTTCATGATGTCCTTGTTCTCGGTCTGTGGCACCGGCTGGATCGGCAGCCCGGTGCGTGTGGCAGATGCCCGACGGATCTGGCGGGCTGAGCGCGACAGTACGAAGATTTTTTTATTCCACAAAATACTTATTAATTATTTTCTTATAACAAAAATAACTTATCGCTTTCACTTGTGACCCCGTACCGCTTCGCCCTAGAGTGGTTGGCCTTCGCTCCCAGGAGGTTTCCATGCTTGCCGCCGCTCTCACCCGCTTCCCCCGTCTGCAACTGATCCCCCAGGCCACCGCCCTGCACCATCTGCCGCGTCTGTCCGAACATCTGGGCCGGGATATCTGGATCAAGCGCGACGACCTCACCCCGCTGGCACTCGGCGGCAACAAGGCGCGCAAGCTGGAATACCTCGCTGCCGATGCCCGAGCCAAGGGCGCCGACATACTGGTCACCGCCGGCGCCATCCAGTCCAACCATGTGCGCCAGACCGCAGCGGTCGCAGCCCAACTGGGCCTCGACTGCCTGGCCCTGCTGGAAAACCCGATCGACAGCCGCAGCGAAGACTACCTGAGCAACGGCAACCGCCTGCTGCTCGATCTGTTCGGCGCCGAAGTAGAGAACGTCGCCAACCTGGACAACGCCGATGAATTGCTGGAGGCCGCCTGCCAGCGCCTCGGCGCAGCCGGACGGCGCCCGTACGCCGTGCCCATTGGTGGTTCCAATGCGCTGGGTGCACTCGGCTATGTGCGAGGCGGCCTGGAACTGGCCGAACAGATCGCCGCCAGCGGCCAGTATTTCGCCGCCGTCGTGCTGGCCTCCGGCAGCGCCGGTACTCATGCCGGGCTGGCCCTGGCACTGGCGAGCGCACGTCCCGCTACACGGGTGATCGGCGTCACCGTTTCACGCAACGAAGCCGCACAAAAGCCCAAGGTGGAAGGTCTGCTGCAGCGCACGGCTGAACTGCTGGGCATGAAAGTGCCGGCCGAACTGAATCTGGAGCTGTGGGACGCCTATTTCGCCCCATGCTACGGCGAGGCCAACCCTGGTGCTCTGGACGCCATCCGCCTGCTGGCCCGTCTGGAAGCGATCCTGCTCGACCCGGTCTACACTGGCAAAGCCTTCGCCGGATTGCTCGACGGGCTCTCGCGTGGTGCCTTCCCCGGCGACGGGCCGCTGCTGTTCCTGCATACGGGCGGCGCTCCCGCCCTCTTCGCATACAAATAAAAATGAATATATAGATAACTTTTAATTATTTATAAGCATAAGGATTTTCCGCCTAGAGTGGCGCCACCTTCCAACCTGCACGAGGTCCTCATGAACTTCTCCACCCTGCGTCGCCATTTCCTTCTCGGTAGCCTGGCTCTCGTGCTGGGAGCCAGTTTCAGCGCGCCGAGCTTCGCCGCCGACCTGCTCGATGACATCAAGGCCCGTGGTGCCATCAAGGTCGGCCTTGAAGGCACCTACCCACCCTTCAACTATCAGGACGAGAACGGCAAGCTGACCGGCTTCGAGGTCGATCTGGCCGAAGCACTGGCCAAGGAACTGGGGGTCAAGGCCGAGTTTCAGCCGACCAAGTGGGACGGCATCCTCGCTGCCCTGGAATCCAAGCGCCTGGACGTGGTGATCAACCAGGTGACCATTTCCGAAGAGCGCAGGAAGAAGTACGACTTTTCCACCCCCTACACCATTTCCGGCATCCAGGCCCTGACCCGGAAGGCCGATGGCGACAGCATCAAGAGCGCGCAGGATTTGGCCGGCAAGAAGGTCGGCGTAGGCCTTGGCACCAACTACGAGCAGTGGCTGCGCGAGAACGTGCCGCAGGCCGACATCCGCACCTACGACGACGACCCGACCAAGTTCCAGGACCTCAACGTCGGTCGCATCGACGCGATTCTGGTGGACCGTCTGGCCGCCTTCGAGATGGTCGAGAAAACCGGCGGCCGTCTGGCCGTGGCCGGCGATGCCTTTTCCCGCCAGGAAGCCGGTATCGCCCTGCGCAAGGGTAATCCCGCGCTGCTCGCCGCCATCGACGAGGCGCTGGCCAAACTGAGTGCCGACGGCACCCTCCAGCAACTTTCCGAGAAATGGTTCAAGGCTGACGTCACCCGATGATCGAGTCCGCCCTGCAGCTGGCTCTTGAGTCCGCGCCCTTTCTGTTAAAGGGCGCTTACTACACGGTCGTACTCAGCCTGGGTGGCATGTTCTTCGGCCTGTTGCTGGGTTTCGGCCTGGCCATCGGACGCCTGTATGGGCCAGCCCCGCTGCGCTGGCTCGCACGTCTGTACGTATCCTTCTTCCGCGGCACGCCGTTGCTGGTGCAGCTGTTTCTGATCTACTACGGTCTGCCGCAGCTGGGGATTCAGCTCGATCCGCTACCGGCCGCGCTGATCGGCTTCTCGCTGAACATGGCCGCCTACACCTCGGAGATTCTCCGCTCCGCCATCGCCTCCATTGATCGCGGCCAGTGGGAAGCTGCCGCCAGCATCGGCATGAGCAAGGCGCAGACGCTGTACCGGGCCATCCTGCCTCAGGCGGCGCGAACGGCCCTGCCGCCCTTGGGCAACAGCTTCATTTCGCTGGTCAAGGACACCGCCCTGGCTGCCACCATTCAGGTGCCGGAACTGTTCCGCCAGGCGCAGCTGATCACCGCACGAACTTTCGAGATTTTCACCATGTACCTGGCGGCCGCGCTGATCTACTGGGCGCTGGCGAGCATCCTCGCGCACTTCCAGGCGCGCCTGGAGGCCAGGGTCAACCGGCACGAGCAGGACAACTGATGATTTCCGTGCGCAATCTGCGAAAAACCTTCGGCAGCAGTGAAGTACTCAAAGGTATCGACCTGGACGTGGCCGCCGGCGAGGTGGTCGCCATCATCGGCCCCAGTGGTTCGGGAAAGACCACCCTGCTGCGCTGCCTGAACCTGCTGGAAGAACCCAGTGCCGGGCAGATCACCGTGGGCGATATCCATATCGACGCCGACCGACCGCTCAAGGGCCAGCAGAAGCTGATCCGCCAGTTACGCCAGCAGGCCGGTTTCGTGTTTCAGAACTTCAACCTGTTCCCTCATCGCACCGCGCTGGAGAACGTCATCGAAGGCCCGGTGCAGGTGAAGAAGGAACCGCGCGGCGACGCACTGGCCCATGCCCGCGCCCTGCTCGCCAAGGTGGGCCTGAGCGGCAAGGAAGACGCCTATCCCAAGCGCCTCTCCGGCGGCCAGCAACAGCGTGTGGCCATCGCCCGGGCCCTAGCCATGCGCCCACAGGTGATCCTCTTCGACGAACCCACGTCCGCGCTCGACCCGGAGCTGGTGGGCGAAGTGCTGACCACCATCCGTGATCTGGCCGAAGAGAGGCGCACCATGGTCATCGTCACCCACGAAATGGCCTTTGCGCGCGATGTGGCGGACAGGGCCATCTTCATCGACCAGGGAAGAATCGTCGAACAGGGCCCGGCCAATACCCTGTTCACGGCGCCACAGCACGAACGCACACGCCAGTTCCTCAGCAAGTTCCTCCTCGACCGCGCACTCTAGCGAGACATGCTCTGCGGGCCGGTAGCGTTCCACAACGGCACTCACCGGCCACCATTGCCCGCCTGACTCTCATCCGCAGCCGATAACCGTGTTCACCGTGGCCAATCGCACCAGTTTCCACGCTTGCGCTGCGTAAACGCCGAGCAGGATCGCTTCGCGGCGCCCCAGCACCGGCTTGCCGGCCTGCGGCGTCAGGCGCTGCAAGCCAAGTGCCTGGCGTACGCTGACACCCAGATCACGTTGTTCGCCCGGCTTGCGTGCATCACGCCAGAGCACCTCGGAAAGGTTGTCGGCTTTAAGTACATTGCCCATGGGCAAGACTCCTGTGTGCTGTATGGACTGCTGAACTCTGACGGCAGCTGCGATTGCCAGGCCCGCCGTAGAGCTGCGGCGATGATTGATTCGGCTCCTTATCCCACAAAGTAATTTTTAATGAGATATTGATTTCCAAAAGGAATAAAAAAACATAAGACGTTGATTAAAAATGATTTTTTAAAAGTCATTACTGAAAGGCATGGAAAAAATGCGAGAAAGGCATTGCGTGCATCCAGCCCACCGGCAAAGAAGCGCGTCATGGCAGAACCAGCGGCGCTCTATCTGTCAGGCCGGGCATAGCGGGCATGCGAATACATTCCTAAAAGGAATATGCATATCCAAATCAATAGATTGACGGAATAAAAACTGACCATTAAAACCGGCGCAAACGTGGCGACTCGCCCGCCTCTATAGACCTGTCAACGCCGGAACCCATATGGATTTGCGTCAGCTCCGCTACCTTGTCGCACTCAACGAACACCGCAGCTTCGTTCGCGCAGCCGAGGCGATGGGTATCACTCAACCGGCATTCAGCCGCAGCATCCAGGGCCTGGAGCAGGAGCTTGGCTGCGTGCTGATCGACCGTGCGAGCAAGGATCTACGCCCCACGCCAGAGGGACAGATCGCACTGCAACATGCCCTGGCGTTGATTCGCGGCGCCAGTAACCTGACCAGTGAAATCACCCAGATGAGCAAGTTGGATGCCGGCGACCTGCATTTCGGTTGTGGCCCGGCGCTGGCCACCAGTTTGCTGCCTGATGCATTGTTGGCATTCATGCAACGTTATCCGCGCATTCGCACGCGCTTCGAAGTGGACAACTGGGAA
The DNA here is from genome assembly GCF_025837155.1 of Pseudomonas sp. Z8(2022). NCBI lineage: Bacteria > Pseudomonadati > Pseudomonadota > Gammaproteobacteria > Pseudomonadales > Pseudomonadaceae > Pseudomonas > Pseudomonas sp. Z8(2022). Next base: position 2,015,949 of record NZ_CP107549.1, on the reverse strand, counting down.
CAACTGAGTCGCAGCCTGAACCGTGGCGAGATCGAATTCTTCATCACCGACATCCGCCACTGCGATGCCGATCCTGGAGTTCAGACGCAACCGCTACGGCCACGTGCTGGTCTATTCTTCTGCCGCCCCGAGCATCCTTTGCTGGGCAAGGAAAGCCTGTCGACCAATGACCTCTTCGACTTCCCCCTGGCGGCCAGCCGTATTCCGAGCGAAGCTCGCAAGGTGTTGGCCAACCTCAGCGGCAAGGTCGATATCAGCATTCATCTGGAATGCGAACAGATTCCCCTGCTGGTGCAGTTGGTCAAACGCAGCGATGCCATCAGCATAGCGGCCTATGAAGCCGTTGCGGACGAATTGGCCCGTGGTGCTCTGGTGCAACTGCATCTGCGCAACCTACCAAGCAACCTCGATAGCCTAAGCGCCCGCTGCGGCATCGTGACCCGTACGGGTTTTCGCCTGTCCCCTGCGGCCAAGGCGATGATCGACTTACTGTTGACACTGGACCACTCGAAGCCGGCTCAGGTGGCTTGAACGGCGGCGTCATGAGGCGCTGCCCATTGCGCCACAGGGCAGACCAGCCGGCGGCTGAAGGGCACTCATGCCCGATCCAAAAAATATAAAAATATTCTAAAAAAGTATTTATCTATTCCATTTCGGATAGATAGTCTTGCTCCACCGGACCGCCGGACACCCTGACAACACCTGAACAACGTCCCGCGGCTCGGTACCTCGACAGAAGGGCCAGTCCGCTTTCGAGGAGCGACACCATGACCCCGTTTCCCTTCGTGCGCCGCGTGCTGGCCGCACTGACCCTGTCGAGCGCGACCCTGGTTGCACAGGCCGCCGACTTCACCGTTGCCTACCAGACTACCGTCGATCCGGCCAAGGTTGCTCAGGCTGACGGTGCCTACGAAAAAGCCACCAACGCCAAGATCGACTGGCGCAAGTTCGACGGCGGCGCTGAAGTGATCACCGCCGTCGCTTCCGGTGACGTACAGATCGGTTACGTCGGCTCCAGCCCGCTGGCCGCAGCCGCCACCCGCCAACTGCCGGTGCAGACCTTCCTCATCGCTGCGCAGATCGGCGCCGCCGAGGCGCTGGTTGCGCGCACCGGCAGCGGTATCGAGAAACCCGTCGACCTGATCGGCAAGAAGGTCGCCGTACCGTTCGTGTCCACCGGCCACTACAGCCTGCTGGCCGCGCTCAAGCACTGGAACATCGACCCGGGCAAGGTGCAGATCCTCAACCTGGCGCCGCCAGCGATCATCGCTGCCTGGCAGCGTGGGGACATCGACGCTACCTACGTTTGGGATCCTGCCCTTGGCGTGGCCAAGGAAACCGGCAAGGTGCTGATCACCTCCGGCGAGCTCGGCGAACTGGGTGCACCGACCTTCGACGCCTGGATCGTGCGCAAGGACTTCGCCGAGAAGCACCCGGATGCCGTACGTGCCTTCGCCAAGGTCACCCTCGACGCCTACGCCGACTACCGCAATGACCCGCAAGCCTGGCTGGCCAATCAGGACAACATCGCCAAGGTGGTGAAACTCTCCGGCGCCAAGGCCGAGGACATCCCGCTGCTGCTGCAGGGCAACGTCTTCCCGCTGGCTGCCGATCAGGTCACCGCCCTCGGCGCGCCGACCACCCAGGCCGTCAGCGCCACTGCCGGCTTCCTCAAGGAGCAAGGCAAGGTGGACAAGGTTCTGCCGGACTACGCGCCCTACGTCAGCAATCAGTTCATCAGCAACTGACCACACCCTGTGCGGGCGGCAGTTCATGCCGCCCCTTTCGATGTTGATGCGATCTCGATCTGCGTCAGCAGCCAGTACATCAAACCGCCTGCCTTGAAGAGAATCTGAACATGGCCCTACTCGAACTGGAGCACATCAGCGCACAGTACCCGGGCGCCGCCAACGCGGTATTGAGCGACCTGTCATTCAACCTCGGCCCCGAGCAACTGCTGGTCGCCCTGGGCCCCTCCGGCAGCGGCAAGACCACCCTGCTCAACCTCATCGCCGGATTCGTTGCCCCCAGCGCCGGGCGCATTCGCCTCGACGGCCAGCCCGTAGCAGGCCCCGGCGCCGACCGTGGCGTGGTGTTTCAGGACGACGCCCTGCTGCCCTGGCAGAACGTGCTGGAGAACGTCGCCTTCGGCCTGCAACTGGCCGGCGTCGGCCGCGCCGAGCGCGAAGCCAGGGCGCGTGAGCTGCTCGCCCTGGTCGACCTGGCCGGCTTCGAGCAGCGCCGCATCTGGGAACTCTCCGGCGGGCAGAAGCAGCGCGTTGGCCTGGCCCGCGCCCTCACCGCAGATCCCCGCGTGCTGCTGATGGACGAACCCTTCGGCGCCCTCGATGCCTTCACCCGCGAGCAGATGCAGGAACTGCTGCTGCAGGTCTGGCAGCGCACGCGCAAGCCGGTGTTCCTGATCACCCACGACATCGAGGAAGCCGTGTTCCTCGCCAGTGATCTGGTGCTGCTGGCTCCCAACCCCGGACGCATCGTCGAGCACCTTCGGCTGGAGTTCGGCCGTCGCTACGCCGCTGGCGAAAGTGCCCGTGCGATCAAGTCCGACCCCGCTTTCATCGAAACCCGCGAGCACGTCCTCGCCCAGGTCTTTGCCCAACGCCACGGGAGCCGCGCATGAGCAGCTACGAATATGTCTACGCCAAGACGCCCGAAGAACAGCACGCGCCCAGGCCGCGCCGGGAACTGAGCCTGCTGACCATCAGCAGCCTGAGCATAGCCAGCCTGCTCTGGCTGTGGTGGGCAGTGACCAGCGCCGGGTTGATCGAACCCCTGTTTCTGCCCAGCCCGCAGGCCGTGCTCGCCCGTGGCTGGCAACTGCTCGGCGAAGGCTACATGAACGCCAGCCTCTGGCAGCACCTGGGCGCCAGCCTCGGGCGCATCGGCCTCGGTCTGGCGGCCGCCGTGCTCACCGCCGTACCGCTGGGCATCGCCATCGGCCGCCAGCGCATCGTGCGCGGCATCTTCGACCCGCTGATCGAGTTCTACCGACCGATCCCGCCGCTGGCCTACCTGCCGCTGATCGTCATCTGGTGCGGTATCGGCGAGCTGTCCAAGGTGCTGCTGATCTACCTGGCGATCTTCGCCCCAATCGCCATCGCCACCGCCACCGGCGTGCGCAATGTCGACCCCGCCAAGCTGCGCGCCGCGCAATCGCTGGGTGCCACGCCGGCACAACTGATACGCCACGTGATCCTGCCCAGCGCCCTGCCGGACATTCTCACAGGCATCCGTATCGGTCTTGGCGTGGGCTGGTCGACGCTGGTTGCCGCCGAGTTGATCGCCGCCACCGAAGGCCTGGGTTTCATGGTGCAGTCGGCCGCGCAATTCCTGGTCACCGACGTGGTGATCCTCGGCATCCTGGTCATCGCCCTGATCGCCTTCGCCCTCGAACTGGGCCTGCGCGCCCTGCAACGCAAACTGGTGCCCTGGCACGGCCAGGCACATTGAACGAGCTTCCGACATGACCTTGCACATCACCCCACTCAGCCCGGCCCTGGGTGCCCAGATCAGCGGCATCGACCTGCGCCAGCCGCTGACTGCCGGCCTGCGCCAGCAACTGGAAGACGCCCTGCTGCAGCATCAGGTGCTGTTCTTTCGTGAGCAGCCCATCGAGCCGCAGCAGCAAGCCGCCTTCGCGGCCCAGTTCGGCGACCTGCATATCCATCCGATCTACCCGAACATCCCCGAGCAACCGGAAGTACTGGTGCTCGACACCGCCGTGACCGACGTGCGCGACAACGCCATCTGGCACACCGACGTGACCTTCCTGGAGACTCCGGCGCTCGGCGCGGTGCTGGCCGCCAAACAGCTGCCGGCCTATGGCGGCGACACCCTCTGGGCCAGCAGCAGCGCGGCCTTCAAGGCCCTCTCGACGCCACTGCAGCGCCTGCTCGACGGCCTGACCGCCACCCATGACTTCACCCGCTCCTTTCCGCTGGAACGCTTCGGCAATACCCCCGAGGCGCTGGAGCGCTACCACGAGGTGCAACGCACTCACCCGCCCGTGGTGCACCCGGTGATAAGGACGCACCCCGTCACCGGGCGCAAGGGCCTATTCGTCAACGAGGGTTTCACAACACGCATCAACGAACTAAAAGCAGCCGAAAGCGACGCCCTGCTGCGCTTTCTCTTCGCCCATGCCACGCGGCCGGAGTTCACCATCCGCTGGCGCTGGCAGGAAAACGACGTGGCCTTCTGGGACAACCGCATCACCCAGCACTACGCCGTCGACGACTACCGCCCGGCGCGACGGGTCATGCATCGCGCCACCGTACTGGGCGACAGACCGCGCTAGGCAGCCCCGCCCCGGGTGGAGAGGTTGTCACCCCTCCACCCGGGCAATGTGCCCGCTTCGACACAACTTCCAGGCACATAGATATTCTTTAATCATATTTAACAGGATGTTTTAAATCTCATAGGGTATAAAAACCGGACCACCGGAGCCTCGATATTTACCGCCGCTCCGTTGCGCCCTCATCCCGGTGCCGTTGCGGCACATCCACAAGATGAGGTTTGCATGACCAGTCCGAGTACCCTCAAGAACAGCGACCAGGACGTCGCCCCTGCCCTCTACCCTTCCACCATTCTCGTCACCGATGCCGACGCGCTGCAGGCTGCTCGTGCCCTGGCCGAAGCGGCGCAGGCCGAGGCTATCCAGCGTGACCGCGAGCGCCGCCTGCCCTGGGAACTGGTGGAACGCTTCACCGCCAGCGGCCTCGGCAGCATCGCCGTGCCGCGCGAGTTCGGTGGCCCGCAGTTGTCCTTCGTCACCATCGCCGAAGTGTTCCGCATCATTTCCGCCGCGGACCCGGCCCTGGGTCAGATTCCGCAGAACCATTTCGGCCTGCTCGGCCTGCTGCGCGTAGCCGCCAGCCCGGAACAACAGCGCCGCCTGTTTGCCAGCGTGCTGGCCGGCTGGCGCATCGGCAACGGCGGCCCCGAGCGTGGCAGCAGGCACACGCTGGATATCCAGGCACGCCTGATACGCCGTGACGGCCGCTGGCTGTTCAGCGGCGAGAAGTTCTATTCCACCGGCGCCATCTTCGCCCACTGGGTCGCCAGCAAGGCGCTGGACGAACAAGGCCGTCCCTGGCTGGCCTTCATCCAGCGCGGCCGCCCGGGCCTGCGCATCGTCAACGACTGGTCCGGCTTCGGCCAGCGCACCACCGCCAGCGGCACCGTGCTGCTCAACGAGGTGGAAGTCGACGAGGACAACCTGATCCCGCTGTGGCCGCTGGTCGAACAGCCAAGCATCCAGGGCGCCTTTTCACAGTTGATCCAGGCCGCCATCGACCTGGGCATCGCCGACGCTGCCGTACGCGACGCCATCGTCTTCGTCCGCGACAGGGCGCGTCCCTGGGTCGATGCCAAAGTCGAGCGTGCCGGCGACGATCCCTACGTGATCGCCGACATCGGCCGCCTGCAGATCGAGCTGCACGCCGCCGAGGCGCTGCTGCACGAGGCCGGACGCGTGCTCGACGAAGTGGCCGCCGCCCCCATCGACGCCGATGCCGCCGCCCGTGCGTCCATTGCCGTGGCCGAAGCCAAGGCGCTGACCACCGAGATCAGCCTGGTCGCCAGCGAAAAGCTGCTGGACCTCGCCGGCAGTCGCGCGACGCTGGCCGAGTTCGGCCTCGACCGCCACTGGCGCAACGCCCGCACCCACACCCTGCACGATCCGGTGCGCTGGAAATACCACGCCATCGGCGCCTGGCACCTCAACGGCCGTCATCCCAACCGTCATTCCTGGATCTGAGCCATGAACGCACCCCTGACTACCCCGGTGGCGCTGATTCGCAGCGATGCCGAAGCCCTCGAGGTGGCCGAGAAGCTGGCCACCAGCTTCGTCCGCGACGCCGCCGAGCGTGACCGCGAGCGCCGCCTGCCGCATGCCGAGCTGGAGCAGTTCTCCCGCTCCGGGTTGTGGGGCATCAGCGTGCCGCAGGAATTCGGCGGCGCCGGCGTTACCAGCGTCACCCTGGCCCGGGTCATTGCCCGCATCGCCCAGGCCGATTCCTCGCTGGGGCAGATCCCGCAGAACCACTTCTACGCCCTGGAAGTGCTGCGGGTAAACGGCAGCCCGGAGCAGCAGCGCCGCCTGTACGGCGAAGTGCTGGCCGGCAAACGCTTCGGCAATGCCCTGGCCGAACTCGGCACCCGGACCGCGCTGGACCGCACCACCCGCCTGACCCGCAGCGATAGCGGCTATCGCATCGACGGACGCAAGTTCTACTGCACCGGCGCGCTGTTCGCCCAGCGCATCCCCACCCATGTGCTGGACGAGCACGGCGTCGGTTTCCTCGCCTTCGTCCCGCGCGAGGCCGAGGGGCTGGAGCTGATCGACGACTGGAGCGGCTTCGGCCAGCGCACCACCGGCAGCGGCAGCGTGGTCTTCACCGGCGTGCCGCTGGCGGAAGAAGACCTGGTGCCGTTCCAGAGCGCCTTCGAGCGGCCGACCACGGTCGGCCCCTTCGCCCAGCTGCTGCACGCGGCCATCGACACCGGCATCGCCCGCGGCGCCTACGAGGACCTGCTGCAGTTCGTGCGGCACAAGGCACGGCCATGGATCGACGCCGGCGTCGAGCGTGCCGCCGAGGATCCGCTGACCCAGCAGGAGATCGGCAAGCTGCGCGTGCGCCTGGCCGCCAGCGAGAAGCTGCTGCAGCGTGCCGGCGAGTTCGTCGACCGTGCCCAGGCAGAGCCGGACGAGGCCAGCGTGGCCGCCGCCTCCATTGCCGTGGCCGAGGCGCGGGTGATCAGCACGGAAACCTCGCTGCTGCTCGGCAGCAAGCTGCTGGAGCTGTCCGGCAGCCGCGCAACGCTGGCCGAGTACGGCCTCGACCGCCACTGGCGCAACGCCCGCACTCACACCCTGCACGACCCGGTGCGCTGGAAGTACCACGCCGTCGGCGACTACTACCTCAACGACCGTCTGCCGCCGCGCCGGGGGACCATCTGATGGCCAAGCAAGTGCTGCTCAACGCCTTCAACATGAACTGCGTCGGCCACATCAACCACGGCCTGTGGACCCACCCACGCGACCGCTCGGTGGACTTCACCCGGCTGGACTACTGGACCGACCTGGCCCGCCTGCTCGAGCGCGGGCTGTTCGACGGCCTGTTCCTCGCCGACATCCTCGGCGTCTACGACATCTACCAGGGCAACCTCGACCTGACCCTGCGCGAAAGCATCCAGCTGCCGATCAACGACCCGCTGCTGCTGGTCCCGGCCATGGCCGGCGTCACCTCGCACCTGGGTTTCGGCGTCACCGCCAACTTGAGCTACGAGGCGCCCTACACCTTCGCCCGGCGCATGAGCACCCTGGATCACCTCACCAATGGCCGGGTCGGCTGGAACATCGTCACCGGCTACCTGGACAGTGCCGCCCGCGCCATGGGCCGGCCGCAGCAGGTGGAGCACGACCGCCGCTACGACCAGGCCGAGGAATACCTGGAGGTGCTCTACAAGCTCTGGGAAGGCAGCTGGGAGGACGACGCGGTGCTGGCCGACCGCGACCGGCGCATCTATGCCCAGCCGCACAAGGTGCATCCGGTGCGCCACCACGGGGAGTTCTACCAGGTCGAGGGCTACCACCTCAGTCAGCCTTCACCGCAGCGCACGCCACTGCTGTTCCAGGCCGGCTCCTCGGCACGCGGCCTGCAGTTCGCCGGCAACCACGCCGAGTGCGTGTTCATCGGCGGGCAGAACAAGGAGGCGGTGCGCGCCCAGGTCGACAAGGTACGTGCCGCGGCCGTAGCCGCCGGCCGCCCCGCGGATGCGATCAAGGTGTTCATGGGTATCAGCGTGATCGTCGCGCCGAGCGAGGCCGAGGCCCGCGACAAACTGGCCGAGTACCAGCGCCATGCCAGCCCCGAGGCCGGCATCGCTCACTTCTCCGCCTCCACCGGCATCGACCTGGCCGCCTTCGGCCTGGATGAGCCCATCGTCGAGCGCAAGACCAACGCCATCGAGTCGGTGGTCAAGAGCTTCAGCGGCTGGACCAAGCGCCGCCTGCTGCAGCAGCACGCCCTGGGCGGTCGCTACCCACAGGCAGTCGGCTCACCCTCACAGGTGGCCGACCAGCTGCTGGCGTGGATCGACGAAACCGGTCTGGACGGCTTCAACCTGACCCGCACGGTCACCCCGGAAAGCTACGCCGACGTCATCGACCTGGTAGTGCCCGAGCTGCAACAGCGCGGTCGCTACAAGACCGCCTACGTGGACGGCGCCCTGCGCCACAAGCTGTTCGGCCAGGGCCCGCGCCTGGCCGCTCCCCATCCCGCCGCCGGCTGGCGGCAACTCGCTCCGCAAACCGAAGAAAAGGAATCTCGCCATGCGTAAAACCCTACGACGCTTCACTCCATTCAGTTTCATCCGGGGCGCAGCCGCCCTCGGCCTGCTGCTGGCAGGCTCCCTGGCCCAGGCCGACGAACCGCTCAAGCTCGGCACCACTGCCGCCTTTGTCCCACCGCTGGAAGTGGCGGTGGAGGAAGCCCGGGCCCAGGGTCTGGAAGTGAAACTGGTGGAGTTCACCGACTGGATCGCGCCCAATGTCAGCCTGGCCAACGGCGATATCGACCTGAACTACTTCCAGCACATTCCCTTCCTGGAAAACGCCAAGCAGGAAGGCGGTTACGACCTGGTGCCGGTGGCCCGCGGAGTGATCAACAACGTCGGCCTCTACTCGAAGAAGCACAAGGACTTCGCCAGCCTGCCCGAAGGCGCCAGCGTGGCCATCGCCAACGACCCGATCAATGGCGGCCGCGCCCTGCAGCTGCTGCAGAAGGCCGGACTGATCCAGCTCAAGCCCGGCGTCAGCTACAAGGCCACCCAGCAGGACATCACCGCCAATCCCAAGAAGCTGAAGATCATCGAGCTGGAAGCGGTACAACTGGTGCGCGCGCTGGACGAAGTCGACCTGGCCCTGGGCTATCCGCACTACATCCGCCTGGCCGGCACCCACGACGCCGAGTCCGCGCTGCTGTTCGACGGCCTCGACTACCCGGAGTACATCATCCAGTTCGTCGCCCAGCCACAGAAGGCCAAGGACCCGCGCATCCTCAAGTTCATCGAGATCTACCAGAGCTCGCCGAAGGTCCGCGCGGCCCTCGACAAATCCAACGGCAAGCTCTATCAGGCTGGCTGGGAGAGCTGAGATGAGCGGTTTCCAGGCCCACCTGCCACAGACCGTCGGCGAGGCGCAGCTGCGCTTCGCCGGTGTCAGCAAGACCTACAGCAACGGCGTGCGTGCCCTGCGCGACATCGACCTGGCCATCGAGCGCGGCGAGATCTTCGGCATCATCGGCCGCAGCGGCGCCGGCAAGTCGTCGCTGCTGCGCACCATCAACCGTCTGGAGCAGCCCACCAACGGCAAGGTGCTGATCGACGGCGTCGATATCGGCGCATACGACTACGAGCAACTGGTGGCGCTGCGCCGGCGCATCGGCATGATCTTCCAGCACTTCAACCTGCTCTCGGCCAAGACCGTGCGGCAGAACGTCGAACTGCCGCTGAAGGTGGCCGGCGTGCCGCGCCAGCAGCGCCGGCGCAAGGCCGAGGAGCTGCTGCAGCTGGTCGGTCTGGCGGACAAGCACGACGCCTACCCGGCGCAGCTCTCCGGCGGGCAGAAGCAGCGCGTCGGCATCGCCCGCGCGCTGGTACACGACCCGGACATCCTGCTGTGCGACGAGGCCACCAGCGCGCTGGACCCGGAGACCACCCAGTCGATCCTCGCCCTGCTGCGCGAGATCAACCGGCGACTGAACCTGACCATCGTGCTGATCACTCACGAGATGGCGGTGATCCGCGAAATCTGCGACCGCGTGGTGGTGCTGGAACGGGGCGAGATCGTCGAGCATGGCCAGGTCTGGCGGGTATTCGGCGCCCCCACCCACGAGGTCACCCGCACCCTGCTGGCGCCGCTGCAGCACCAGCTGCCGGACGACCTCAAGGCGCGCCTGTACAGCCAGCGCCAGAGCGCGCATGACCACCCGGTGCTGCGCCTGCACTACGCCGGCCACGGCGCGCCGGACCTGCAGGACCTGGGCAGTGCCCTGGGCGGGCGGATCACCCTGCTCGACGGCGGCATCGAACGCATCCAGGGCCGCCCGCTCGGCCGCCTGCTGCTGGAAGTCGCGGACAGCCCGCTGGATCCCGAACAATTGCTGGACAACGCCCGCCGCCTGGCGGATCACGTGGAGGTGATCGGTTATGCCGCTGCTGCTTGAACGTCTCTGGCAGGGGCTGCTCGACACCCTGCTGATGGTCGGCGTGTCGTCGCTGCTGGCGCTGCTGGCCGGCATCCCGCTGGCCATCTTCCTGGTCACCAGCGGGCCCGGCGGGCTGTTCGAGTCGCCGCGACTCAACCGCCTGATCGGCGCGGTGGTCAACCTGTTCCGCTCGATCCCCTTCCTGATCCTGATGGTCGCGCTGATCCCCTTCACTCGCCTGGTGGTCGGCACCACCTACGGTGTCTGGGCGGCGGTGGTGCCGCTGACCATCGCCGCCACGCCGTTCTTCGCCCGTATCGCCGAAGTCAGCCTGCGCGAGGTCGACCACGGCCTGATCGAGGCGGCCCAGGCCATGGGTTGCCGGCGCCGACACATCATCTGGCACGTGCTGCTGCCCGAGGCCCTGCCGGGCATCGTCGGCGGCTTCACCATCACCCTGGTGACCATGATCAACTCCTCGGCCATGGCCGGTGCCATCGGTGCCGGCGGCCTCGGCGACCTGGCCTACCGCTACGGTTACCAGCGCTTCGACACCCAGGTGATGCTCACCGTCATCGTGGTGCTGGTGGTGATGGTCAGCCTGATCCAGCTCAGTGGCGACAGGTTGGCGCAGAGGTTGAACAAGCGCTGACGTGGAGAGTTGGCCGCACGGCGCAAGTCTCGCACCTTGAGGTATCACTCTGTGCAAAGCAACGGTCTATCCCCCATGGAAAATCGAAATCCGCAATGGAGTCTGTCCACCACACCGGCAAAAACCCTCAAGCCATATGCGCGACGAACGGTCGAACACCGAATTGACATATCGGTAAATATCGATATCATCGCCACCCATGGACCTGATCAATGTATTCAAAGCCCTCTCGAATCCCACCCGCCTTGGAATCCTCAAGGGGTTGAAGGATCCGGTTAAGAACTTTCCACCCCAGGATGAAGGGGATGTTCACACCGTGGGCGTGTGCGTCAGCAGTATTCAGGAAGGCGTCGGTCTGTCGCAGTCGACGGTGTCCGACTACCTTGCGACGCTGCAACGTGTAGGCTTGGTCGAAGTCCGTCGGATCGGACAGTGGACCTACTACAAGCGCAATGAAACCAATATCCGTGCTCTGGCCGAGCTGATAGGCAAGGAACTGTAATTTTTTAGCCTGCTGCTTTAGCCTTATAAATCGAATATTCCCGATATCCCTTTTTGCCGAATCAATGAATCATGACGGAGGTACCCTAGGCAAAGACATGCATTTCTTTTGTTTACATATATCGAAAATTCCCTATATCCCTTTTTCCAGAAGCGAGGAAATACAATGAAAGCGCAAATTCTCAAATCCTTTGGCGGCCCTAATGCGTTCGAACTGAGCGAAGTGGCCAAACCCGTACCGCAGGCAGGCCAAGTGTTGGTACGGGTCCACGCAACCTCCATCAACCCGCTGGATTACCAGGTGCGTCGTGGCGACTACGTGGATTACGTGCCCCTCCCCGCCATCACCGGGCATGACGTATCCGGCGTCGTCGAAGCTGTCGGCCCGGGTGTGACGACCTTCGTGCCAGGCGACGAGGTCTGGTACACCACGCAGATCTTCGAAGGCGACGGCAGTTACGCCGAGTACCACGTTGCCTCCGAAAGCATCATCGGCAAGAAGCCAGAATCGCTGAGCCACCTCGAGGCGGCAAGCCTGACGCTGGTCGGCGGCACCGTGTGGGAAGCACTGATCGGGCGAGTATCACTCAGAGTCGGGGAAAGCATTCTGATCCACGGCGGCGCCGGCGGTGTCGGTCATGTCGCGATCCAGGTGGCAAAAGCCATTGGCGCCCGGGTCTTTACCACCGTACGCGAAGCGAACTTCGAGTTCGCCCGCAGTCTGGGCGCCGACGTGGTCATCGACTACGAGCAGGAAGATTACGTTGAGGCCATCCTGCGGGAAACCGATGGCCACGGCGTCGATGTGATATTCGACACCATCGGCGGCGACACCCTGACGCGCAGCCCCGATGCGCTCGCCCAGCTCGGCCGCGTGGTGTCGATCGTGGACATCGCCAAGCCGCAGAACCTGATTCAGGCCTGGGGCAAGAACGCCAGTTACCACTTCGTCTTCACCCGACAGAACCGCGGCAAGCTCGATGAACTGAAGGCATTGGTCGAGCGCGGCCAGCTGCGCCCCCATATTGGCGCGGTCTATTCGCTCGCTGATATCTCAAGCGCGCATGCGCTGCTGGAGACACCCAACAACGGTCTTCGCGGCAAAGTCGCGATTGCCGTCGAGCCCTCGCTCGCCCCGTAAGTACATAGGTTCAACTACAAAACTGACTCCAGAGGAATACCGCAATGATTTATGAAATCGCAGTACTGCCAGTTCACAGTACACATATCGAACAGTTCAAACAGGCATTTGCCGAAGTAGTTCACTTGCTCCAACGCGCCAAGGGCTACCACGGCCATATGTTCGCGCAGGGAATCGAAAGCCCCGAGACGTTCAACCTGATCGTTCGTTGGGCGTCACTTGAGGACCATTCACCGGGTTTCGAAGCGAGTGACGACCATCAGACTTTCATGCTGGGCCTGGAGCAATACTTCTCGCAAGAACCAACTGTCTACCACATTCAGGAGGCCGCCTTTACCACGGGAAACGACCAAGACTTCGATATTGCAGTGCCAAAAGCTTAAGCCCGCAGCCCTGACTTCGCTGCTACTCTTGGCCACCATTTGATCTGGCAGTATTTGAAACACAAGTCTGTCAGATCAACTCCTGAACACAATTCCGTCGTTTTGCTCCGAGAGTGAGTTGGCAACCACACTCAACTCTCCCGGAGGCATTCAACATCCATTTATCCTTTCCGGAGTTTGAAGATGATCAGCAAACATGTAAAAAATCTGGCAAACATTCTAATTACCAGCCTTGCCTTGCTTCTATCCGGCAATGCACTCGCTGAAAGCCCGGCCACCATTTACAAGTATGGATTGAAACTTGATGTATCCAGGGTTCTGTCCATATCAAAGCCCAAAACCCATACCTGCAAGCCTGTGGATCACCTGATGAAATACATAGACTCTGCTGGAAACATCCAGACCCTGAAATTCAAGGCTCTCTCTGATGCCTGCAGCAAAGGACACTGATATAACGCTAGTGGCGCCAGGGAAGGCAATTTGCCATTGAGAACAAGATCGTCCAGCGCTTCCACTACCACACCACCATCCTTAGCCTGTGGCGACTACTTCTAAACGCTGACTCCCTCAATACAATCGATGCCCCGGTGCGATGCGGTTTCGGCGCCAGCGCTCGCTCGCAATACTGGCATATAGCCGCCAAAGCCGAGTTATCATGCCAGCGCCCGCGTTCGGCATGACGACAAGGAGCAGTAGATGAACGATTCGCGCCAAGCGGTGTTCGCCAGGGAATGCGACCTGATCATGAAGGGCGGTATCACCAGCGGCATCGTCTATCCGCTGGCCATTACCGAGATCGCCAGGGCTTTTCGCCTGCGCAGCATCGGCGGCACCAGTGCCGGTGCCATCGCCGCCGCGGCAGCAGCCGCCGCCGAACTCGGTCGCCAGCGCTTCCAGAGCGGGCAATTGAGCAGCGACCCGGACGGCTTCGCCGAAATCGAGCGCTTGCCCGAACATCTCTGTACCCCAGCAGCGGAGGGACATGGCACCAAACTGCTGGCCTTGTTCAAACCCGTTCCCGCACTGCGAACACTGTTCGACACCTTCATCGCCGCCCTCGAAGCCAAGGGCAAGGGGCCGCGCGCGCAACTGCTGGCGCCCCTCAAGGTGATGCTGACGCGACACAAGTTCGCTGCGCTGATCGGCGCACTGGTGGCGGGTGGGCCTTTGTGGGCCAGCGCCATCGCCGGCAGCAGCCTGCTGGTGTGGTTCTGGGTGTTGTCATTTGCGGCGCTTGGCGGCGTTTTTGCCGCAGCCTTGCGTGTGCTGCTGCCCGCGCTGCGGCAACTGCCGCAGAATGGCTTCGGCCTGTGCAGCGGTTTGTCCGACGCCGATGACAAGGCGCCGGATGAAGCCCTGACCAATTGGCTGACCCACTACTTCGATCGTCTCAGCGGGCAGCAGGCGTTCTGTGCGCTGCATCCGGAGGCCATCGAATGCGAGCGGCCGCTGACCTTCGGCGATCTGCGCGCGCACGGCATCGATCTGCAGGTGATGACCACCTGCCTGAGCATGGCGCGGCCGTTTCGCCTGCCATTTCGCGATGACGATCAGGTACGTGAGAACAACCAGTTCCATTTTCGCGAGGAAGAGTTTGCCCGCCTGTTCCCGCGCCGCGTAGTGGCCTGGATGCGCGCACGCCAGCGCCCCGGTTGCGATGAACGTAATGACGGCTACCTGCGTTTGCCCTTGCCCGACGATCTGCCGGTGATCGTCGCGGTGCGCATGAGCCTGAGTTTTCCGCTGCTGCTCAGCGCCGTGCCGCTGCACGCCGTGGATTACCGCAGGAACGAGAGGAAACTGGAGCGCTGCTGGTTCACCGATGGCGGCATCAGCTCCAACTTTCCCATTCACTTCTTCGATGCCGCCCTGCCCCGGCGCCCCACCTTTGGCCTGGACCTGGGACCGACCGACGGCGCGGATGAGCAGCGCGTGCGCTTCCCGCGCAACAACGGCGATGCGCGGCTCGCCTACTGGCGGCGTTTTCCGCAAAACGGCCTGCCGGCGCTGCGTGGTTTTCTGGCCCAGCTCAGCAACGTGGCCAAGGACTGGAACCACGAAACCCTGTCGCTGATGCCAGGCTTTCGCGACCGCATCGGCCTGATTCAGCTGACCCGCGAGGAAGGCGGCCTCAACCTGACCATGCCGCCCGAGCGCATCGCTCGCCTGACCCGTTATGGACGCGAAGCCGGCCAGCAGTTCGTGCTGCGCTTTGGTGATCCGGCTTGCTGGCAGCCCGGCGCCAAAGCCTCGCCGATGAACTGGGAGAACCATCAGATCATCCGCCTGCGCCTGCAGTTGGCCAGTGTTGCCGAACAACTGCAAAGCCTGGAGCGCGCCTGCCGCGAACTGCACGGTACCGCGCACGACTACCAGCGCTTCTTCACCCCGGAGGCCAAGCGCTACAGCTACCCCTTACGGGGACTCAACGACCTGGCGCAGGACCCGGACAGCGGCCTGTACCGCACTCAGGCCGGGCTGGCCAGGGCCATGCTCGATCAGCTGAGGGCAATCGCCCAGATGATCGAGCAGCACCCCGACCACCACCCGGCCGGGAATGCGCCCAAGCCCACTCCCGAACTGAAGCTGCGGCCACGCATTTGAGGCTGGCCGCAGAGGCGATCAGCTACCCGGATTGGCCTGGGCCTCTTCGAAAAAGTAATCCTTCCACGACGCGGCCTTGTTCTTCAACACGCCCAGCTCATGCAGCTTCTCGGCATAGATGAAGGTGCGCTGCGGCGATACGGTGAAGTCGTTTTCCGGGTCTTCGATGATCTTCTTCACGAACTCCAAGGGCAGCTTGGAGTTCTCCACGCGGATGTAGATCTCGGCAGCCGCGGCCTTGTCCGCCTTGATGATCTGTTCGGCCTCCACCAGGGCGTCATAGAAGGCCTTGTAGGTCTTCGGGTTTTCGTCGTGGAACTTCTCGGTCGCATAGAGCACGTTGAAGGTTGCCTGGCCGCCAAGAATGTCGTAGCTGCTGATCAGCTTGTGCACATTGGGATTTTCCAGCGCCTGGTACTGGAACGGCGGGCTGGAGAAGTGCGCAGTGATTTCCGAACCGCCCTTGATCAGCGCTGCCGTGGCATCGGGGTGCGGCAGGCTGATGGAGATGGCGTCGAAGCGCTGGAAATCGTCCTTGCCATAGCGCTTGGCCGCCTCGATCTGCAGGGTGCGCGACTGGAATCCGACCCCGGCAGCCGGCACCGCTAGGCGATCCTTCTCGCTCAGATCGTCCAGCGACTTCACGTCGTCACGGTTGCTTAGCACGTAGCCGGGCAGCGAGCCCAGGGCCGATACCGCCTTGACGTTCTGCCGGCCGTAGCTGCGATCCCATACGGTGAGCATCGGCGGCACACCGGCCGAAACCACGTCGATGGCGCCGGCCAGCAGCGCCTCGTTCATTGCGGTGGCACCGGAAATGGTGCGCCACTCGACGTCGATCTCATCCAGCCCCTGAGCCTTGGCGTGCTTCTCGATCAGTTGCTGATCCTTGACCACATGCAGCAGCAGATAGCCGATGCCGAACTGCTGGGCGATGCTGATCTTGCCTTCGGCCTGGGCGGACAGCGGCAGTGCCAATGCACCGAGCAGGCCCAGCGCGGTGGCGATGCGGGATTTTTTCATGGTTTCTCCTGTGTGCCTGGCCTTGGCTGGCCAGGCGGTTAAGTGTCAGTTGTGCTTCGAAGCCAATGCTGGCTCGCGTCGTGCGTGGCGGCAGGGATCACCCTGTAGGAGCGGCTTCAGCCGCGAGCTTTCGTCTACCTGCCGCGGCTAAAGCCGCTCCTGTTGGTGGCACGTCGCTTGTGGGCTACGGCTTGCGCTGCTGGACTCAGCGCTGCATCCCCCAGCGCTTGACGGTGACCCGCTCGATCGTGGCGAACACCAGGTTTTCCACCAGCAGGCCGATAAGGATCACCGCAGCAAGCCCGGCGAAAACCTTGTCGGTGTACAGCTCGTTGCGGTTCTGGAAGATGTACCAGCCCAGGCCGCCCTTGCCGCTGGAGGCGCCGAACACCAGCTCGGCGGCGATCAGCGTGCGCCAGGCGAAGGCCCAGCCGATCTTCAGGCCTGAAAGGATCGACGGCAGCGCCGCGGGGATCAGGATGAACAGCACGAAGCGCAGGCCCTTGAGACCATAGTTGCGCCCGGCCATGCGCTGGGTTTCCGAGACTCCGAGAAAACCGGCGTAGGTATTGAGCGCCAGCGCCCAGAGCACCGAGTGCACCAGCACGAAGATCAGGCTGTTCTCGCCAAGACCGAACCACAGTAGTGACAGCGGCAGCAGCGCGATGGCCGGCAGCGGGTTGAACATCGAGGTCAGGGTCGACAGCAGGTCGCGCCCCAGCTGGGTCGACACCGCCAGGCTGGTCAGTGCAAAGGCCAGGCCGATGCCGAGCAGATAGCCCTTGACCAGCACCGACAGCGAGATCGCCATCTTCTCCAGCAATTCGCCACTACCAATGCCCTCGAAGAAGGCGCTGGCCGTCTGCAGGAAGCTGGGCAGCAGCAGGTCGTTGCCCTGGTAACGTGCCGCCAGTTCCCAGATCAGTGCCAGGGCCAGCAGGATCAGCGTCTTGCGCAGCCAGCCCTGTTGCCACAGGCGTTGCAGCAATGGCAGTTCGCGCTCCAGCTTGAGATCCGGCAGCGGTTGCAGCGGTATTTCGTATTCCTCACGCCGTGCGGGGGAAAGACTCATGGTTGCACTCTCCTCAGTAGGCGATACGGATGTCATGGAAACCCAGCTCGGCAGCGGCGCGTGCGCCCTCCTCGCTGTCCTCGTCGAACAACAGACGATGGATGCGCTGTGCGGTCTGCTGGAACGCCGAGCCGCCCAGACTGTGCAGGTCGAACTGGTGGCTGCCCACCTCCGCCCTTACCCGCCCCGGGTGTGGCGACAGCAGCAGGATGCGGTTGCCGACGATCAGCGCCTCCTCGATGGAGTGGGTGACGAACAGCAGGGTGAAGCGCACTTCCTCCCACAGCTCCAGCAGCTCTTCCTGCATCTTGCGGCGGGTCAGTGCGTCGAGCGCGGCAAAGGGCTCGTCCATCAACAGGATCTTCGGCTGCATGGCCAGCGCACGGGCAATCGCCACACGCGCCTTCATGCCGCCGGACAATGTGTGCGGATAGGCGTCGGCAAAAGCCGCCAGGCCGACCTTTTCCAGGTAGTGCAGCGCACGCTCCTCGGCCTCGCGGCGCCCCAGGGTGCGCGAAGCCAGCAGCGGGAACATGACGTTCTGTTTGACCGTTTTCCAGGGTGGCAGCTGGTCGAACTCCTGGAACACCACGATGCGATCCGGCCCGGGCTCGCGTACCTCGGCGCCATCGAGGCGAATGCTGCCGCCTATCGGCTCGATAAAGCCGGCCACGGCCTTGAGCAGCGTGGATTTGCCACACCCCGAAGGGCCAAGCAGCACGAAACGATCAGAGCGATCCACCTCGAAGCTGACTTCGTGGGTGGCGCGCACTACGCGCTGCGGGGTGCGGTATTCAAGGCTGACCTTCTCCACCTCGAGCAGGGTGTCGAAGGTGCCGGTGGGGTGCGTGCTGACCGTGTGGCCTTGCAGAGCGACATTCATGAAATCAACTTCCTTGGCCGATGGCGGCGTCTTCGAAGAAGTAGTCCTGCCAGGAGGCCGGCTTGCTCTTGATCGCACCAACGCGATGGAGGAATTCGGCCAGCTGGTAGGTATTGGTGGGAGTGACACTGAACTGGAAGCGCTCGTTGTCGATGATCTTCAGCAGCGCTTCACGGCTGATCTTGGCGCCGGTCACGCGGATGTAGGTGTCGGCAGCCGCGCCCTTGTCGTTCTGGGCGAATCGGGCGGCCTCGGCCAGCGCAGCGACGAAAGCCTTGTAGGTCCTGGGGTTGTCGTTGCGGAACTTCTCGGTGGCATAGAGCACGGTCGGCGAGTTCGGCCCGAGCAGCTCGTAAGTGTCGAGCACCACGTGCACATCGGGATTCTCCAGCGCCTGGTTCTGGAACGGCGGGTTGGAGAAATGTCCGCTCAGCTCGGTGCCGCCAGACAACAGCGAGGCGGTGGCGTCCGGGTGCGGCAGCGCCACGGTGTACTTGTCGAGACGGTTGAACTCGTTGTCGCCCCACTGCCTGGCGGCGGCGTACTGCAGGAAGCGCGACTGCACCGATACGCCCACCGCCGGCACGGCGATGCGATCCTTGTCGGTGAAGTCGGCAATGGTCTTGACCTTGGGATCATTGCTCAGCAGGTAGTACGGGAAGTTGCCCAGCGAAGCCACGCCCTTGACGTTCTGCCTGCCCTGGGTGCGATCCCAGACGGTGAGCAGCGGGCCGATGCCGGCACCGGCGATATCGATGGCGCCGGACAGCAGCGCATCGTTCACCGCCGAGCCTCCGGAGAGCTGCTGCCAGTCGACCTTGATGTCCAGCCCCTCGGCCTTGCCGTGCTTCTCGATCAACTGCTGGTCACGCACCACGTTGAGCAGCAGGTAGACGATGCCGAACTGCTCGGCGATGCGAATCTGCCCCTCGGCGTGCGCCGCCTGAGGCACCGCCAGCGAGCTCGCCAGCAGGCCCAGGGAAAGACCGATGGCCTCGGGCAGCCGGCCAAAACGCGGAACGAAGGTAAAGCGTTTGCCTAGAGACATGGTGTGACTCCATTCGGACTAGAGCAGGAAAAGGGGCATGAACGCGATGCGGCGGATCAGAACGGCACGTCGCCCTGAATCGTCGTGCGGTGCATGCGCCGGCGCAGGTGGCTCGGGCAACCGGTGGCCAGGTGGATCAGCGCGCGGTTGTCCCAGAACACCATGTCGTGCGGCCGCCACTGGTGACGGTAGATGAATTCGGGCCTGGCGCTGTGGGCAAACAGCTCGGCGAGAATCTGCCGGCTCTCGTCCTCGGGAATGTCGAGAATGTGGGTGGTGAAGTTCTCGTTGACGAACAGTCCCTTGCGTCCGGTTTCCGGATGGGTACGCACCACCGGATGGACTACGGCCTTGACCTCGGCCAGTTGCGCCTCGGTCAGCGTCGGGCGGCGAATGCCGGCGAACACCTCATCGGCGTAACGCGCCGTGTAGGAATGCGCGGCACGCTTGCCCTCGATGGCCTGGCGCAGCTCGGCCGGCAGGGTTTCATAAGCCAGCTGCTGACTGGCAAACAGGGTATCGCCGCCCTCTTCCGGCAGCTCCTGCGCCAGCAGCATGGAGCCGAGGCTGGGGAACTCCTTGTAGGACAGATCCGAGTGCCAGAACTTGCCGGCATCACCCAGACCGATGGGCTGACCGTTCTCGACGATGTTGGAGATGATGAAGATTTCCGGGTGATCGGCGAGCAGGAACTGCTTGAGCACGTGAATCTGCAACGGGCCGAAACGGCGACTGAAGGCGATCTGCTGTTCAGGGGTGATGCGCTGGTCACGGAACACCAGCAATGCATGATCGAGATGGGCACGATGGACGCGGGCAAACTCTTCATCGCTGAGCGGCCGGGTCAGATCCAGACCGATGATCTCGGCACCCACCGGGGCGTCGAACGAGCGAACTTCAAACGACTGCGCCGACGCCGAGGGGATGGAATGAGCTGCTGCCGACATAGAAAACTCCATGCAAGGGGCGCCAATCGGCGCATCACTTTGACCGGCCGGGATTCGGCCATGTATTCAGTGCGGCGCGCCGATTGGTCGGCAGGTACGCATGGAGCGAACTTTATAGATATAAGAAAACCAATTTAAATATTGTTTAGGAATATTCATATGACTTGTTTCGCCCCATGCCTTCGGCTGCCTGCTCGACACTGCCGAGCTCGCTGATCATTGTGCGTCGCATCAGCAATCTCCCGAAGCCGATGCATCCGACTCCGGGAAGAGTGAATACGAGGCAGAAACCGAGCCGGCAGCTGGACCGCTAGCTGACGACACGGCGCAGCTGCGCACCTTGTCTGCGCAGGTAAAGAACCTGAGTAATGATCCCGATGATCAGAGCAATCAGCAGACCGACTTGGGTACCGATCAGCAAGGGCGCGTGCGGGTCCGTGACGACCGGGTGTCCGTCCGGCACGCGACGCAGCACTTCGGAAGCGGTTGGCAGCATGAGCAGGAAGACGGTTGCGCTGAGCAGGATGGTTTCCAGATACCCCCCTGCTCGCCTGAAAGCAAACACACGACCGACCCCGTAGCCGGCCAGCAGCAACACCAGAGTCAGCGCTGCAAAAGCGGCACTGACGGGCTGCCTGGCGATGATGAACACAGAGGCAGCACCGATCACCATCGATACCAGGTAGATCAGGCCCGGCGTGGAACGGGGAACGATGCGCCCGTGACGTGCAAGCATGTAGGCGGCTGCCGGAATAGCGGGCAGGCTACCCAGTGTGTGTACCCAGCCAAGGGCAGAAATTCCGAACATTTGGCAATTCCTCTGTTTGGATGATCGGCATAGATCACGACAGCCGGGGCGGGACTCGACTTTCCAGCTCAACCTGGCGGTGCTCTATGATTCCGGTCACACGTTAATCGACGCATGGCCGGCGCTACATGACCGATACGCTCAAATCCTTGATCATTCCTCCGGAACTACAGCTGAAGGCCTCGCGAGCGGGGATCTGCTCTCCCAGGTGCTCGCCCAGATACGACTGACAGGGGATCGTGTGTACTCGTGTGTGCTGAACGCTGGAGAGTGCCTCCAACTGGACAGCAACAGCGCACACGTTTGCCTGATGCAGTCCGGCCGGTTGCACATCCGCACAGGCGACGAGAGCGCACTCGCGATGGAGCCCGGCGATGTCGTCCTGTTGCCTCACAGCGCATCCACTTTGGAACTCCAGTCCGAGGATGAACCAACGACACTGGCCATATGCCGCTTCTGGTTCGATGCAGGCAGCTTCAGGGCCATGCTGTTCGCGCTCCCTTCGCTGATTCATATCCGTCAGGTCGACGCCGCGCCATGGTCCGAAGGCTTGCTGCACTTCATGCTGCTGGAGGCCGACGACGTGCAGCCAGGTGGTGCATTGATGATCTCGCGACTGATCGACCTCACCGTCATCCGCATTCTGCGGACCTGGGTTCAACAGGGTGCCGCCTCGGGATGGCTGGGCGGTCTGGCCGACGCCCGTATAGCTCGCGTGCTCAGGGCCATTCATGAACAGCCCAGGCAGAACTGGCGCGTCGATGCACTGGCGGCAATGGCGGGCATGTCACGCTCCAGCTTCTGTGAGCGCTTCAGCGCGCTCGTCGGCCGCTCACCTTTGCGCTATCAGAACGAATGGCGGCTCACGCTGGCCAGAACCTTGTTGACCACCCAGGACCGCCGCATCAGCGACGTGGGATTCTCGGTCGGCTATGAATCCGAGGCGGCGTTCAGCCGCGCTTACAAGGCATTTTTCGGTCGATCTCCGCGACAGGATCGCAGCGCGCTGAGTGCCACTGAAGCATAGGGCGTAGCCTCACTTCCGTTTGGCCAGGCTTGTCTGCACCATTCCCGCCGACACCGCGCAGATCAGCCTGCCACGAGTTTGATAGGAACAGGCAATACTGGAATCCGATCCGGCATCGTTCCCTCATCCCCGTCGCCCTAGCATGACCGCTCACCATTTCCCCTGGGAGCGCCCACATGAATGCTCAGAAAACTCTCTTCATCACCGGCGTCAGCAGTGGCTTCGGCCAGGCCCTCGCGAGAGAAGCCCTCGCCCTGGGCTATCGCGTGATCGGCACGGTTCGCAGCGAATCGGCCCTCGCCGCCTTCGAGGCGCAATCCCCCGGGCGAACCCATGGCGTAATGCTGGACGTGACTGATTTCGACGCAATCGATGCGGTGATAGCCGTCGCAGAGGAGCGGCACGGTCCGGTGGATGTGCTGGTGAACAATGCAGGTTATGGCCACGAAGGGATTTGCGAAGAATCGCCGCTCGCCGAGATGCGTCGCCAGTTCGACGTCAACGTATTCGGTGCAGTGGCCGTAACCAAAGCCTTCCTCCCCTATTTCCGCCGTCGTCGCGCCGGGCACATTCTGAATATCACTTCCATGGGTGGCTACATCACCATGCCGGGAATCACCTATTACTGCGGCAGCAAATTCGCTCTGGAAGGCATCTCCGATACGCTGAGCAAGGAGCTTGCGCCCTTCAACATTTCTGTCACAGCGGTGGCGCCGGGATCATTTCGTACGGATTGGGCAGGCCGTTCGATGCAACGCACGCCGCGCAGCATCAGTGACTACGATGCAAGCTTCGACCCGGTGCGCAAAGCACGTGAGGAAAAGAGCGGCCATCAGCTGGGGGACCCGCAGAAAGCGGCACGCGCCATGCTGACCATAATCGCCAGCCCCAGCCCGCCGGCTCACCTGTTGCTGGGCAGCGATGCCCTGGCCCTGGTGCGTGAAAATCTGCATCGCACGGCAGAGAGTATTGAGCAATGGGAAACGCTTAGCCGCTCTGCGGATGGCTGAGCATGAGCAGCGAGAGGTGTCAGCCGATGGTCAGATCCAGCGACCCGATTACCCAACGCATGGTGCGGCTGATGAGCCCGCTGGCGCCGCTGGAGGGTTACAACCTGAGCCAGCTGGACGACGTCCGCTTTCTGCGCTCCAACCGGCCACTGACGCGAACCCCGGCGCTGTACGAGCCGGGTATCGTCATCCTCTGCCAGGGACGCAAGCGCGGTTACATGGGCGACGAGACCTACGTCTACGACGCCCAGCACTATCTGGTGGTGTCGGTGCCGGTTCCCTTCACCATGGAAACCGATGCCAGTGAGGCGGAACCCATGCTGGCGGTTTACATACGGCTGGATTTCACCCTGGCTGGCGAGCTGATTCAGCAACTGGACGAGCTGCGGGGTTTCCGTACAGCGCAACCGATGGGCATGTACGCCTCCCCCATGGATGAACCGCTGCGCCAGTCGACACTGCGCTTTCTGGAGATCATGTGCGACCGGACGGACGCACAGGTCATCGGCCCAGCGATGCTTCGAGAGCTCTACTACCGCATCCTTGCCGGTGAGCAAGGCGGCACCCTGCGCGCGGCAATCGCCCGGCAGGGGCCGTTCGGCAAGGTCACGCGCGCGCTGCACAAGATCCACAGCTGTTACCACGAGCGTCTGGATGTAGCCACCCTGGCCAGAGAAGCGCAGATGAGTGTGCCCAACGTTCATCGACACTTTCGCAAGGTGACCGACTCATCACCGATTCAGTATCTGAAGTCGACGCGCCTGCATCAGGCGCGATTGCTGATGTTGCGTAACGAACTTACGGCAGCCAAGTCGGCATTCCTGGTCGGCTATGAAAGCGCCTCTCAATTCAGCCGCGATTTCAAACGCTTTTTCGGTCGCACACCCTCAGCGGAAGTGGCGTGGATGAAACGAACCTATGCGCTGCCGGCCCCAGCAACCCCGTCGCCTTACGTGTCATCGCACTGAGCTTCCATCCAATCTGCGGCGCTCAAAGCTTGAGATGTGGCACGCAGAGGTAGAAACGTGCGTTCAAGAAACGAAAGAATGGATGGGACGGTCGTCGCCGGAGCGTCTGCTATCTGGACCCCACAAAAAAGGATCACCCCCTGCCGGATGATCTGAGCGTCCTGATAAGAAGCTCTCTGAGGCTGTTCACCGCTTTGGAATTGTGCGACGCCCGGCTCCGGTAGACACCAACTTCCACCGGTTCCAGAGGCCCGAGACCATGTTCAAGGCCCAGTATCTGCAAATGATCCGGAACGCTGCAGCGGGTCAGTACTGCGATAGCCAATCCGCTTTCGACTGCAGCGAACTGCCCGGCCAGGCTGGAGCTGTTGTAAACCACCTTGTAGCGACGCCCTTGCAGGGCGATTGAATTGAGTGCATTGCGACGTGCCAGACTGGCGGCTTCATAAACCGCAATCGGCAACGGGTCTCGGCGCCAGAGTTCGAATTGCGCGGAGCCCACCCATACCAGAGGTTCATGAAAGAGAAAGGTGCCTCGCCGGGCGTGATCACGGGAAACCAGAGCGAGATCCAGGTCCCCGCTTTCCACCCGAGGAATCAGTGCGGTCGACTGTTCACAGTTCAGCTCGATCTCCACACCGCCATGACGTGGCGAGAAACGCTTGAGCACCGGCGTGAGGTATCTGGCGGCATAGTCGTCGGGCACACCAAGGCGTATGCGACCGGTGAGCTCCTCGCCATGGAAAGCGGCCTTGGCCTCTCCGTGCAAGTCCAGCATGCGCCGGGCGTACCCCAGAAGCTTCTGCCCATCGACAGTCAGCTGAAGGTGCCGGGGGCCTCGTATCAGCAGCTGCCGGCCGACGGCCGCCTCCAGTTTCTTGATCTGCATGCTTACCGCCGACTGGGACCGGTACACCTCCTCGGCCGCGCTCGACAACGACCCCGTGTCGACAACCGCGACGAAACACTTGAGCCAGTCGATCTGCAGGTCACGATCGGCCATAGCCGCACCATTTCGTTAATCGAATAGATGCTTGCAATATTATTCGCTTCTCGTAATTTGTGCCCGGTTTCATGCTGGGGGCATGAAAACATCCAACCAGGCCGTCGCCAACGGCTACTCCACCGCTCAAGGCAGCCTCGAAAAGGGAGGAACCCAGGCGTTTCTTCTGGGTAGCCTGATCCTCGGCACCGTTGGTGTCTTCGTGCACGAGGCCAATGCCGACCCGCTGACCGCAACGTGGTTTCGCTGCGTTTTCGGCCTGCTCGGCCTCACGCTCTGGGCTGCCTGGCGTGGGCAACTGGGCGATCTGCGGCGTTACCGTGCCCCCGGCTTTGCAGTACTTGCGGCCGGCGTGCTGATGGTGACGGCGTGGGGGTTGTTCTTCGCGGCTATCGAGTACGTGTCCGCCGGCATCGCCACGGTACTGTTCCACGTCCAGCCGCTGTGGGTGCTGCTGCTAGGTGCCTTCTTCCTGAAAGAGTCCATCGCCAGGCGACGCATCGCGGCGGTGCTGATCGCCATGCTTGGCCTGGTACTGGCCACCGGGGTGCTCGAACATCTTTCGCTGTTCGGCGCCAGCCAGCCTGCCCAGGCCACATACTGGCTGGGCGTAGCCTTCTGCCTGATCGGTGCACTCTGCACTGCCTGCGTCACCATAGTCGCCCGGCAGGTGCGGCATATGCCTGCCGGCATCCTTGCCTGGTGGCAGTGTGCAGTTGGCGCAATAGCCTTGTTCGCCTGGCCAGCCCTCAATGGCTGGCCGGAAATGGGCATGTCCTGGGTATGGCTTTCGGGGCTCGGTCTGATTCACACCGGGCTCGCCTATGGTCTGATCTATGCCGGCATGGCACGCCTGAACACGGATCGGATCGCGGTGTACCAGTTTTTCTATCCGGCAGTCGCCATCATCATCGACTGGCTGTTCTACGGGCAAAGCCTGGGGGGCCTGCAATTGACCGGTATCGCGATAATGCTGGTCGCGATCTGCTATGCCGAACGCTAGCCGGCTCCTGTAATTGCAAGCCGGGGCCTAGTGCCCTGTCATTTCAGGACATTCCGGAAGGTGAAAGCTTCCACTGTGGTTCCATCTCTGCCACACGCTGCGCAATCCAGTCGCTGAAAGCGCGTACGGTTGGTGAGAGGTGGCGGTTCTTGGGGTAGATGATCGACAGCGGCACTGTCGGCGCCGTGAGATCTGGCAGAACCTGGCGCAGTTGACCGCTGCGCAGGTAAGGGATCACCAGGTAACTTGCTGCGCGTATCAGCCCAAGCCCTTCCAGCCCGCAGGCGAGATAGCTGTCGGTATCGTTGACGGTTATCCGCTCCTGGATAGGGGCTGCCGCTTCCTCGCCTTCGATCACAAAACTCCAGTGCGCCCGACGGCCGCTGCGGTTGGACAGGAAGCCCACGGCATGATGATGGCGAAGGTCATCCAGCGACTGCGGCTCACCGTGCATCTCCAGGTATGCAGGCGAGGCGCAGGTGACCCAGTCGAAGCCTGCTATGCGCCTGGCCACGAGTGTCGTCGAGTCTTGAGGTACGCCAGCCCGAATCACGCAGTCGACCCCCTCTTGCACCAGGTCTATGGTCCGATCCCCTAGAGACAGCGTTATCTCCACGTCAGGATAGGCAGCCAGGAAGTCCCGTATCGCCGGCACGACGATCAGGCGCGCGAAGGAAGATGTCATGTCCACGCGCAGCTTGCCGCGGGGCCGCCCGGCCCGGGCGAACGAAGACTCGAGCTGCTCGATTTCGGCCAACAGTTTCCGGCAGTGGTCATAGTAGAGGCTGCCATCCGGAGTGAGGCTGATGTGACGGGTGGTTCGCTGCAACAGGCGGACGCCGAGGAAGGCTTCAAGCTCCTTGATGATGCGGGTCACGGTAGACGGTGGCATCTCCAGACTTTCGGCCGCCCTGCTGAAGCTGTGTACTTCAACCACGCGACAGTACACATGCATAGCCTGCAGTCGATCCATTTCTCTTGATCCTCATTGCATATGGAGGTCGGAACCTGCGATGCCCGCCCCTCGCCCCACCTAATCGACACCCCAATATCCATCGCCGCATTATTCCAGAACCAAGCAGAAAAATATTTCAACCCACCTGATAGAACGCATTTAAACGGCGTCATTCTCTATTCGATTATTCCATTTCTGATAATAGTAAAAGCCGAAACCACGCCTATATCTTCAGGCGTGCCTGGCAGAGACTGCGCCGAGATCTACAGCGTTTGCAGGGTCCTGCCATGTTCACTTCTTTCAACAGTCGAGCTTCCATACCGGCCGCGCTCTTTGGCACAGCCGTCCTGACACTGGCGGGATATGCCCTCCTCAACGAGGGCATCTCTCAGGCAGAACCGGCAGACCCCGTGCCCGTAGTGGCTCGTCCCGCTACAAGCAGGCAGGTCACTGACTGGGCCGAATACTCCGGGCGGCTGGAGGCTGTCGAACGCGTTGAGATTCGTCCGAAGGTCGAGGGAACCTTGCTGGCCGTGCATTTCCGCGACGGGCAGCTGGTGCGCCAGGGCGACCTGCTGTTCACCCTCGATGCGGCGCCCTTCGAGGCCGATCTCAGGCGCGCCGAGGCGCTGCTGGCGCAGGCCGAGGACCGCCAGCGCTTCACCGCCCGGAATCTGGAGCGCGGTCGGCGCCTGATCCAGGCCAACGCCATCGCCAAACGCGACTTCGACGCCCTGGAGAATGCCGCCCGGGAAGCGCGCTCGGCGGTTCAGGCCGCCAGGGCGGTGGTCGAACGTAGCCGCCTGAATGTCGACTACACCCGCATCACCGCGCCGATCTCAGGGCGCGTTTCCCGCCCGGAGATCACCGCCGGCAACGAGGTGAAGGCCGGCGGGGATGCACCGCCGCTGACTTCCATCGTCAGCCTCGATCCGCTGTATGCCGCGTTTACCATCGATGAGCGCACCTACCTGCGCTACGTGGGTGCCCGTCGCGGCACGGACCCGCTGCAGGTGCAGGTCGGTCTGGCCGGTGACGACGGCCATCCCCTTGTCGGCCAGCTGTACTCCCTGGACAACCAGCTGGATACCCGCACAGGCACCCTGCGCGTGCGCGCCCTGCTGGCGAACCCCGACGGTCGCCTGGTCCCCGGGCTGCAGGCCCGGGTACGCATGCAGATCAGCAATCCGTACCAGGCGACCCTCGTGGACGAGGCGGCGGTCGCCACCGACCAGGACCGCCGTTTCGTGCTGGTGGTGGGTGACGACGGCCGGGTCGAGTACCGCCGCCTGGAGCTGGGCAGCCGGCAGGGTGACCAGCGCGTGGTTCGCCAGGGCCTGGAGCCCGGTGAGCAGGTGATCGTCGAGGGCGCCCAGCGCGTACGACCCGGCGATCTGGTTCGGGTCGAGCAGGCCGCACCGGCACTGGCCAGCGAACAGGAGGGCGCCCGATGAACCTGTCCCGCTTTTTCATCGACCGGCCGATCTTCGCGGGGGTGATCTCCGCGCTGATCTTCATCGCCGGGGCCATCGCGATGTTGGTCCTGCCCGTCTCCGAGTATCCGCAGGTGGTGCCGCCGTCCGTCGTCGTGCATGCCCAGTATCCGGGCGCCAACGCCACCACCCTGGCGCAGAGCGTGGCCGCGCCGATCGAGGAGGAGGTCAACGGCGTCGAGAACATGCTCTACATGCAGTCGCTGGCGAATGCCGACGGCAACCTCTACCTGACCGTGACCTTCAAGATCGGCACCGATCCGGATCAGGCCCTGCAGTGGGTGCGCAACCGCGTGGAACAGGCCGTGCCGCGGCTGCCGGAGGACGTGCAGCGCCTGGGTGTCACCACCATCAAGAGCTCGCCGAACATCACCCTGGCCGTGCACCTGGTTTCGCCCAACGGGGAATACGACGCCAATTACCTGAGCAACTACGCCATCCGGCATGTCCGTGACCGGCTCGCCCGCATCGATGGCGTGGGGCAGGTCAATCTCTGGGGGCCGGGCGCGTACGCCATGCGTATCTGGCTCGATCCGGGGGCGGTGGCGGCACGCGGTCTCACCGCGGCCGAGGTGGTGGCGGCGATCCGCGAGCAGAACGCGCAGGCGGCGGTGGGCAGCATCGGCGCGGCGCCGATGGTCGAGCAGGCTCCGTTCCAGCTGTCGGTCAGCGCGGACGGCCGGCTGCGCAGCGTCGAGGAGTTCGGCGACATCGTCCTGCGCGCCGAGCCTGACGGTCGCACCACATTGCTGCGCGACGTGGCGCGCATCGAGCTGGCTGCCCAGGAGTACGGGGTGCGTGCCTATCTGGGCCGGGACGCGGCCGTGCCGCTGGCGATCATGGAAGCGCCAGGGGCCAATGCCCTGAATATTGCCGCCAAGGTGCAGAGCACCATGGAGGAGCTGAAGATCCGATTTCCCGCCGGGCTGGACTACCGCATCGTCTACAACCCGACCCGCTCGGTGCAGGCGAGCATCGACGCCGTGGTCCGGACGCTGTTCGAGGCCATCGGGCTGGTGGTGATCGTGGTATTCCTCTTCCTGCAGACCTGGAGGGCCTCGATCATCCCGCTGCTGGCCGTGCCGGTGTCCATCGTCGGCACCATGGCCTGCCTGTACCTGTTCGGCTTCTCCATCAACGCCCTGAGCCTGTTCGGCCTGGTGCTGGCCATCGGCATCGTGGTGGACGACGCCATCGTGGTGGTGGAGAACGTCGAACGCAACATCGCGCTTGGCCATGCGCCGCGCGAGGCCACCTACCTGGCCATGCGCGAAGTGAGCGGCCCGATCATCGCCATCGCCCTGACCCTGGTGGCGGTGTTCGTGCCGCTGGCCTTCCTCTCCGGGCTGACCGGGCGTTTCTACCAGCAGTTCGCGGTGACCATCGCGGTGTCCACCGTACTGTCGGCGATCAACTCGCTGACCCTGTCGCCGGCGCTGTCCGCGCTGTTGCTCAAGTCCCACGGAGAGCAGAACGACTGGCTGTCGCGGGCGATGCAGCGGGTGTTCGGCGGGTTCTTCGGACGCTTCAACCGCGCCTTCACACGGGGTTCGGAGCGCTACGGGCGGGGCGTGGCGCGGCTGGCCGGGCGCAAGAGCTTGGTAATGGCGATCTATGCCGGGCTGCTGGGCGTTACCGTCCTGCTCGGCAAGGCGGTTCCGGGCGGTTTCGTTCCCGCCCAGGACAAGGAGTACCTGATCAGTTTCGTGCAGCTACCGGCCGGTGCCTCGCTGGATCGCACCGACGCGGTGCTCACGAAGATGACCGAGATCGCCCTGGACGAGCCGGGCGTGGCCTCCACCTCGTCCTATGCCGGCCTCTCGATCAACGGCACCACCACCAGTTCCAGCTCGGGGCTGTCGTTCATCCTCCTCAAGCCCTTCGAGGAACGCAAAGGGCTGAGCGCCGACGCCATCGCGGCATCGCTCAATGCCAAATATGCCGGTCTGGAAAAGGCCAGCTTCGCTGCGGTCTTCCCGGCGCCGCCGGTCATGGGCCTCGGCTCGCTGGGCGGCTTCAAGCTGCAGCTGGAGGACCAGGGCAATCTGGGCTATGACGCGCTCTACAAGGCGACCCAGGACTTCATCGCCGAGGCGGCCAGGCAGCCGGAGCTGTCGCCGCTGTTCAGCACCTACCAGATCAACGTGCCGCAACTGCGCATCGACCTGGATCGCCTCAAGGCCAAGCAGCTGGGGATTTCCGTCAGCGAGGTGTTCCAGACCCTGCAGGTCTACCTGGGCTCCTTCTACGTCAACGACTTCAACCTGTTCGGCCGGGTGTACCAGGTACGCGTGCAGGCGGATGCGCCGCATCGCGCCCACCCGGAGGACATCCTGCAGTTGAAGACCCGCGCCGCCGACGGCCAGATGGTCCCGCTCGCGGCCTTCGCCAGCGTGGAGCAAATCTACGGTCCGGAGCTGGTGACCCGCTACAACGGCTTCACCGCCGCGGACCTGAGCGGTGCACCGGCGCCCGGCTACTCGTCGTCGCAGGCCATGGCCGCCATCGAGCGGGTCGCCGCGAAAACGCTGCCGCCGGGCATCGGCTACGAATGGACCGACCTGACCTACCAGCAGATCATCGCCGGCAACAGCGCCCTGTGGATCTTCCCGCTCTGCGTGCTGCTGGTGCTGCTGGTGCTGGCCGCGCAGTACGAAAGCCTGACCCTGCCGCTGTCGGTGATCCTGATCGTGCCGATGAGCCTGCTCTCGGCGTTGCTGGGCGTCTGGCTGACGGCAGGGGACAACAACATCTTCACGCAGATCGGGCTGATCGTGCTGGTCGGTCTGGCCTCGAAGAACGCCATCCTCATCGTCGAGTTTGCCCGTGAGCTGGAAATCGCCGGTCATTCCACGCTGGATGCCGTGCTGGAAGCCTGCCGGCTGCGCCTGCGGCCGATCCTGATGACCTCGCTGGCCTTCATCATGGGCGTGGTGCCGCTGGTGGTCTCCCACGGCGCGGGCGCGGAAATGCGCCAGGCCATGGGTATCTCGGTGTTCTTCGGGATGCTTGGCGTCACCTTCTTCGGGCTGTTCCTGACGCCGGTGTTCTACATGGTCATGCGCAGCTTGTCAGGCCGGCCTTTGCGCTCTGTAAAAACGTGGAACGGTAGTGCCCAGGCGCACTGAGTGCAGGCGTCCCCCCCGCCCGCCACGCCTGTTATCCCGCTGGGTGACGAACCTGGGAGCAACGCACGGACTTCAGGCCGGCTCCATCTGCGCGGTGCCGTGCAGCAACACGCGAGTTGCTGCAGGCGCCAGTGGCTTGCCAGCCCGGCCTGTCGACGCTACATGCTCGTGTGTCGCCTCTGGACAGACAATATGCTGTGCGCTCTCCACGATGGCTGAAGTTGCAGCCGCCAAGTGATACCATTGCTCGCTTCGACGCCGTCCTGAGCACCAACAAGCTACGGCGTCACGATGCCCGACACTCCCACCCATGCCTCACCAGCCTCAGCGGCTTGTCTGCCGGCAGGGTCGTAGCCTTCACCCACGCGCGCAAGTTCATCTTCCTCGATTCAGGGCGGGCCGAAGACTCGAAAGCGGGATACCCCCGGTAAACAGCGCACCTCAAGTTACTGATAGGTAAGTCCTTTGATCTCCACCGCTAACATCACCATGCAGTTCGGCGCCAAACCGCTGTTCGAGAACGTTTCCGTCAAGTTCAACAACGGCAATCGCTACGGACTGATCGGCGCCAATGGCTGCGGCAAGTCCACCTTCATGAAGATCCTCGGCGGCGATCTGGAGCCGTCTGCCGGCCAGGTGATGCTCGAGCCGAACGTACGCCTGGGCAAACTGCGCCAGGATCAGTTCGCCTACGAAGAATTCAACGTGATCGACACCGTGATCATGGGCCATGAGGAGTTGTGGAGGGTCAAGGCCGAGCGTGACCGTATCTACTCGCTGCCGGAAATGAGCGAAGAGGACGGCATGAAGGTTGGCGAGCTGGAAGGCGAATTCGCCGAGATGGACGGCTACACCGCCGAATCCCGCGCCGGCGAGCTGCTGCTCGGCCTGGGTATTCCGCTGGAGCAGCACTTCGGCCCGATGAGCGAAGTGGCGCCGGGCTGGAAGCTGCGCGTGCTCCTGGCCCAGGCCTTGTTCGCCGACCCGGACGTGCTGCTGCTCGATGAGCCGACCAACCACCTGGACATCAACACCATCCGCTGGCTGGAGTCGATCCTCACGGCGCGTAACAGCACCATGATCATCATTTCCCACGACCGTCACTTCCTCAATGCGGTCTGCACCCACATGGCCGACCTCGACTACGGTGAGCTGCGCCTGTTCCCGGGCAACTACGACGAGTACATGACGGCCTCCACCCAGGCCCGCGAACAACTGCTGGCTGACAACGCCAAGAAGAAGGCGCAGATCGCCGAGCTGCAGACCTTCGTCAGCCGCTTCTCGGCCAACGCCTCCAAGGCCAAGCAGGCCACCAGCCGTGCCAAGCAGATCGACAAGATCCAGCTGGCCGAGGTCAAGCCGTCGAGCCGCGTCAGCCCGTTCATCCGCTTCGACCAGAACAAGAAGCTGCACCGCCAGGCCGTGACCGTCGAGAAACTGTCCAAGGCCTTCGATGACAAGGTGCTGTTCAAAAACTTCAGTTTCACCATCGAGGCCGGCGAGCGCGTGGCCATCATCGGCCCCAACGGTATCGGCAAGACCACCCTGCTGCGCACCCTGGTCGGCGAGATGCAGCCGGACGCCGGCAGCGTGAAGTGGACCGACAGCGCCGAGGTCGGCTACTACGCCCAGGACCACGCCCACGACTTCGAGACCGACGAAACCCTGTTCGAGTGGATGGGCCAGTGGACCAGCGGCGAGCAGAACATTCGCGCAGCCCTGGGCCGCATGCTGTTCTCCTCCGACGAAATCCAGAAGTCGGTCAAGGTGCTCTCCGGTGGTGAACAGGGCCGCATGCTGTTCGGCAAGCTGGCCTGTCAGAAGCCCAACGTGCTGGTGATGGACGAACCGACCAACCACCTCGACATGGAATCGATCGAAGCGCTCAACCTGGCACTGGAGAACTACCCGGGCACGCTGATCTTCGTCAGCCACGACCGTGAATTCGTCAGCTCCCTGGCCACGCGCATCATCGAACTGAGCGACAACGGCGTGACCGACTTCAGCGGCACCTATGACGACTACCTGCGCAGCCAGGGCATCATCGTCTGACCCCCTGCCCCAGGCACAAAAAGCCCGCGAAAGCGGGCTTTTTTATTTCGCCTCAGGCGGCGACGAACAGCTCGGCAATTCGCTGACCGGCGCCATTCAGGGCCTCGGCGCGAGGCTCCTCGCCGTAGGACAGGCCTTCGGCACGGACGATCTCGATCTCCTCGATGCCGAGGAAGTTGAGCACGTACACCAGATAATCCTCGTGCGCCTGACCACTCGGCTGACCGGCATGCAGGCCGCCGGCCGTGGAAACGATCACCACTTTCTTGCCGCCTGCCAGCCCTACAGGGCCGCTTTCGGTATAGCGGAAGGTCTTGCCGGCTACCGCGATCCGATCAATCCAGGCCTTGAGCTGGGTGGGGATGGTGAAGTTGTACATCGGCGCACCGATGACGATGGCATCGGCCGCAATAAACTCTTCCAGCGTGCGTTCGGCCAGCTCGGCTTCGTGCTTCTGCGCAGCATCGCGCAATTCGGCCGGCGTACCAGCGGCGACCAGGCTGGCAGCGGAGAGGTGACTGATCGCGTCGCTGGCCAGATCGCGGTAAGTCACCTGGGCATTCGGCGCGACAACGCCCCAGGCCTCGACCACGGCGCGGCTGAGCTGACGGGAAGCGGATGCATCGCCGAGGATGCTGGAATCGAGGTGCAGTAGGTTCATGGCGTATCTCCAGAGTGTGATGCGACGTAACGGTGCGTTGGCGGAGATACTATCCATGAAGCCAATAGCCGATAAGATCGCAAAAATGCGATGCTTCGTCCCATATATAGGACACTGAAATGCAAGACCTCAACGACTTGTTCTACTTCGCCAAAGTGGTGGAGGCCGGTGGTTTCACCGCTGCCGGAAGGCTGCTAGGCATTCCCAAGTCACGTTTGTCACGACGCATCGCAGAATTGGAACACCGCCTGGGCGCACGCCTGCTGCAGCGTTCGACGCGCAAGCTGGCACTCACCGATATCGGCGAACGCTACCTGCGTCATTGCCAGGCGATGCTGCTGGAAGCCGAACAGGCCGAGGAAACCGTGGCCAACCTGACCAGCGAGCCGCGCGGCCGGGTGCGGTTCTCAACGCCACCTGGCGTGACGCTGCTGCCGGACCTGATCAGCGAGTTCCTGAAGCGCTACCCCAGGGTGCAGCTGGAAGTACTGCAGACAAGCCGCCGCGTCGACCTGCTCAACGAGGCCGTGGATGTGGCCCTGCGCGTGCGTAACGTCAATGATGAAGAACCCAGCCTGATCACACGCCGCCTGCTGCCTGCGCGCGCCCATATCGTGGCGCACCCGGAGCTGATCAGCGGGCTGAACCTGGAACAGCCTGAGGATCTCCAGCAACTGCCGGCTCTGGGTTCGATTCGCGCAGATCGGCGTATCCATCTGCGCTTCTGTCACGCCACGACGCAGCAAGTTCGGGAAATTGCCCTGGAAGCACGCCTGGCGGTCGACGACTTTCCCATGCGCAAGGCTGCAGCATTGGCGGGGATCGGCATCACGCTGCTACCGACCACGCATTGTCACGAGGAACTGGCCGACGGTCGTCTCATCGCCCTGCTGCCGCAGTGGACCGTACCGCAAGGCCACATCCAGCTGGCCTATACCCACAGGCGCGGCATGTCGCCAGCAGTCCGCGCCTGGATCGAACTGCTGAGCGACGCTTTCAGCCGCTGGAGCTACCCGGTCTGATCAGATGCGGAACTGACGCACCAGCGCTCCCAGACGCTCACCGAGACCCGCCAGGCTGCGAGCCGTCTGCGCGCCGCGCTCGGTTTCATCGGCGACGCTGTCCACGGCAACCGCGATCTGGTGCACGCTGCGGTTGATCTCCTCGGCCACAGCGGTCTGCTCCTCTGCGGCGCTGGCGATCTGCGCGTTCATCGCGTTGATGGTGGCGATCAGTTGAGCGATGGCATCGAGGGATTCTCCGGCCTTGTTGGCCTGCTCGCTGGTCAGTTCGCCGGCATCGCTGGAGCGCCGCATCGAACTCACCGACTGCTGCGTGCCCTGCTGCAGACGATCGATCATGCCCTGGATTTCCTGAGTGCTCTGCTGGGTACGGCTGGCCAGCGCCCGCACCTCATCGGCGACCACGGCGAAACCTCGCCCGGCTTCACCGGCACGCGCCGCCTCGATGGCCGCGTTGAGCGCCAGCAGGTTGGTCTGCTCGGCAATGGAGCGAATCACATCGAGCACGCTGACGATCGACTGCACGTCCTGCTGCAGGCTGTCGAGCGAGACACCACTGCTGCGGATGTCCTCTACCAGCGAATGAATACGCTGGATGCTGCCGTCGACCACACTCTTCGCCGCCTGACCTTCGCGGTCGGTCTGCTGCGCGGCTTCTGCGGCGTTCTGCGCACTTTTCGCGACTTCGTGAGCAGCGGCCGACATTTCGTTGATCGCCGTGGCCACCTGATCGGTCTCGTGGCGCTGCTGTGCCATCGCCTGCTCCGAACGTTGCGCCTGCTCGGAAACCTGATTGACCAACTCGGTGAGCTGCCCGGTCATCTCGACGATCTGCCGAACCAGACCGTGCACCTTCTCGACAAACCGGTTGAACGAGCCGGACAGTTGCCCCAGTTCATCATCACTGGTCACGGGCAAACGACGGGTCAGGTCGCCCTCACCCGCCGCGATGTCGTCGAGGTTGTCCTTGATCTGCTGCAGCGGACGCAGGAATGCGTTACCCAGCCATACGCCGACCGCCCCGAACACCAGCAGCAGAATCACCGCCACGACCACGATGCTGGTGATGATGGTGTTGATACGCTGGTCGATATCTTTCTGCACCTCGCTGATCTGCGCCTCGATGCCATCGAGGTTCAGTGCGGTGCCAAGAGCCATGTCCCACTTCGGCAGGTAGTAGCTGTAGGCGAGCTTGGGCACCATCACCGATTCATTGCCTGGCAGCGGCGAGGAATAGTTGACGAAGTAGCTGTTGTTCTTCGCCACGTTGACCAGCTCGCGGTTGATGTAGACGCCGTTGGAGTCGCGCCGGTCAGCCAGGTTCTTGCCGACATCCACCGGGCTGTCACCACGGAACAGGCGCACCACGTTGGAATCGTGGCCGAAGAAGTAGCCATCTGCGCCGTACTTGATCTTGGAAAGAATGGCGATGGCCTGTTCGCGACTGGCCATGTCACCCTCTGCGGCGCTGTCGTAGAGCCCCTTCACGGAGCCCAGGGCGATCTGGATGTAATGCTCCAGCTCGGTGCGTTTTTCCTGCAGCAAGCGCTCGCGCGTCTCGGCCACTTCGTCAACCGCAAGGTTCTGCAGGACTCGCGCGGCGGTGCCACTGAGCACCAGCGCGAAGAGGATGACGGGAACCAGCGCGAGCAGGATCACTTTGCTTTTTAATGTGAGGCGCATTCTTGTTGTCCTTCTTATGCGGAAGCAAAACGGGGCTACCGATGTATCGGCAGCCCCGTGGAAGAATTAAGCGACCCCACGCGCCGAAAACTTAATTCGGCGTCGGCTCACGCCGTCAGAGGAGCATGGCGGCCGCCCAGCCGAACGCCAGCAGCGGCAGGTTGTAGTGCAGGAAGGTAGGCACCACGCTGTCCCAGATGTGATTGTGCTGACCATCGGCGTTGAGCCCCGAGGTCGGGCCAAGCGTGGAGTCCGATGCCGGGGAACCGGCATCGCCCAGAGCACCGGCGGTGCCGACGATGCAGACGATGGCCAGCGGGCTGAAGCCCAGCTGGATGCACAGCGGCACGAAGATCGCGGCGATGATCGGCACGGTGGAGAACGACGAGCCGATGCCCATGGTCACCAGCAGTCCCACTAGCAGCATCATGAACACGCCAAGGCCACGGCTGTTGCCAATCCACTCGGCAGAGGCATCCACCAGGCTCTTGACCTCGCCAGTGGCGGTCATCACCTCGGCGAAACCCTGGGCGGAGATCATAATGAAGCCGATCATGGCCATCATTTTCATGCCTTCGGTGAACAGGCCGTCCGCCTCTTTCCAGCGCACCACGCCGGACACCGAAAAGATCACGAAGCCGACCAGCGCGCCGATGATCATCGAATCCAGCCACAGCTGCACGACGAACGCCACGGCGATGGCCCCCCCCGCAACCAGCAGGCTCAGCGGGTTGTACTGAACATCGACGCGCTCGCTCTGGGCAACCTTATCCAGGTCATACGCGCGCTTGCCGCGATAACTGAACAGCACCGCCACGAGCAGGCCGAAAAGCATGCCCAGCGCCGGGATCGCCATGGCCTGGGTGACGCTGATCCCGGAGACATCGACACCGGACTTGGCGACGTTGGCCAGCAGGATCTCGTTAAGGAAGATGCCGCCAAAGCCAACCGGCAGGAACATGTACGGCGTGATCAGTCCGAAGGTCAGCACACAGGCAATCAGACGGCGGTCGAGCTGCAACTTGCTCAACACGTAGAGCAGCGGCGGAACGAGCAATGGAATGAAGGCGATGTGAATCGGCAGCAGGTTCTGCGAGGAGATCGCGACCGCCAGCAGCAATGCGATCATCAGCCATTTCAATCTGCCGCCACCTTCATGTTGCTTGTCGACCAGTGCCAGAGCATGGTCCGCCAGGGCATGCGCCAGGCCGGATTTGGCGATTGCCACGGCAAAAGCGCCGAGCAGAGCGTAAGACAATGCAACCGTCGCCCCGCCGCCCAGTCCCTGGTTGAACGCCTGCAGCGTGCCCTCAATACCCAGCCCACCCAGCAGGCCACCGGCCAGCGCACCGATGATCAGCGCCACAACCACGTGTACGCGACAGAGACTGAGGACCAGCATGATGCCGACCGCAGCGATTACAGCGTTCATAGTACTCCACCTGAACAGCGCAAAAACTGCCTAATTTGCCGCATGCCGACTATTCTGTCAAAACCGCCCTTCGTTCAGAATCCAAAGCACGGCGTGCGAAATTCAGAGCATAATGTCCGTCGATAAAGAAAGCCCTGCGCTTACCGATACCCTGTTACTCCCTGCAGAAAGGAACGCACCATGCTGTTCAGTCGTCTTTCCATCCAATGGAAGATCACCCTGCTCGCCGGCATGTGCCTTCTCGCCATCGTCACATTGCTGGTGGGCGCCTCGCAGTATCAGTCCAGCCGCAGTGCCACGCTGGTGCGTGACGCCAGCTCCGGCATGCTCGAAGAAAGTGCCAAGCTGCGCCTGAGGGCCCGTGGCGAGTTGCAGGCGATCCGTATCCAGCGCTATTTCATGGACACCTATCAGTACGGCAAGGGATTTTCCCGGCAGATCCTCTTTCTGCGCGAGCAAGCGGAGAAACGCTTCCTCGATGCCTTCGATCTGCGCGAGGACATGACTCGCCAGGTACGCGGCAGCCTGGAGGCCAACCCCGGGTTGCTGGGCCTGTACCTGGTGTTCGAGCCCAACGCGCTCGATGGCAAGGATGAGCTGTTCACCGATCAGCCCGATCTCGGCAGCAATGAACGCGGGCGCTTCGCACTCTATTGGGCGCAGCCCACGGCCGGCCAGCTGGAATCCGAGGCAATGGGCGAAGAACTGCTCGACGACTCCACGCCCGGGGCCAACGGCATCGCCTACAACACCTGGTACACCTGCCCACGCGAGACGCGCCAACCCTGCGTGCTGGAGCCGTATTACGACGATATCGGAGACCAGCGCATTCTGATGACCAGCATCGCCTTCCCGCTGGAGCTCGACGGCAAGATCATCGGCGTGATGGGCATGGACATCAGCTTGTCCAATCTGCAGAAAATCAGCCAGGAGGCCAACCGCGAGCTGTACGACGGCCAGGGGCATATCAGCATCTTCAGCCCCAGCGCGTTGCTGGCAGGACACAGCCGCGACGGCAGCCTGCTGAGCCAGCCCGTGGAACGTGTCTATGCCGCTCATGCTGGCGAACTGCGCGGCCTGTTCCAGGCAGGCAACGCGGCCGAACTGAAGCATGACGACATGCTGCGCGAAATCATTCCGTTCAAACCGATTCCCGAGGCCAAGCCCTGGTCGGTGCTGCTGGAAGTGCCACAGGACGTCTTGCTGGCGCGCGCCATCAAACTGGGCGAAGAACTCGACGCCAACCGTGCCAGTGATAGCCTGGTCGCGTTGCTGATGGGCCTGATTGCGGTGATTGCGGGCCTGCTGCTGATGTGGCTGACGGCGCGCGGCGTGACCCGACCGATTCTCGGCGTAGCGGCCATGCTCAAGGACATCGCCAGCGGCGAAGGCGACCTGACCCGTCGCCTGCAGTACGCCAGGCAGGACGAACTGGGCGAACTGGCCGGCTGGTTCAACCGTTTCCTCGACAAGCTGCAGCCGATCATCGCCGACGTTAAGAACAGCGTGCTCGATGCCCGCGGCACGGCCGACAAATCCGCAGCCATCGCCAGTCAGACCAGCGCCGGCATGCAGCAACAGTATCGCGAGGTCGATCAGGTGGCGACCGCCTTCCAGGAGATGAGCGCCACCGCGCAGGATGTCGCACATAACGCGGCGCAGGCCGCAGAGGCCGCACGCAACGCCGACCTAGCCAGCCGCGAGGGTCAGCAGGTGATCGACCGCACCACCAGCACCATCGACCTGCTGGCAAATGAGATGAACGTGGCCATGCAGGAAGTCGAAGGCCTGGCCAGCAGCAGCGAACAGATCGGTTCGGTACTCGAGGTGATCCGCTCGATTGCCGAGCAGACCAACCTCCTCGCCCTAAACGCGGCCATCGAGGCGGCACGCGCCGGCGAAGCTGGCCGTGGTTTTGCCGTGGTTGCCGACGAAGTGCGCAACCTGGCCAAACGCACTCAGGATTCGGTCGAAGAAATTCGCCAGGTGATCGAAGGCCTGCAGAGCGGCACCCGTGAAGTGGTCAGCACCATGCACAGCAGCCATCGCCAGGCACAGGACAGCGTCGAGCAGGTGCAACAGGCCGTGGCCGCGCTGCAGCGCATCAGCCAGGCTGTCAGCCTGATCACCGACATGAACCTGCAGATCGCGAGCGCCGCCGAGGAACAGAGTTCGGTGGCCGAAGAAATCAACCGTAACGTCGCGTCGATCCGTGACGTGACCGAGTCCATTACCGCGCAGGCCGATGAATCGGCGCAAGTGAGCCAGGACCTGAATCGCCTGGCCAATCACCAGCAGAGCCTGATGGACCAGTTCCGCGTATGACGCCAAATCATCCCTGATCTGGCGGTGCTTCCCTTGCAGCGCAGGCCGGCAATCGCCTAGCCTGCGTTCTTTTTTGGGGAAGCAACATGCTCAATATCGCCTTGGTCGCCGGCTCCAGCCGTAACAACAGCCAGTCGGGAAAGGTGGCTCGCGCACTGCGTCAGCGCCTGATCGAGATGGGTCATACCACTCAGGAAACCAGCAGCGTCATCGATCTGGGTCTGGCGCCTCTGCCGCTGTGGCCGACGGAGGATGCCGGTCCTTGGAGCATGTACCAGCAGCAACTGGCAGCCGCCGATGCAGTGGTGATCATCGCACCGGAGTGGAACGGCATGGCCTGTCCGGCGATCAAGAACTTCTTCATCTATGCCAGCAAGGCGGAACTGGCGCATAAACCCGGCCTGCTGGTTGGCGTTTCCTCCGGTATTGGCGGCGCCTACCCAATCGGTGAGTTGCGCGCCTCCAGCTACAAGAACTGTCGTCTGTGCTATCTGCCGGAGCACCTGATCGTGCGCCAGGTCGAGAAGGTTCTGAATGGCCCGCAGCCAGCGGACGAAGCCGATGAGCGAATCCGTGCCCGAATCGATTACGCGCTCGACGTGCTGGTACGCTACGCTCACGCCCTGCAGCCGGTGCGGGCTGCCATCAACTTCGACAATCCGGCCTTCGCCAACGGCATGTAACTACTGCAAGGTGGTGGCCGCAAAGGCGTTTGCGGCCGTTTGCAGTCGCCAGGCGGTGCGTCGCCTGGCGACCGCCAGAGCTTCAACGCCGTGGCAGACTGACCTGTACTCGCAAGCCCCCCAGTGGACTTTCCTGCAGATCGATACGACCGTTCCAGGCCTCGATGATATCGCGCACGATTCCCAGCCCCAGACCGTGCCCCGCTACCTGCTCGTCCAGCCGGGTGCCGCGGCCAAGCACCGCCTCGCGGCGTGAGGCATCGATGCCCGGACCATCATCATCGACATACAGAAGATAACCGTCGGCGCTCTCCTCCACTGTCAACTGCACGCGCTGCCGCGCCCATTTGCAGGCGTTGTCCAGCAGATTGCCAAGCAGCTCCAGCAGGTCCTCGCGGTCACGCGGCAGAACCAGGCCAACCGGCGCCTGCCAGTCAAGGCTCAAACCGCGGTCATGGATCATCGACAAGGTGGCAAACAGTCCCGGCAGCTCCTGCGCGCAATCGAAACGCGCGCCCGGCAGGACCTCACCGGCCAGACGCGCGCGCCCCAGTTCGCGACCAAGACGCTGCTCGATCTGCTCCAGTTGCTCGCGCATGCTCGCGCGCAACTCCGGATGTGTGGCCATCTCCTCCCGTCCGGCCAGACTGATCAGCACTGCCAGCGGTGTCTTGAGCGCATGACCAAGGTTCCCCAGTGCATTACGCGAACGCTTGAGGGTGTCCTCTGTATGCGCCAACAGGTGGTTGATCTGTGCGACCAGCGGTTCCAGCTCCTCCGGCACCTCGGCATCCAGATCGGTACGCCGCCCCTGCTGCAACTGCGCGATCTGCTGGCGCACCTGCTCCAGCGGGCGTAGCGCGCGGCGCACGGTGTAGCGCTGGGCAATCAGTATCAGCAACAGTGCGGCACCGCCCAGCCCCAGGCCCACCCACTGCATGCGGCGAAAGCTCTGCAGTATCGGCTCGTAGTCCTGCGCCACGCTGATCGAGAGATTCTCGCCATAGCGGCGGTAATCGGCTCGGTAGATCAGCAACAACTGGCCTTGCGGACCATCGCCCAGCTCAGCCTGCATGCCGGTACCATCGGGTCTGAGCAGCTCACGATCCCACAGCGAGCGCGAACGCCAGCTACGGTCGGAAAAATCGATACGGAAGTAATGCCCGGAAAATTGCCGCTGAAAAGAAGGGTCAAGGCGTCGCTCATCCAGCTGTATGCCCGAAGGCCCACGCACCAGCGCCGCCAGCAGTCCTTGCGCCTCGTCGCGCAGATCTTCTTCCAGATAGGCGCGCAGACCACGATCGAATACCCAGAGGCTGGCCTGTGCCAGAACCAATCCGACCAGCAACAGCGTCGCGGCCAGGCCGATACCGAGCCGGCGCTGAATGGACCTCAACCCTGCTCTCCGGTAAAGCGATAGCCTTGCCCGCGGCGCGTCTCGATCACGTTGCGTCCGAGCTTGCCGCGCAGCCGATTGACGTGTACTTCGATGACATTGGAGTCGCGCTCGGTCTCCCCGTCGTATAGATGGTCGGCGAGATGACTCTTGGAGAGGATCTGCCCCGGGTGCAGCATGAAATAACGCAGCAAACGAAACTCGGCAGCGGTCAGGTCGACGGCCTCACCACCAGACGTCACGCATTGACGGCTTTCATCCAGTTGCAGACCGGCAGCCTCCAGTTGCGGCTGGTTGGCCAGGCCATGGGCACGACGCAACAGCGCCTGTATGCGCAGTGCCAGCTCTTCGGGATGGAAGGGTTTGGTCAGGTAATCGTCGGCACCGGTCTTGAGACCCTCGATGCGCTCGGCCCAGGAACCACGCGCCGTCAGTACCAGCACCGGTGTCGCCAGGCCGCCGGCGCGCCATTCCTGCAGCACCTCGAGGCCCGGCTTACCCGGCAGGCCCAGGTCGAGAATGATCAGGTCATACGGCTCGCTCGCCCCCT
The DNA here is from genome assembly GCF_025837155.1 of Pseudomonas sp. Z8(2022). Taxonomy (NCBI): domain Bacteria; kingdom Pseudomonadati; phylum Pseudomonadota; class Gammaproteobacteria; order Pseudomonadales; family Pseudomonadaceae; genus Pseudomonas; species Pseudomonas sp. Z8(2022). The sequence goes on along the minus strand of NZ_CP107549.1, from coordinate 1,972,264 downwards.
GATAGGCCGCGTCACGTCCATCGGCCAGCCAGTCCACGGCGTAGCCCTGGCGAGTCAGGCTCGCAGTCAGCTCATCGGCCAGAGGGACATTGTCTTCCACCAGCAACAGGCGCATCAGTCGTCTTCCTCATCCTTCAGAATATTGCCGTTGCGGGCATCCAGTTCGATTTCACGCACCACGCCCGAAGTGGTCAGGATCTCGACTTCATAAACCAGCACTCCGTCTTCCTCCTCCAACTCCGCTTCGAGCAAAGTAGAGCCGGGATAGGCATTGCCGACGTGATGCATCAACTGCTCAAAGGGCATGATGACGCCCTCGCGGCGCAAACGCAGGGCCTCATCCTGGTCGAGGTCACGCGCAGCGCCAGGCCCAATGGCAAAGCCGCAGGCCAGAAGCAGCAACAGCGTGAAGGTACGACGAAACTTCATCAATCGTCCTGGTGGTTCTTGAGAATTTCCCCGGTACTGGCATCCAGCTCCAGGTCCCATTGCACGCCTTGAGCGTCGCGCAGCTCGATCTGATAGATATAGCGGCCGTATTCATCTTCCAGCTCGGTTTCCTCGATGCGTGCCCCCGGGTGCTGAGCCAGAGCCGCTTCATTGAGCTGTTCGAAAGACTTGATGGTTCCGGCGTCACGCAGGCGCAAGGCCTCGTCCGGGCCGAGATCGCGCGCCTGAGCCATGGTAGCGGCGCTGACGAGAGTGGCAAGCGTTGCAAGCGTGAGCAGTCGTTTCATGGAATTCTCCAGCAGTAGTTCAGTGACTGCCACTCTAGTCCCGAGCACTTAATTCAAGCTGAATTCACCTGCGTCATTCACGACGTGAAGTCGCTTGGCCTGCTCCATCAGCGCTCTATAATCGCCTGTTCGAAAGGAGCCATCGATGAGCACGATCCACATCAAGTCCCCTGCCCTGACATTGAAGGCGGGCCCCAAAGCCTTGGCGCGAATTCGCCAGAATGGCCTGAGCCCGGCGGATGTCGGCATTCTGCCGGGCGCGGCTGGCGGCCCCAAAGGCATCGGCATTCAGGGTCTGGATCTCGCGCTGTTCGGTGACTGGCTGCCCCGAGCTCCGCGTGAGCGCGCTCTGGTCGGCGCCTCCATCGGCTCCTGGCGCTTTGCCAGCGCCTGCCTGCCGGATCCAGCCGAAGGAATTCGTCGACTCGGCGAGCTGTATACCTCTCAGCGATTCGCCAGGCGCGTGACCATGGCAGAGGTATCGCGCAGTTGCAGGCAGATGCTCGCCGAACTGCTCGCCGACCAGGACGAAGCCATCATCGCCAACCCGCACTATCGCTTGCATATCGTCGTGGTGAAAAGCCATGGCCTGCTGCAGCACGATCATCGCGGAAAACTGAGCCTCGGCCTGTCATCGGTGATCGGCAACAACCTGTTGGCCCGCCAGCGCCTGGGGCGTCATTTTGACCGGGTCATACTGCACGACGCACGGCAAACCCCACCGTTCGGGGAACTCAGAGACTTCCGCTCACACTTCCATACCCTGACCGCGGAGAACCTGCGTCACGCCTTGCTCGCATCGGGCTCGATTCCCATGGTGATGGAGGCGATTCGCGAGATACCTGGCTTGGAGCCAGGCGCTTATCGTGATGGCGGCCTGCTCGACTACCATCTTGATCTGCCCTACGGCGGCGACGATATCGTCCTCTACCCGCACTTCACCGATCGCGTGATTCCAGGCTGGTTCGACAAGACCATGCCGTGGCGCCGTGGCGACCGTACTCGCCTGCAGAATGCCGTGCTAATCGCCCCTTCGCGGGAGTATCTGGCGCGCCTGCCGCACGGCAAACTGCCGGATCGCACCGACTTCAAACGCTACCTGGGCAACGACGATGGCCGCGAGCGCTATTGGCGTCAGGCCATGGCAGAGAGCGCGCGACTCGGTGATGAATTTCTCGAGCTAGTCGAAAACGGCCGTCTGGCTGAACGCCTGCAACCACTTTGATGGGCACGCTCAACGTAGAGCGGATGTGATCAGGCATCTATCTACAGAGCTGATAAACTGCACCGCTCAACGCCAATCAGGCGGAATCATCTACGCGAGCGCTGTTCAGTGGAATTGTTCAAAGAGTTCATCTTCGAGGCGGCCCATCGCCTTCCCCACGTACCGGCAGGCCACAAGTGCGGCCGTCTGCACGGTCACTCCTTCCGGGTCGCGATCTATATCGAAGGTGATGTCGATCCCCATACCGGCTGGATTCGCGACTTCTCCGAGATCAAGGCGATCTTCAAGCCAATCTACGAACAACTCGATCACAACTATCTGAACGAAATCCCCGGCCTGGAAAACCCAACCAGCGAAGTGCTCGCCAAGTGGATCTGGCAACAGGTCAAGCCGCTGCTCCCGGAGCTGTCCCGCGTACGCATCCACGAAACCTGCACCAGTGGCTGCGAATACCGCGGCGACTGACCGCGCTCAGAGACGCAAAGGCCACCCTCGCGGTGGCCTTTTCGTTGACGCCTGGCAACGCGCCTCTCCGTAGACAGTGCTGCATGCGCCGGTTTTTTCGGCGCGGAAAAGAAGAAACCCCAGACCGCTTTGGAGATCTGGGGTTTCGTATAGGAGTTTGACGAGGATTTGGCCGGCACTCCGGGATCTCACCGTCACGCGCCATTTTTTGCGCAGATAGAAGAACGCCCAGTCTGCGTTAGCAAACTGGGCGTTCGTATAGGAGCTTGACGATGACCTACTCTCACATGGTGAAGCACCACACTACCATCGGCGATGCGTCGTTTCACTTCTGAGTTCGGGATGGGATCAGGTGGTTCCAACGCTCTATGGTCGTCAAGCAATTCGGTTGGGATGTCGTCATGGACGCTATCCCTTGGATACGTGATAGAGGCTTGTAGCTCTCGCAAATTTTCGGCTTTCTGTCGACTTCACCATCGACACCCTCTGCTTTGAGGGCAGATTGTTTGGGTGTTATATGGTCAAGCCTCACGGGCAATTAGTATTGGTTAGCTCAACGCCTCACAGCGCTTACACACCCAACCTATCAACGTCGTAGTCTTCGACGGCCCTTTAGGGAGCTCAAGGCTCCAGTGAGATCTCATCTTGAGGCAAGTTTCCCGCTTAGATGCTTTCAGCGGTTATCTCTTCCGAACATAGCTACCCGGCAATGCCACTGGCGTGACAACCGGAACACCAGAGGTTCGTCCAACCCGGTCCTCTCGTACTAAGGTCAGCCCCTCTCAAATCTCAAACGTCCACGGCAGATAGGGACCGAACTGTCTCACGACGTTCTAAACCCAGCTCGCGTACCACTTTAAATGGCGAACAGCCATACCCTTGGGACCGGCTTCAGCCCCAGGATGTGATGAGCCGACATCGAGGTGCCAAACACCGCCGTCGATATGAACTCTTGGGCGGTATCAGCCTGTTATCCCCGGAGTACCTTTTATCCGTTGAGCGATGGCCCTTCCATACAGAACCACCGGATCACTAAGACCTACTTTCGTACCTGCTCGACGTGTCTGTCTCGCAGTCAAGCGCGCTTTTGCCTTTATACTCTACGACCGATTTCCGACCGGTCTGAGCGCACCTTCGTACTCCTCCGTTACTCTTTGGGAGGAGACCGCCCCAGTCAAACTACCCACCATACACTGTCCTCGATCCGGATGACGGACCAGAGTTAGAACCTCAAGGTTGCCAGGGTGGTATTTCAAGGATGGCTCCATGAGAACTGGCGTCCCCACTTCAAAGCCTCCCACCTATCCTACACAAGCAAGCTCAAAGTCCAGTGCAAAGCTATAGTAAAGGTTCACGGGGTCTTTCCGTCTAGCCGCGGATACACTGCATCTTCACAGCGATTTCAATTTCACTGAGTCTCGGGTGGAGACAGCGCCGCCATCGTTACGCCATTCGTGCAGGTCGGAACTTACCCGACAAGGAATTTCGCTACCTTAGGACCGTTATAGTTACGGCCGCCGTTTACCGGGGCTTCGATCAAGAGCTTCGCTTGCGCTAACCCCATCAATTAACCTTCCGGCACCGGGCAGGCGTCACACCCTATACGTCCACTTTCGTGTTTGCAGAGTGCTGTGTTTTTAATAAACAGTCGCAGCGGCCTGGTATCTTCGACCGGCATGGGCTTACGTAGTAAATACTTCACCCTCACCGGCGCACCTTCTCCCGAAGTTACGGTGCCATTTTGCCTAGTTCCTTCACCCGAGTTCTCTCAAGCGCCTTGGTATTCTCTACCTAACCACCTGTGTCGGTTTGGGGTACGGTTCCTAGTTACCTGAAGCTTAGAAGCTTTTCCTGGAAGCATGGCATCAACCACTTCGCATTCTAAAAGAACGCTCGTCATCAGCTCTCGGCCTTGATCTCCCGGATTTACCTAAGAAACCAGCCTACAACCTTAAACACGGACAACCAACGCCGTGCTGGCCTAGCCTTCTCCGTCCCTCCATCGCAGTAACTAGAAGTACGGGAATATTAACCCGTTTCCCATCGACTACGCATTTCTGCCTCGCCTTAGGGGCCGACTAACCCTGCGTCGATTAACGTTGCGCAGGAAACCTTGGTCTTTCGGCGTGCGAGTTTTTCACTCGCATTGTCGTTACTCATGTCAGCATTCGCACTTCTGATACCTCCAGCAAGCTTCTCAACTCACCTTCACAGGCTTACAGAACGCTCCTCTACCGCTCACACAAAGTGTGAACCCGTAGCTTCGGTGTATGGTTTGAGCCCCGTTACATCTTCCGCGCAGGCCGACTCGACTAGTGAGCTATTACGCTTTCTTTAAAGGATGGCTGCTTCTAAGCCAACCTCCTAGCTGTCTAAGCCTTCCCACATCGTTTCCCACTTAACCATAACTTTGGGACCTTAGCTGACGGTCTGGGTTGTTTCCCTTTTCACGACGGACGTTAGCACCCGCCGTGTGTCTCCCGTGCTGACACTTGCTGGTATTCGGAGTTTGCATCGGTTTGGTAAGTCGGGATGACCCCCTAGCCGAAACAGTGCTCTACCCCCAGCAGTGATACACGAGGCGCTACCTAAATAGCTTTCGAGGAGAACCAGCTATCTCCGAGCTTGATTAGCCTTTCACTCCGATCCACAGGTCATCCGCTAACTTTTCAACGGTAGTCGGTTCGGTCCTCCAGTCAGTGTTACCTAACCTTCAACCTGCCCATGGATAGATCGCCCGGTTTCGGGTCTATACCCAGCGACTAAAGCGCCCTATTAAGACTCGCTTTCGCTACGCCTCCCCTATTCGGTTAAGCTCGCCACTGAATATAAGTCGCTGACCCATTATACAAAAGGTACGCAGTCACCCAACAAAGTGGGCTCCCACTGCTTGTACGCATACGGTTTCAGGTTCTATTTCACTCCCCTCTCCGGGGTTCTTTTCGCCTTTCCCTCACGGTACTGGTTCACTATCGGTCAGTCAGTAGTATTTAGCCTTGGAGGATGGTCCCCCCATGTTCAGACAAGGTTTCTCGTGCCCCGTCCTACTCGATTTCATTGATAAGAGCGTTTCGTGTACGGGGCTATCACCCACTACGGCGGCACTTTCCAGAGCCTTCCACTACACTCAAATCAACTTAAGGGCTAGTCCCCGTTCGCTCGCCACTACTTAGGGAATCTCGGTTGATTTCTTTTCCTCAGGGTACTTAGATGTTTCAGTTCCCCTGGTTCGCCTCTTGCACCTATGGATTCAGTACAAGATACCTAGGTTATCCTAGGTGGGTTCCCCCATTCAGAGATCTCTGGATCACAGTCTGTTTGCCGACTCCCCAAAGCTTTTCGCAGGCTACCACGTCTTTCATCGCCTCTGACTGCCAAGGCATCCACCGTATGCGCTTCTTCACTTGACCATATAACCCCAAGCAATCTGGTTACTGTCTCAATCGTGAAGACGACATTCGCCGAAAATTTGCGTCTTGAGAACTACAAATTTTGCCTTGATTAACAACGTGCAGTGAAACACGTCGTTAGTCACTTCTATCACATATCCAAATTTTTAAAGAACGAGTACCGGTCAAAAGACCAGAAATCAGCACTCAACAGGCAACCCTGAAGCGCTCATTTCTGAACTCTCTACGATCATGCTGTAATGGTGGAGCCAAGCGGGATCGAACCGCTGACCTCCTGCGTGCAAAGCAGGCGCTCTCCCAGCTGAGCTATGGCCCCGTAAGCATCTGCACCTGAATTGGTAGGTCTGGGCAGATTTGAACTGCCGACCTCACCCTTATCAGGGGTGCGCTCTAACCAACTGAGCTACAGACCTATAACAGGGTCGCCGCGTTACAGCATCGTCTTCTACAGTGAATCAAGCAATTCGTGTGGGAACTTATGAAGAAGCTGATGTCTTCGATTAAGGAGGTGATCCAGCCGCAGGTTCCCCTACGGCTACCTTGTTACGACTTCACCCCAGTCATGAATCACTCCGTGGTAACCGTCCCCCCGAAGGTTAGACTAGCTACTTCTGGAGCAACCCACTCCCATGGTGTGACGGGCGGTGTGTACAAGGCCCGGGAACGTATTCACCGTGACATTCTGATTCACGATTACTAGCGATTCCGACTTCACGCAGTCGAGTTGCAGACTGCGATCCGGACTACGATCGGTTTTATGGGATTAGCTCCACCTCGCGGCTTGGCAACCCTTTGTACCGACCATTGTAGCACGTGTGTAGCCCTGGCCGTAAGGGCCATGATGACTTGACGTCATCCCCACCTTCCTCCGGTTTGTCACCGGCAGTCTCCTTAGAGTGCCCACCCGAGGTGCTGGTAACTAAGGACAAGGGTTGCGCTCGTTACGGGACTTAACCCAACATCTCACGACACGAGCTGACGACAGCCATGCAGCACCTGTGTCTGAGCTCCCGAAGGCACCAATCCATCTCTGGAAAGTTCTCAGCATGTCAAGGCCAGGTAAGGTTCTTCGCGTTGCTTCGAATTAAACCACATGCTCCACCGCTTGTGCGGGCCCCCGTCAATTCATTTGAGTTTTAACCTTGCGGCCGTACTCCCCAGGCGGTCAACTTAATGCGTTAGCTGCGCCACTAAGATCTCAAGGATCCCAACGGCTAGTTGACATCGTTTACGGCGTGGACTACCAGGGTATCTAATCCTGTTTGCTCCCCACGCTTTCGCACCTCAGTGTCAGTATCAGTCCAGGTAGTCGCCTTCGCCACTGGTGTTCCTTCCTATATCTACGCATTTCACCGCTACACAGGAAATTCCACTACCCTCTACCGTACTCTAGCTCAGCAGTTTTGAAAGCAGTTCCCAGGTTGAGCCCGGGGATTTCACTTCCAACTTACTGAACCACCTACGCGCGCTTTACGCCCAGTAATTCCGATTAACGCTTGCACCCTTCGTATTACCGCGGCTGCTGGCACGAAGTTAGCCGGTGCTTATTCTGTCGGTAACGTCAAAATTGCACGGTATTAACGTACAACCCTTCCTCCCAACTTAAAGTGCTTTACAATCCGAAGACCTTCTTCACACACGCGGCATGGCTGGATCAGGCTTTCGCCCATTGTCCAATATTCCCCACTGCTGCCTCCCGTAGGAGTCTGGACCGTGTCTCAGTTCCAGTGTGACTGATCATCCTCTCAGACCAGTTACGGATCGTCGCCTTGGTGAGCCATTACCTCACCAACTAGCTAATCCGACCTAGGCTCATCTGATAGCGCAAGGCCCGAAGGTCCCCTGCTTTCTCCCGTAGGACGTACGCGGTATTAGCGTTCCTTTCGGAACGTTATCCCCCACTACCAGGCAGATTCCTAGGCATTACTCACCCGTCCGCCGCTAAATCCAGGAGCAAGCTCCCTTCATCCGCTCGACTTGCATGTGTTAGGCCTGCCGCCAGCGTTCAATCTGAGCCATGATCAAACTCTTCAGTTCAATACTGCTTGGGTTTTGAGAAAACCCTAAACTTGGCTCAGCAATCGCAAATAAACTCTCGAATTCACGAGTGTTACTTGTGATGCTGATAATCAGTCGACTATCAGTCTTACCTCACAAGCACCCACACGAATTGCTTGATTCAGTTGTTAAAGAGCAGTTGGTCAAGCCTTTCGTCTCAACCGAGGCCGCGCATTCTACAGCAGCCTTTCAATCTGTCAAGCTGTTTTTCGATCTTGTTTCCGAGGAAACTTCTTTCTACTCAACCACTTGCGCTTTCGATCAGAACTTCTTCTCTCCAGCGGGATGCGCATTCTACAGCGTTCAAAACCGCTGTCAACCACCTCTTTTCTACCGCTTTCGATCCATTCGACCGAACCACCAACAGGATCAAACCACCACCCTGTCGGCCGGCGCGCATTCTACACGCCAGATCCAGCTTTGCAAACCCTTCATTTAACTTAACTTATTGATTAACAAGAAGTTTTTGAAGCGCTTCATCACTGAAGTGGCGCGCATTCTACATCCAGCAGAATGCGCGTCAAGCTTTAATTGCAGTTTCATTACTCACAGCGCTTCGAGCGCCTCACGCAGACCGCTACGCCGTTCCACACGTCGCTGTACAGCTTGCTCGAAGATGCCTGCTCGGCTTTCAATCAAGCTGAACCAGTGGCGGGCCCGAGTGATGCCGGTATAGACCAGTTCCTTGGTCAGCACAGGATTGAGGCTATCGGGCAGAATCAGCGCGCAATGGGCGAACTCCGACCCCTGCGACTTGTGCACGGTCATGGCGAAAACCGTCTCCATTGCACTCAGACGGCTGGGCAGGATATGGCGCAAGGCGCCGCTGCCATCATTCCGTGGAAACACCACGCGCAACACCTGCCGTACAGGCGCGCCCGGGAAATCGGGCGGCTCCGGCAGGCGCAGAGCGATACCGATATCGCCATTCATCAAGCCGAGGCTGTAATCATTACGCGTCACCAGCACGGGGCGACCTTCGTACCAGCCATGAGCCTGTTCGAGCAGGCCACGATGTACCAGCGCCTGAGCGATACGCTCATTGAGCGCCTCAACACCCCAGGGCCCCTTGCGCACAGCGCACAGCAACCGGAACTGATCGAATGCCGCCAGAACATTACTGGCCCATCCATCCCAGGCCTGGGAATCGGCTTCGAGGGCAGGACGCTCCATCTGCATCACCTGCAGATAGCGCGCGTATCCCTGAGGATGAGGCTCGCTACCGCCTCGCCCATCTATCAGCAGTCGCTGCAGCGCACGATCCTGCTCACCAGTTAGACGCAGAACATGCAGATCATCCGCTCCTGCGGCCAGGGTCCCACGAGCCGCCTGCGCATCGCCCTGGTTCACCGAACGCGCCAAGCGCCCGATACCCGACCCACTGCCGAAGCGGCGTGAGTGACGCAGCATGACGATATGCTGCGCCAGAGCTTTGTCACCGGGCACCAGCGTCGGATCGTCAAGTCGCTCACCGGTCTGACTTTCCAGCCAGGTTCTCGTTGTAGCGCTATAGCCACCGCTTTCCGCCTCTCGACAGAGATCGCCCAATACCGCACCGGCCTCAACGGACGCGAGCTGATCCTTGTCGCCCAGCACAATCAAACGCGCATGCGATGGTAGTGCGTCCAGCAGGCTGGACATCATTTCGAGGTCGATCATCGACGCTTCGTCCACCACCAGCACATCCAGAGGTAAAGGGTTGGCAGCATCGTGACGGAAATGACGACTGCCAGGACGACTTCCCAACAAGCGATGCAGTGTCGTCACCAGCGTCGGAATCTGCTCACGCACGCGCTCGTCCAGCGCCAGGGATTGCACTTGCGCACCGATCGATTCGGTAAGCCGCGCGGCAGCCTTGCCGGTAGGCGCCGCCAGGCTAAGGCGCAGCGGCTCACCGACAGCCATGGCGGCTTCCTGCAATAACGCCAGAAGACGCACCACCGTGGTCGTCTTGCCGGTTCCAGGCCCGCCAGTGATCAGCGTGAAGCGTCCCTGGGCAGCCATGGCACATGCCAGCTTCTGCCAATCAGTCTGGCGCTGACCGTCCACCACCAGAGCGTCAGGGAAAAGTGAAGCCAGGCGCGTGGCCAGATCGCTCGGGGCTGCGGCCCCTGTCCGCAGGCGCTGGGCGATATGGCCGGCTACCTGACGCTCATAGTCCCAGTAGCGCCTCATATATAGACGAGCGCCACTGAGGACCAGAGGCGCGCCCGCGGATTCCAGCAGCAAGCTGCCGGCACAGGCGCCCAGCCAGGAATCCAGGTCGATTCCGGCCAGCACCTGCGACGGCAGGATCATCGCTTCTTGCGCGTCCTCGCCCTCCGGCGGCATGGACAGGGCGAAATCCGGATTGTCCAGCGTGGCGGCCAAATCCAGGCAGACATGTCCCTGGCCCAACTGGTGGCTGGCCAATGCGGCGCCAAGCAACAGCAAGGGCGAGGCCTCCGGGTCCAGCTCGGCGAACAACTGCGCCAGCGCGCGATCCAGCTCACGCAGCCAGCCACGGTCACTCCATGTAGAGAGCAGGGCGAAGAGTTCGGCGCGGTCACACAGCGCCGGCGCAAGCATCGTACTCATGCTGCGCCCTCCCCGGCTTCACCCAGAAACAGCGCATCCAGCCGCTCGATCAGCTGACGAGGCGGCCGCGCCAAATAAGAGCCCCGCTGCGGTGCGCGCAGGAACAGGTAGAGCGCGCCCCCGACGTGCCGGTCATAGTCGTAGTCCGGCAGACGCAGACGCAGTTGGCGATGCAGCGCCAGTACATAAAGTACGTATTGCAGGTCATAGCGATGGCTGGCGATGGCAGCTTCCATCGCTTCACGGGTGTAGGCGCTGTCGTCGCTGCCCAGCCAGTTGGACTTGTAATCCGCCACGTAGTAACGCCCCTGATGCTCGAAGACCAGATCGATGAAACCCTTGAACATGCCGTTGAGGGTGTCGGCGCGCAGCGGCTGCCTGGCGATACCCGGCAACTCGTGCTGCTGCACCGACTGATCCAGCAACCTGACGTCCACGCCGCGCGCTTCGAACCAGAACTCCAGTTCCGGTTGGTACTGCGTCAGTTGCGTCAGCACGACAGCCTCCGCATTCAGCGCGAGCGGCTGGGTCAGCAACCCCAGCAGCCACTGCTGCAAGGGATCGATCCAGCTTTCCAGACCGCGCCGCTGACAACGCCTGGCCAGCGCCTCGCGCAGCCTTGGCGGGTCCTGTGCCAGGTTCGCAAAACCTTCCTGCGCCGCCATTTCCAGCAAACCGTGCAGGAAGGTGCCCGGATTGGGACCGCGCGGGAAACGATGCAACCCCTGAGCGGATGCCGGTAGTGGGGTCAGAGCCAGCGACGGATCCTCATCGTCGATGGCGTTCTGCATCGCCGGACTGTCGGGTGCTGCGTCCTCGTGGCGACTGACCTGGCCAGGTGCGTCCTCGTCCAGGCGCAATGCACTGTAGGAGGCAATCCACCAATGTTCGGCTGCGCGTCGGACAGGTGTACGCCAGCGCGGCTCGAACTGGCCATCCTCGATCACGCAGTAGCGCTGCTCGCTGGCCGGTGGCACTGGCGCCACGACACTTTCCAGTCCCGCAGAAAAAGGTTCCAGCCAGGTTTCGAGCTGTTTGCTCGAGGCCAGCGATACACCGCCCCCCAGCAGGTAACCCAGCGCCGACTCATGCAGGCGCGACTTCTTGCCGTTGCCGATCTTCAGATCCGCCACCCCCAACCAGCAGGCATGGCGAGCGCGGGTCAGGGCCACATAGAGCAGGCGCAAGTCTTCGCCCAGGCGCTCACGCTCGGCGCGCTGCAGACTGTCCTGATCGGCCTTGAGGACCAGCCGGCGACGTTCGCCGTCATGAATCTGCAGCGATTTCTTGTCATCCACCGGGCGGAAGGCGCAGATGAATGGCAGGAAAACCAGGGGATACTCCAGGCCCTTGGATTTGTGAATGGTCACCACACGCACCAGAGCCTCGTCACTCTCCAGACGCAATACCTGCTCATCGGCTGCCTGCCCCGCGCCGGCCAGCAGCTCGCCCAGGTGACGAATCAGCGCCAGCTCGCCATCGAGCTCGGCGGCGGCCTGTTGCAGCAGTTCGGCCAGGTGCAGAAGGTTGGTCAGCACGCGCTCGCCGTCGTCACGCCCCATCAGCCGTTGCGGCAGGTCGAAGTCCTGCAGCAGCTGACGCAGCATCGGCAGCACGCCCTGCCGCTGCCAGCGCTGGCGGTAGTCGCGGAACTGCATGACGCGGCGCTCCCAGGTGCGCTCGTCGAGGTTGAGCTGCTCCAGATCGGCCAGCTCCAGCCCCAGCGTCGCACTGGCCAGCGCCGCACGCAGGGGGCGATCCTGATCCGGCTCGGCACAGGCACGCAGCCACAGCAGCAGGTCACGCGCTTCCTGGGCGGCGAATACCGAATCCTTGTCGGAGAGGTAGACGCTGCGCACACCACGCGCGGCCAGCTCGCCGCGAATAGCCTGCGCTTCATTGAAGTCGCGCACCAGAACTGCAATATCGCTGGGCCGCAGAGCCCTCAATGCCCCCTCTTTGCCAAAACCGGCCTGACCTCGTTGTCCCAGATCCAGCAGACGCACGATCTCGCTGGCGGCACCGGCCGCCATGGCTTCCAGATAGGCGCCCTTGGCAACCGGCTCATCGCTCGCCAGTTGCCACACGGTCAGTGCTGGCTGCGCCTGGCCGTCGACACTCCAGACCTCGCGTCGACCTTGCGCCCCGACTTCGATGAACGGCAGATCGTCACGCAGCAGGAACGCCCCTTCTCCACCCTCGCGCTGCTCGGCACGCAGGAAAACGCCGTTGACGGCATCGACCATCGCCTGGCTGGAGCGGAAGTTCTTCTCCAGGTTGTAATGCCGGCCGGCTGTCGCCCGACGTGCACGCAGGTAGGTGTGGATGTCGGCACCACGGAAGGAATAGATGGCCTGTTTGGGGTCACCGATCATAAACAGGCCGCAGTCGTCGCGATTGACCTCGACCTCGTAGAGCGTATCGAAGATGCGGTACTGCAGCGGGTCGGTGTCCTGGAATTCATCGATCATCGCCACCGGGAACTGACGACGGATCACCTCGGCAAGGCGCGGGCCATTGCTGCCTTGCAGGGCTGCATCCAGGCGCACCAGCATGTCGTCGAAGCCCATCTCCGCACGCTGGCGTTTCTCCCAGTCGAAGCGCTGGCGTACCCAGGCTGCGGCATGGCGCAAAGCCGCATCAGCAGGGTCAGGCAGCGCATCAAGCTGCGCCTTGAGCAATGCCATGGCTTCCAGGGCAGGATGACCAGGTGGCTCACCCTTCCAGGCTTCGGCCAGGCCATCGGGGGTCAGACGAGTGAACCCTGTCCCCAGGTCGAGACGCGGCTCTTCGCTGCTGGCCCACTCGCGCAACCTTGCCAGCCAGGGGTTATAGAAGCGCGCCTGGATTTTCTTGCCGTCTACCTGCTTGGCCGCCACGGCGGCATCCAGCAACTGCTGCAGCTCGTCGGCCCATGCCCGCCAGGGAGATTTGAGTTCGGCAAGCGCCTGCTCGCGCTGATGCAATGCGCCGTTGAGCAACTCGCCCAGTGACGAGGACGCAATCTCACCCTCCTCCCCCAGCAATGGTCGTAGCTTCACCCCAAGCCCGTTGGGTGTTCCCCAGACGTTCGCAACCCATTGCAGTGCAGTGTCCTGCAACGGATAACAGTGCTGCCGCCAGTAATCACGCACCACTTCGGCCAGCAGCTCGCTGTGATCGGTCTCCAGGGTCTGGCTGAAAAGGCTGCCACTGTCGAAGGCATGCTCTCGCAGCATGCGCTGGCACCAGCCGTGGATGGTGGACACGGCCGCCTCGTCCATCCACTGCGCGGCCAGCTCGAGGCGGCGGGCGCACTCGTCCCACTGCGTTTGCGCGAAATCCCCGCGCAGCTCACGTAGCAGCTCGTCACCCTGAGCATCGCCGCGGAATACGCTTGCGGCCTCGACCAGACGCGCACGAATCCGGTCGCGCAGTTCACGCGTGGCCGCATCAGTGAACGTCACCACCAGAATCTGTGGCGGCAGCAGCGCCTCGCGAAACGCAGCATCACCTCCATGACCGAGGATCAAGCGCAGGTAAAGTGCGGAAATGGTGAAGGTCTTGCCCGTTCCGGCACTGGCCTCGATCAGACGACTGCCGTGCAAGGGGAACGTCAGGGCCAGAGGTCGCTGTTGACTCATGCTGCAACCTCCTCGAGCGCTTGCGGTTGGCTGTCGAGCAGTGGCTGGTAGAGCCGCTCGCTCCAGGCGGGGAACTGGCCATCAGCAGTGAGCGCCGAGTAATCGGGGAACTGCCGCGCCAGACTGGCGCTGCCCCGGACTTCTCCGGTGAGGTTGTAGCCGCCCTCATAAACGCTGCGCGCTTTCTCCTCGTTGTTGTCCTGCAACCAGGCCAACGAGGTCTTCAAGGCCACCGGCAGAGGCGTCTGCATACCGGCATTCCAGGCCTCCAGCCACGCCGCCAGCACAGCAGCGGCATGCTCGGCCGGTACGGGATCGAAAGCCAGGCTACGATCCTCGCCGACCAGCAGCGTGGTCAGCGGCACACCGCAGGCCGCGGCAATGACATGCAGCACGTAAGGCCGCAGCAGGCGATGCCACCTCCAGCTCTTGTCCTTGTGCAGTGCACCGGGCAACAACTCCAGCCGCGCCAGGCTGCCATCGGCCTTCTGCCGCAGTCCGGCAAGCCAGCCGTCAAGCTCAACACCGGCTGCACTGAACAGCAGACGCTGTGGCGATTCCAGGAGAGTAGGCCAGCACAGACAGAGCCCCTGATAACGCCGCAACTGTGCCGGCAAGGGCTCCAACAAGGTGTTGCGATACTGCTCGCCGAAACCGGCCAACGGCAGGACGCCACTGCGTTGCAGGCGGTCGGCTGCAGACCTCAGCGCCTCCTCGACATCTTCGTCAGTCGCCACAGCCGCCTTGAGCAGGGCTTCCTGCAGTTGGTAGCGCTGCAGACCATCGAGGGCAAATGGCTCACTGTCCAGCTGCGCCTGCTCTTCTTCATCGAGAAAAACTTTCAGCCGGCGGGTGAAGAAACACTTCACCGGATCACGCAGGAATGACTGCAACAACTCGGGGGTCAGTTGTCGTCCCTCTTCCCAGGAAGACAAGGGTGCAGCATCCTCACTCGCCGCAGCCTGGCCATGCAGCGCTGCCCATTCACGGGCATAGCTGAACAACTGCGCATCGCCATCGAAGTAACGTCGGCTGAACGGTTGCAAGGGGTGCTCGGTCGTCAGGCCATGCAGCAGGTCACCGCCACCCGCCAGTGTCCAGGCACTGGCCAGATGGTCGCGCAACTGACCGACCAACACGGACGGCGGTCGCTCGCTGTTGTCGCGAATGCTGCGCCCTACCCAGCTGATATACAGACGATCACGCGCCGCCAGCAGTGCTTCCAGCAGCAGATAGCGATCATCCTCGCGACGTGAACGGTCACCGGGTCGGTAATCACCCGCCATCAGATCGAAATCCAGCGGCGCCTGGCTGCGCGGGTAGTCGCCATCATTCATGCCCAGCAGACAGACCTGGCGGAATGGAATCGCGCGCATCGGCATCAGGGTGCAGAAACTCACCGCACCGGCGAGAAAACGCTGGCTCAGCCGCCCCTGATCAAGCCCGCCAAGCCAGGCTTCGCGTACCACCGGCAAGGTCAGCGCTTCGTCCAGCGTGGCAGCCTCGCAAAGCTCCAGCCAGGCATCCAGCGCATCGAGCAGTTGGGTAACCAGAACCTCCTCGCGGTCGTTCTGCGCCTGGAAGAAGTCGCCGAGCAACCCGCGCAGGCGCTCGCCCCACAGCGCAGGCGTGGCGGGTTCACGCAGTTGCTGCACATGTCGCTCGAGGGCTTCCAGCAGTCGCGTTACCGGGCCGATCAGTACGGCATCCAGCCCGCCGATCTCGTCATAGGGTTCGATACCGGCAAAGGCATCGGCTGCACCCACCGCATAGCCCAGCAGCATGCGCCGCAGACCGAAGCGCCAGGTGTTCTGCTCCAGATTCTCGCCAAGGCCGAGCGATTGTCGCTGGCTCGCATCCAGCCCCCAACGCACACCGGCGCCCTCCAGCCAGCGGCGTAACGTGGGCAACTGATCCTCGGCGATGGCAAAGCGCTGACGCAGCGCGGCGACATCCAGCAGATCGAGGATCTCGCTTACGCTGAAGCGGCTCTCCGGCAGGCGCAGCAAATGCTCCAGTGCGATGATCATCGGTTCCTTCCCGCGCAGGCCCTGGTCGGCCAGGGTGAAGGGGATGAAACGCGGGTCGTCGCTGGCAAACTGGCCGAACACGGCCTGGATATGCGGTGCATAGGCGTTGACGTCCGGCACCATGACGATCACGTCGCGCGGTCGCAACGTGGCGTCCTCGCTGAAGCTGGCCAGCAACTGGTCGTGGAGTATCTCCACCTCGCGCTGGGCACTGTGGGCTATGTGAAAACGCAGCGAATGGTCCCTGGCTGGGTCGACGGCAGGCCAGGTGCTGCGAGTCTCCGCCAACGGACGCAGATCGAGAATATCGTTCTGCAGTTGACCAAGCAGGTTGCTTTCACTGGACGGGCTGAACAGGTCGATGCGCTCGAACTGCTCGCGGTAGCGCTGCGGCTCGTCGTACTGATCCAGCAGGTTGATGTAGTCGCGCCCCTGCTTGCCCCAGGCTGCCAGCAGCGGCTGCCCGTGCTGGTGCATGTCCTCCTGCTCGAACAGACCGATCTGCGCGCCCGGCCTGCCCTTGCGCTGCTGGCGACGGTACTCGTGACGCAGCAGGTCCTTGTCTTCGACGATATCCCCCCAGTGGTGCTGACAGGGGTTGTGCACGTAGAGCATGACCTGGCTGAAGCGCGCCATGGCTGCCAACGCCTCGAGCACCTGGGCCGGCAGCGAGGAAATACCGAAAACAGTGATGCGTCGGGGCAGGCCGGGCGGCGGTGCATCAAGCTCGCCGAGGCGGGCGACGAAACGCGGATGCACACCGGCGCGGCTCTCGGCCAGATGCTGCTCGCCAACGTCCGCCAGCAAGGCGCGCCAGAGCGCGGGCTGCCAGCACGAATCACCTTGCAGAACCCGTTCACCGCCGCGAGAGGTGCGCAGGCGATCATGTCCGGCGGCCCAGTCCGCCAGCCAGTCGGCGCGGTAGACCTGGTACTGGTCGAACAGATCAGCCAGGCGTTCGGCCAGCTGGTAGCGCTTGCGCAGGTCCTGATCATCGGCGAGAAAGCGCCGCAACGGAGCGAAGGCCTCTTCTGCCAGCAAGCCCGGCAACAGCCGCATCAGACGCCAGGTCAGCGGCGCCTTGTCCAAGGGAGATTGCTGCGGAATCGCGTCCTTGCCGAGTACGTTGCGATACGCCTGCCAGAGAAAGCGGGCGGGCAGATCGACATCCAGCGCGGCAGCGATGCCACAGCCGTCACGCTCGGCCAGCGCCAGCTTGAGCCACTGGGCAATGCCGTTGCTCTGCACCAGCAAGACTTCGTTCTCCAGGGGCTGCAACGGATAGCGCCGCATCCACTGCACCGCCAGGGCGCGCAGCTCTTCGAGGTGATTGCCGTGAATGACGATGAGACCGGGGGACAGCTCCGGGCTGGCAGACATCGACTGACTCCTGTCGAAAATCGAAGCGCAAGTTTGCCAGTATTTGACGACAAGGTGAGTCACCCTGCAGGCAGGAATAGTGCCTGTAGCGAAACACGCGCCAACGTTTCCTGATCGAATGGCTTGTAAAGCCTGGGCAACCTGAATCCCAACTCCTCAGCCGCTTTGTCGGCGAAGCCCGAGGCGAGGATTACAGGCAATCGGGGATGTGTGGAGCGCAGCTGTTCAGCCAACTGTGTCCCCGTCATACCCGGCATCACCTGATCTGTAATAACCAGGTCAACGATCATTGTTTTCAACGCAGCGACGGCCTCTTCCGCCGAGCTTGCCTGCGAAACGGTCGCCCCGAGATCCTCCAGCATCGCGGTGGTACTGAGTAGCACCAGCGGGTCGTCATCAACCACCAGGACGGATCGATCCTTCAGCTCCATGCCCTGCAACGAGGGTGCAGCGCCATCCGGGTTGCCTGTGGCTGGAGCGTCCACGGCCGGTAGCCAAAGCTCGGCTGTAGTACCCCGACCGGGTTCACTTCTCAGGTGAAGACATCCCCCGGATTGCTCCGCGAGGCCATGAACCATAGAAAGCCCTAGGCCGGTACCTTTACCAGCGCCCTTGGTCGTGAAGAATGGCTCCTTGGCTCGCTGAAGCGTTGCGCTATCCATCCCGGTGCCAGTGTCCGTGATCAGCAGACAGACGTATCGCCCAGGCTTCAGTCCGTCTTCTGCATCGGAAATTTCCCGCTCCACTGCGGCAATCGTGATTACACCGCCACTGGGCATCGCATCCCGCGCATTGACGACCAGGTTCAGCACCGCCATTTCCAACTGGTTCGGGTCAGCGATTGCCGCTGTTAGCAAAAGCGGGAATTGAGTTTCGGGTTCTACCCCATTTCCACGGACGGTTTGAAAAGGGCTGAAAACTTCAGATCTTGCCGGGCGACTCTACGACGCATTCGTGGGTTATGAAACCGCTCGATGTAGTCGAAGAGATCCGCTCGTGCTTCATCACGAGTTCGATATGACTGATGGACAACGCGCTCCCGTTTGAGCTGACCGAAGAAGCCTTCACAGGCAGCGTTGTCGCCGCAGTGCCCGACGGCACTCATGCTGCAAACCAGCGTGTTGCGATTCAGAAAGCGCTGGTAGTCGGCGCTGGTGAATTGGCTGCCGCGATCCGAATGCAGGATCACTGACCAGTCACCCTGGCGCTGCCAGATCGCCATCTCCACCGCTCGAATCACCATCTGCCGATCCTGGCGGTGGTGCATCGACCAACCGATCACCAGCTTGCTGTACAAGTCGAGCACCACGCATAGAAAGAGTTTGCCTTCCTGGGTGGCGATTTCCGTGATGTCCGTGACCCACTTGCGCTCTGGTTCCTGCGCGGTGAAGTCGCGCTCCAGCAGGTTTTTCACGCCTGCTGGACGGCTGCTGGCCACTCTCCCAAAGCCACGCCGCTTCCGGCGTGGCCAGCCTTGAATTTGCTCAGCCGCCATCAGGCGAGCAACGCGATTCAGGCTGACGGTTTCGCCCTCGTCGCGCAGATCCTCGTGCATGCGTGGTGCTCCGATGACACCACGGCTGTCTTCGTGAATCTCACGAATGCGCCTCACCAGGCGCACATTCTCTTGAGCACGTGAGCTTGGCTCGCGATCCTGCCAGGCATAGTAGCCGCTGGCGGAAACCTTCAGGCAACGGCACATCAGGCGTACCGGGTACTCGTTGCGGCAGCGCTGGATCACCGTGTACCGCTCGATGACTCCTTGGCAAAGTACGCTGCCGCGTCTCTTAAAAAATCACGTTCCTTGGTGACCCGGGCCAACTCACGCTTGAGGCGGGCAAGCTCCTCATCTCGCGGACTACCGGTTCCGGGAAAGGCCTTTTCTGTGCCTGGCTGTGCTTCTCGAACCCAGCGTGTGAGCAGGTTCGGAGCCACACCAATCTCCAGGGCCACTTGTCGACAGCTCGCCCCTGAACGACGAACCAACTCGATGGCTTCCCGCTTGAACTCGGGACTGTATTTCTTGCGCTTCATGAACACTCCTTCAGCTCGGTATGAGCTTACTCGAAAGTGTCCGTGTTAACTGGGTAGAACCCGGTATCGCGCGCCGACTTCAAGGCGTACTTCAACCTGCACGATAAGACGGCGGCCAATCAGCTCAAGGAGTTGCTGCTGCTTGGGGTGGTAGAAGCGCCGTCACCCAAGTCTCGCGACCTTTATCCTGGCTTCCCAGTATGGTTCGCTCAACTGCTCTTCCCGGATTTACACCGGCGATTCTAGTATCAGTTTTTTCTTGAGTGCTGATACGGCAACTGCCAAAAACCGTAGCCTGTTGTGTTTCACAGTCCCACTAGGGTGCGCGCATTCGGTAGACCTTTTACGGGGGTAGAGCCTGGGCTGTTCGGCTGCGACCGGCCAGGAGCGGTCAGTCACGAAAGACAGAGTCGACCCCGAGCTGACGCTCGGCAGCATCAATATCGTGTCTCCGATTATTTACCGACTGGGTTGTGGGGCTGGCGAGACCGGCAGAGGTAGATGCGTCGCGCGCTGATCACACAAAAAGATCCCGCTTACTGGCCAGCCAGAACAGATAACGCCAAACTCCGACGTGTGAAGCCGGCGCTGGCTGGTTTTCGATCACAAACTGGATAGCCCCAAAAATGCTTGTGAGGAGCCTGATGAAAAGGAAGTTACTTCTGTCCGTTCTGGGGCTGGTTGCCGTTTCAGTGGGTGGTTTCTACTACTACACGACCACACCAACCTATTCCGTCCTGCAGATCCGCAACGCGGTACAGGACCATGACGTGGCCTTGTTCGAGAAGCATGTTGATGTCGACACGCTCTTCAATCGCCTGATTGACGATGTGATGGCGCAAGCACTCTTCCAGGCCGCTAATGAGGATAACTCCGGTTGGAGCACGCTCGGCAGTGTAGTGGTCTACTAACCCCAGACACCCATTTAGGGCGAGAATGCTCGCCATACAGAGGTGTTCGATGAGCAGACAACGACGTACCTTCACCCCGACTTTCAAGCGAGAGGCTGCCAGCCTGGTGCTCGACCAAGGCTACAGCTGTCCCGAGGCCGCCAGATCTCTCGATGTAGGTGAGAGCTTATTGCGCCGCTGGGTTACCCAGTTGCAGCTGGAGCGCGGGGGCGTTACGCCCACTGCCAAGGCGCTCACACCGGAGCAGCAGACCATTCAGGAGCTTCAGGCCCGTATCAACCGGCTGGAGCTTGAGAAGAAAATATTAAAGGAGGCCACTGCGCTCTTGATGGCCGAGGAACACGGGCGCAGACGTTGAAGTCGATTCGGCAGTTGGTAAAGCACTACCCTGTTCAACTGTTGTGTTCAGTCTTCGAGCTACCCCGGTCTTGTTATTACGCCCACTTGGCCCGGCGGCGTCATATCGATGTCCGCCGAGTGAACCTACGCAGTCGTGTCAACGAGCTGTTCAACCAAAGTCGTGGCTCAGCGGGCAGTCGCAGTCTGGTTGCCATGCTGCGGGATGAAGGCGTTAACGTCGGGCGTTTCAGAGTCAGAAGATTGATGAAGGAACAAGGACTGATCAGCAAACAGCCCGGTTCTCATGCGTACAAGAAGGCCACGGTCGAGCGCCCCGACATTCCCAATGTGCTTGATCGCAAGTTCACCGTGGCTGCGCCAAACAAGGTCTGGTGTGGCGACATCACGTATATCTGGGCAGAGGGTCGATGGAGCTATCTGGCGGCGGTCTTGGACTTGTACAGCCGCAGAGTGGTGGGTTGGGCGATGTCCGCCAAGCCTGATGCGGAACTGGTCGTCAAAGCGCTCGACAGGGCTTACGAGATGCGTGGCAGACCACAAGGCGTGCTGTTTCACAGCGACCAGGGCAGCCAATATGGCAGCCGGGGTTTCCGCCAACGGCTCTGGCGCTATCGGATGATTCAGAGCATGAGCCGAAGGGGAAATTGTTACGACAATTCGCCCATGGAGCGGCTGTTTCGTAGCCTGAAAACGGAGTGGGTGCCGACAGTGGGTTACATGACGACAGCGTTGGCCGAGCAGGACATCGGCCGCTACCTCATGCAGCGGTACAACTGGATAAGGCCGCATCAGCACAACGGCTTCGTACCGCCGGCGGTTGCGGAAGAAAAACTCAATTCTGTGTCCGGGAATTGTTGACCACTACAGTTTGATTGCGGCCAGCTTTGCCCGATGTACCGAGCTGATTATGGATTCGGCGGTTTTGTTCCAGCGAAACGGCTTGGCTGAGTGTTCGTTATGGGCCTCAATGAAACGCCGGATGGCCGCTCGCAGATCCGCCACACTGCTGAACGCGTCCCGATAGATCGCCCGTCGTTCCAGTTGCGCAAACCAGCCCTCCACGGCGTTCAGCCAGGAGGCGCTGGTCGGCGTGAAGTGCAGCTTGAAGCGGGGATGCTTTTCCAGCCACGCCCTGACGGCTGCGGTCTTGTGCGTCGCGCTGTTGTCCAGAATCACATGCAAATCCAGCTCGGCGGGGGTGCTGCGGTCGATCTGCTGCAGGAAGGCCAGGAACTCCTTGGCCCGGTGTCGCTGGGTGATGCGACCGATGACCTGGCCGGTCAGGATGTCAAAGGCGGCATACAGACTGGCCGTGCCGTGGCGCTTGTAGTCATGCGTCCGCCGTTCGATCTGCCCAGGCTTGAGCGGCAGCATGGGCTGGGTGCGATCCAGCGCCTGGATCTGTGTTTTTTCGTCCACCGACAGCACCAGCGCGTTGTCAGGCGGATTCAGGTACAGCCCGACCACATCGACCACTTTGTCGGCGAAATGCGGGTCGTTGCTGATCTTGAAGGTTTTCAGCCGATGGGGCTTGAGGTCGGCGGCCGCCCACACCTGGGCGACTTGCCAGACGGCGACCCCGGCGTACTTGGCCATCAGCCGCAGGCTCCAGTGGGTGGCTTCACGGGGTACCCGCTGGGTCGTCAGGGTCAGAATTTCCTTGATCTTCGCCTCGTCGAGCTTGCGCGGCTGCCCACTGCGCGGCAGATCATTCAGCCCCTCCAGGCCGGCGTCCTGATAGCGCTTGCGCCATTTGAAGACCACTGGCGCGGAGATGTGCAGCTGCTCACTGATCTCCTTGGGGGTCTGGCCGTCGGCCAGTCGCAGCAGAATCCGCGCCCGTTGGGCGAGGCTCTGCGGCAGCGACGTCATGCGCAGCCAGCCCTGCAAGACTCGGCATCGGTCAGCGTTAAAACAAATGGAGCTGCTGGTCGGGCCATATACGCGCTCAATTCATGATGAAAGTGCACGCAGTATATTCAAAAAATAAACGAACTATCCAGACACTCCACTAGATCCCCGCTCAGGATGAAAAGAGGCGGCCCCTCCCTAAACTGAAACACACGGAAAAATGCTCTTTAAGTCAGACAGCTTCTTTAAGTGACCAAGCTTATGCAGCCCGCTGTCGATCAGCGAACGAATCACATCCTGAATGTCACTCTGAACTTCCTGCTCGGCGCAAAATTGGCGAATCAACGCTTCGTACGCTTTTTCATACTCACCAAATAAGACGTCCCGGTTGATGACGTGGGTTTGCTCGGGCTTGCTCTCGTTAATGGACGCAATGCGCGTGTCTTTGAGGGCCAGTGCGATTGCAATCCGTGCCGTTACGTTCGGAGTTAAGCGAATTTTGGTCTGCAGAAACTGCAGCTTGTCCCAGGTTTTCTTACTCAAATGTATGCGCGTTGGAAACATGTCAGCCCGCCTCCCTTATCTTCCAGAAGTATCCTTCACTAGCCCGGGTCGCGCCCTTTTGGGGATCGTATTCGAGCCGATAAGCGCGAGAGATATCCGCCGCAAGATCCTCGTAGAATGACTCGTCGACCTCGGTGTCCGTGGATAGGACAATCATCTGATGACTGGCGGTTGGGAAGTAGCCTTCAATAAGCTTGCTCCGATGACGCGAGTCCAAACGGCCCAGCGGTGTATCAACGATCATCGGCAACTGGCGGCTAGATGTTTTGGCAAGCGCCTCGAGCACCGATATCGCGAAGATCTGCTTTTCACCCGCGGACAGCTCGTCTTTGGCAATAGGGCGACCCGACTCCGACAGGAGCTGAATTTGAAAGGTCGTCGCGTCAATGCGGATCTGCAGTTGCATGTCGTCTTTGCGGGCCAGCTTGGAAAAACGCTCAGCAAACTGAGCTTCAAGGTCCCGGATCTTCGCTTCCGACGTTTGATCCACGAAATTTTTGAGCAATCCACTAATTTTGCCGATGTAATCCAGCATACGTTTCTGATCGCTAGTTTTGGCCGCGTCTTCGTAAAGACGGTCTAGCTTACGTGCTATCTCGACAGCACCTTTAGCAATCTCTCTGCCAGAAGCCTTCAGCTCATCTAGTTTGGCATCCAACCAACCGATTTGTTGCTGCAGGTTTTGTAAGCTCTCGAAATCATCAGCAATCAATCGGTCATCCGGGGCGCGGGCTAGCGCCGCCCCCATCTCATCGAGCGCCGCCTCAACGACTTCCAGGGCCAGAAACATCTGTGCCGAGTCAGTGGCTTGTCTCTGTGCATCTTTAAACATGGACAATAAGCGGCTGGCCTGCATGGGCGTCACGTCATGCAGTATCTCACTAAGCATAGTGTTAGTATTTTGCGCAAGAACAACATCTAACTCCCTAGACACCACTGCCATCGCGTCAGTTGGCAGCACACCTGAAAGTTGCTTACTAAGTTGCTCAGAGTAGCTGCATAGCAGCGCATGTTTCTGATGCGCTGCTTGAGCAGACAAGTCTTGCTCAATTTGAGTTTTGGTTCTCTCGCAAAGGTCTTGGGCCAGGGCCAGAGGGGCAGCATCAGAAATTAGCCCGCTTATCTGTGCGATAAGCGCATCTTTTTGACTCTGCAGCCGACCAAGGTCGGTTTCTAGGTCTTTTCGGGACGCTGAAAAATGGCCGCCCCGACCGTCGATGTTTTTCTGCAGCTGGGCGATGTGACTCTGCACCTCAGAACGTTGAACCATCACCGCATTTATATCCTGGCGAACCTGCTCGATCTGGTGGCGCCTTGCCTCTAGCATTGCTTTTTGAGTGTCAATTTCAGCCTGAATTGTTTCGACCGAAGATCGCTTGGTGATGCTGCGCTTGAGAACCGTTAAGTCTCCGGACAGCCGCTCCACGATATCCAGACCTAACAGTTTTTTGATGGACTGCTCAAGCGCGGCACCTCCAGTGTCATCGGCCAGCTCGGCGATCTTCTCGCCGTCAAAGAAGAACAGGTCGGACACGCCGCTGGGGATCAGCTCATTCAGAAAGTTTTGCGCCTGGTCGTAGGAAAGGCCTTGAATCACCTGACCATCTTGTAGAACGGTTAACGCTTCCTTAACACCCGTCCTTTTCCGCTCCCACTGACGCTTGACCTGATATTGGTTCTCAGTACCCAGCTTTGCGTAGGTAAAAGTTATCTCGACCGACGCCGTATTCGGCGACCGGTTCGTCTCCTTGGAGTGGTGAATCGACTCGAGCAGATAGTTATCGTAGCGCTTTTGCGAAACGGCAGAACCGAGCGAAAGGCGCCCGTACAGAGCTAGACGCACTCCAGACAGGATGCTCGTTTTTCCAGCCCCGTTCAAACCGCCAAACAAAATGATCGGCGGTGTTTTGCCACAGCGCTTAACAGGACTCAAGTCAAAGCTGTTGGTACCTTCGTAAACTCGGAAATTGGTCAGAGTCAAATTTTGTATCAGCATCAGAGTAGGAACTCAGCAAATTCATCTTTAACGTCTTCAACGTGAGACCGTTCGTATTTCCGATACTCAGCGTTGCGCGCGTTGATCACAGAGAGTTCTTCCCAATCCCGTTGAAGAAGGGACTCCAACCGCTCTAATATTCCCCTGCGTTTACCAAGACCGGACACTTCCAGTTCCGCCTCCAGCATCTTTCGAATCAATGCTGCGGGCACGTCATAAGCCTCGGAAAGAAGCTCTAGCGTCTGTGAATCAGCTTTTGTAAACGCTCCGGCATCATCCTCAACCCAATCCAGATCTTCGCCATACACCTCGCGATAGATGCCCGGAAGGGAGTCCGCCCAATCCGGCTCGTTGGGGTCCCGCAGCCATTCACGACGAATCATATGTAGTTCCGGCCGCGTGATCAGTTCCATATCACGCCCCTGCTCCTTAATACTTTTCTCAATCGTCAGCAGCTCCCTGAGAAAGTCTCGACGGGTTTGGAGAAGATAAGGGCCGGGAATATGACGAACCTCCTGCACGCTGTCGTCACTAATGTCGCCGATATTGTAGGAAACGCGCCCCGTACGACGGCGGAAGTTACGATAATGATCGGCATTTTCAGGCTGTCTCGAGCGATAAAGTAGATCTCTAAAGTCAAGCAGCGGTCGCATCCAATCGGCACCAGACTCAATCAACCCATGCAGGGCTTTGTCTTCTGTGACCACGGTGCAGGTCCAACAACCGAATCGACTGTTACCGCAAGAGGGCGTGCTTTTGTCAATGACCAGCGGGCACTCGCCCTGATTCGAACCTTTATAAAGCTCAAACAGCAGCTGATTCGATCCGCCCCACGGACAAGGCGAGCTCATCAGATACATCCATACCTCATCCGCCGACCAGCTTTCGATGGGCATGTAAGTGTATGCGTTCGGCAAAGAGCTGTGCCGGCTCAGCGCAGATCCATCAATCTTGTGTTTGGCTATGACTTGGGCACGCGAGGCACTCTCTTCTGAGCGAGACCCCAGAACCACGACAGCCTCGCCAAACCGAGCAACTTTATCCAGGATGAACCCGCTGACCGGATCGATCTTCATGCGCTCTGTGCACCACCGGAAGGATTGATTGGGCGCCGGGTAGCCCCGGCCCAGCAGATTCACCCAGAAGGTTTGGTCCGTTTTGGGGACAACTTTGTGGGCGCTGATGGGCAGGCCCTCTAGCGTTGCCGACTCATTGATCGTTTCAATGACGGAATTGATCATGTCGACGACCACTGGAGTCTCCACCAAGGTGTCAGAGGAAACCACATAAACGTGCTTGTCTCGCTGCTCAGGGGGAAGCTGTTGCAGGGCGATGTAGACTAGAGACAAGACGCAGGTCGAGTCTTTACCGCCACTGAATCCAATAATCCAAGGACGCTCGTCCGTCACATAGATAGTTTGGATCTCCCGAACCAGATCAACCAAAGGGCGATTTCCCAAACTCATCTCCCGGATCATTTCCAGATGAGTGGGGAACGGAAAGGCGCCATTCGTCATTTTTTCAGAGACTCCTCATATTCCTGTTCGGTGGGAGAAAGCGGAATATCCAGCTGCTGTTTGATGTAATTACCGGTGAGGACGACACTGCTGCGCGCCTTACTTATTCTGCCGTGGTGCATAGCTCGCCCCTCCCATTCCGGGTTGGCTCTTGCCCAATCGATGTTTTGCAGCCCCTTAAGAATATTTGCCCAGACACTCTTAGGTCGCGCGATCAAATCGGCACCGATAAACCCCATGGCCTGAAGCATCACTGCATGGGCATGGACGAATTGTTCTCGTAACTCCGCCGTTGCGACCTTCTTGTTCAGCGCCAGTTGCCAGTCGGGCATGTTGTTCGCCACTTCATTCCAAAAGGTCGCCGCCAGATCGGTTTCGTACGAATCAATCGGGCCATCTTTGCCTTTCGAGAGCAATGCCTTGGAGGCATTTTTAATAGCCGACAGAGTAAAGAGCTTGGTACTGCGATTGGAGATGCTGGATCTCTCCATCTCGGTAAGACGTGAGAAGGCTGAGACGTCCTTGACCATAGTGCGGGCCAATTCTGATAGCGAATCTCGACGGTCATACAGGGTGCTTATGGAGTCACTGGGCCGAACCGCATGCTTGTTCAAATCCGCGAACATTTGCTGGCTGCGCTCCAGGCCCTCATCAATAAAGAAAAGAACGGGAATGTTGTCGTAACCTAGCTCCGGATTCTCTTGGATGGCGTGCTCTATGGCAGCGCGCCGATGCTGCCCATCATTGATGAGAATGCGTGCTTCCATGGGGATCGAAAGAAGCCCCAGACTCTGACCCAGACCGGTGTCGGCACTGGGTTCAAATTTCACTTTAGCGTCTACGGATGCCGTAATAGCGGAAAGTGTATAATCTCCAGTATTATCAAGGAGATAACTCACAATCTCTGGAACACGGGCTCTGTTCAATGTGCGCTGCGCTCTCAGCTCTGGCGGCACCTCATCTTCGTCAAAGACAAAAATTTTGGGGATCAAACGCATAGGGCACATCGCGATATAGCAAGGTCTTCCCGCCTGCATACCCCGGACAGCAGGAAAGCTGTGAAAAAACTCGCTCATCATTTTGCTTTCCATGTTGGAAGTTAAAAATAAATTGGAAGTTTTTTTATCACATTATGACTTCCTTGTCGAGAGTTTTATGGGTAGCAAAGCTGAAGCAGAGGATGCTTAGTAGGCGTGTGACGTCTCTCCCGATTTGAGTAGTGCCCAGCTTTAGAGCCCAGTCCCAGTCCCAGTCCCAGTCCCCAGGAGATTGGACATAAAAAGCGTTTCACTGAAGAGCAAATCATTGGCTTCTTGCGCGAAGCGGAGGCTGGGCTGCCGATCAAAGAGCTGTGTCGTCGGCACGGCTTTTCAGAGGACGGCCACTACCTCTGGCGCAGCAAGTTCGGTGGCATGAGCGTGCCAGATGCCAAGCGCCTGAAGGAGCCGGAAAGCGAGAACCCCCGCCTGAAGAAAATGCTTGCCGAGTTGATGCTGGAGATCGAAGTCACCCGCGAGGCGTTGCGGAGAAAGTGGTGAGCGCACCATCCCGTCGAGAGCTGTTGCGCCACATGACGGCACGCGGCTTGAGTGAGCGCCGGGCGCTACGGGTGATCTGCATGAGCGCCAGCGCTCTGCGCTACCAACCAAGGCCAGATCACAGCCAGAGCCTGCGTGAGCGAACTGTGGCTCTGACTCATCGGTATCGCCGTTATGGTGCAGCGATGATCTATTTGAAGCTGCGGCAGGCTGTCGAGGTGGTTTACCACAAGCGGGCTGACCGTCTGCATGCCGAAGCACGCTTGCAGGTCAAAAAGGCGCAAGCGCAAGAAGATCCCGATTGCAGATTGATAGCTGCTGGGGCGTCCACGGGCCGCCTATCAGGCCTGGTCGATGGACTTTGTGTTTGATCGCACAGCTGAAGGACGTGTCATCAAGAGCCTGACCTGGTGGACGATGCTACCCACGAGGCTGCTGCCATCGTGCCGGAGCGAGCCATTGGCGGTAAGCGAACGGGCATCACACCTTGCCGGCGGATACCCAGTTGTGCGGCAGCAGCTCGGCCAGGGCGCTGGCCTTCTGCGTCGGCAGGCGCATGAGCACATCCTTCAGGTAGGCGTACGGATCGTGTCCGTTCAGGCGGGCTGACTGGATCAGCGTCATCAAGGCTGCGCCACGCTGGCCACTGCGTAGCGAGCCGGCAAACAGCCAGTTGGCGCGCCCCAGGGCCCAGGGGCGGATCTGATTCTCGATCCAGTTGTTGTCGATGGGTAGGTTGCCGTCATCCAGGTAGCGCACCAACGCTGCCCAGCGCTTGAGGCTGTAGTCGAGTGCCTTGGCGATCGCGCTGCCTTCCGGCACCTTCTGCCGCTGCCCAAGCATCCAGCTATGCAGGCCATCGATGATCGGCCTGGCTTTGTCCTGGCGCAGTTGCCGTCGCTGTGCGGCGAGCAACTCTCGCCCTTCGCGCTCCACCTCGTACAGCTGACCGATGTACTGGAGGGCCTGCTCGGCCAGTTGGCTCTGGTTGGCGGCATGCAGGTCGAAGAACTTGCGCCGTGCATGGGCCATGCAGCCGATCTCGGTCACGCCTTGCTCGAAGCTGGCCTTGTAGCCGGCGAAGTCGTCGCAGACCAGTTTGCCTTGCCAGTCACCTAGGAAGCTGCGCGCGTGCTCGCCGGCCCGGCTCGGCCTGAAGTCGTAGACCACGGCCTTGAGGTCGGCGAAGGGGCTGGGTGCATAAGCCCAGACGTAAGCCCGCTGGGTCTTCTTTGTGCCCGGGGCAAGCATCTGCACTGGGGTTTCGTCGGCGAGGATGACGTCCTGCTGAAGCAGGCAGTCGCGCAGGGCATCGACCAGAGGTTGCAGTTGGACGCCGCATGCGCCGACCCATTGCGCCAGCGTGGAGCGCGCGATGGCCAGCCCGGCGCGGGCGAAGATCTTTTCCTGGCGGTACAGTGGCAGATGATCGGCGAACTTGGCCACCATGACCTGAGCCAGTAGCCCGGCAGTCGGGATGCCCTTGTCGATCACCTGCGCAGGCACTGGGGCCTGGATCAGCGTTTCACATATGGCGCAGACCCACTTGCCACGGATATGCCGCTCGACGGTGAAGGTGCCCGGGGTGTAGTCGAGCTTCTCGCTGACGTCTTCACCGATGCGCTTGAGCTGACAGCCGCAGGCACACTGGGTGCTGTCCGGCTCGTGAAGTCAGCGTGCGCGGCAGTTCGGCCGGCAGCGGCGCTCGCTTGGGCTGCTGCCGTGGCTCGCGCTTAGCGGGCTCTGGTCGGGCCGTTTCAAGCTCTGCCTCGATGGCGGCGATGTCGGCCTCGATCATCTCGTCCAGCAGATTGAGCTGGTCGGCATTGAGCTGCTCGCTGCGGCGGGCGAAGCGGTGGCGCCGCAGCACGGCGAGTTCGTGGTTCAACCGCTGGTTGAGCGTTTCCAGGTGATCGACGCGCTGACTCAACTGCGCGGCCAGTTGGCGCAGTTGCTCGGGTGTCAGGTGATCGAAAGCGGCAGGACTCATGGCGCCGAGTGTGCGGATTGTCGCCCCCCTCGGCGATAGGCCATTGGCCTAATTGCACCCCGGCTACAGGAGTCTGATCTCGGCATTGGGCCCAAGACGCTGCCAAGGTAGGCCGACCACCAGGGCCTGCAACTGCTCGGGACTGAGTTCCAACTGCTGTCCCTGCCAATTGCCCGACCAGACGAAGCGCCCTCGATTGAGCCTGCGAGCGGCCAGCCAGATGCCGAAGCCATCGTGCACCAGCACCTTCATCCGATTGGCGCGCTTGTTGGTGAACAGGTAGGCGCAGTGCGGCTGCGCCGCACCGAAAACTTGAACCACCCGGGCCAACGCGGTTTCGGTGCCGGCGCGCATGTCCAGCGGCTCGGTGGCGAGCCAGATGCGCTCGATGCGGATCACTTCAGTAGCTCGCGCAGAAAGCGGGCGCAGCCTTCAGGGTCCTTGCCCGGCCACTGCACCGACAGTTTGCCGGCCCGATGGGGAATTGCGATCTGGATGGCCCTGTCGGCCGCACTCGGGGTAGCCGGCACGCTCGGGACGAGAGGAATTGGAATAAAACCTGAGGGTACCGCGGGCAGCTGTGCCTGCTGGCGGCGAATCCACTTGTGCACGAGATTGGCGTTGAGGCCGTGGCTCAAGGCCACGCCGGCAACCGAGGCGCCGGGCTGGGTACACTCCTCGACGACCTGGGCCTTGAAGGATTTGGGATAGGAGCGGCGTTGGCCTGGCACGGGAGATCCTCCGCAAGGGGCTTGAAATGGTGTCCACCAAAAACAGGTGGACACCATGCCGCTAGCTGGAAGAACCGGGGAGGTGTGTTGGCCAGACGCTTACCATTGGCGGGCACTCTTTGACGCGCACTCTGGATCGTCTAGCTGCTCGCGAGGACTGCCCAAGGCCATCCACACGTACAATGGCAAGGAGCCCTGTGGCCGGGCCATGCTGACCTGGGCTCATCAGCGTGGAGTGATGTTGTTTTTGATTGTGCCAGGCAAGCCCAATCAGAAGGTCTACATAGAATCCTTCAACGGCACTTTCGTTATGAGTGGCTGAACTAGCATTGGTTCACCAGCCTGTCGCACGCCAAGGTGGTGGTTGAGTCCTGGCGGAGGGAGTACAACGAAGAGCGACCCAAGAAAGGACTTGGTGGGCTAACCCCGTCCGCCTATGCCGAGCAACTGGCCTCAAAAGCCATTACATTGAGCCAGGACTCTAAAGCTAGGGAAATCCTGAAGAAGACTTCCCGAATCTGGTGAAATACGTCGATCCCGTTGCCCGAGTTTCCTGATGAAGCAGATGACCTTTGCCGACGCCGAGTACGCCGGCAAACGCAAGCAGACCCGCAAGGAATTGTTCCTGATCGAGATGGATCAGGTGGTGCCGTGGAAGGGCTTGGTTGCCCTGATCGAGCCGCACTACCCTAAGGGTGAAGGCGGCCGTCCAGCGTATCCACTGATGGCGATGTTGCGCGTCCATCTGATGCAGAACTGGTTCGGCTACAGCGATCCGGCGATGGAGGAGGCGCTGTACGAGACCACGATCTTGCGCCAGTTTGCCGGGCTGAGCCTGGAGCGTATCCCCGACGAAACCACCATCCTCAATTTCCGTCGCCTGCTGGAGAAGCACGAGTTGGCGGCTGGGATTCTGGCGGTGATCAATGGCTATCTGGGGGATCGTGGCCTGTCGCTGCGCCAGGGCACCATCGTCGATGCGACGCTGATCCACGCGCCGAGTTCGACCAAGAACCAGGACGGCAAGCGCGACCCGGAAATGCACCAGACGAAGAAGGGCAACCAGTATTACTTCGGCATGAAGGCCCACATCGGCGCCGATGCCGAGTCCGGTCTGGTGCACAGCGTAGTGGGGACGGCTGCCAACGTTGCAGACGTTACCCAGGTCGACAAGTTGCTGCACGGCGAGGAAAACATGATTGGGGCCGACGCGGGTTATACCGGCGTAGAGAAGCGCCCGGAACATGAAGGCCGGGAGGTGATCTGGCAGATCGCGGCCCGCCGCAGTACGTACAAGAAGCTGAGTAAGCGCAGCGCGCTGTACAAAGCCAAGCGCAAGATCGAGAAGGCCAAGGCCCAGGTGCGCGCCAAGGTCGAACACCCGTTTCGGGTGATCAAGCGTCAGTTTGGCTACACCAAGGTGCGCTTCCGGGGCTTGGCGAAGAACACGGCACAGCTGGTGACATTGTTTGCCCTGTCGAACCTGTGGATGGCTCGCCGACATTTACTGGCGAATGCAGGAGAGGTGCGCCTGTAATGCGGGGAATGGCTGCTGGGAGGCACTCGCGGCAACCGAAAATCATGAAATAAGCGGCGGATTTGATCGTGTTTTGACCAGCCGCCGTTTTTGAAATCGCTGATGGCGATGTGACCGGGAAATGTAGGGCTACTTCAGACCATCCCTAGATGCTACTGAAGACGGGGAGGCGTCGGACCTATTCAAACTGCATTGGCAATCTAATTTTAGAACATCAATTAAATTTTATCCCTTACACGAGAAGTGGCGAAGAAAGGTATCTTTCGAGTAGCCTCTGGGAGGTGCTTTTCCTCCTCCAGGACTCAGGTCCAGAAACGATTCGACTCTGCCCTGATTGCTGTTACTGTAGCTGATATGAACTGGCCGACTCCTATCGTACAAATAAAGTCGATCAAAGTTCAGATTGTTAACAATCCATTGCGTGACTTCCAGCATGTCTTCGTCTTCAATGATAAAGTCAACTGCCGCCCCTTTTCGGTCACAAATATAGTTTCCTTTTCGATTCTTTTCGTAGCTGGCATGCTGGTCTAACCTCGGGGCAATACCCCTGGGTATTTCTTTGGCCAGAGCCTGCGAGCAAAAGCCGTAGGTCAGCTTGATCATCCCGAAATAATCGATAATGGGGTCGAGTAAGTTTACGGCTAAGTCCAGAAGCGCGGTGTAGGTGTTCGGTTCTTTGGGAAGATTATCGAGATTGGTTCGTTGTTGCGTGTCGCCGCAGTGGATGAAGTCTCGGTAGGTAAAATTCTCCCCGCAAGGGTCGTCCAGATTTGGTATCGATTGACTTCGCGCAAGTGTAAATCCATCAACTTGGTAGCGGTGTTTCGCCAAGGTTTTCACCAATTCTTCTGGACTTGGCCCATATCCATCCAGATCGAGAAACCGTAGGTTTTCTAATTCCTCGTCAAACGCCAACTGTTGACCGTAATTATGGCAACTTTCGTTGATGTAGCGACTTTTCAGATAGAGGAATGGCGGGATGTAGGTTTCGCCGTAGTCGAAGAAATCCAGCCGCTGATTCATCAGATTGATTTTGACCCGCTCGATCATTCGCGGCAGCGGTTTACCATCAAAATCATCGAACTCCATCAGCGTGAGCTTACTCGAGCGAATGTGAATCTTCACCAAGTCGGCGCTGGTAACGTCACCGTACAAACTGGTGGCACAGTGCACATAGGTTCTTAGCACCGACGGTAAATGTGAGACCAAGCTGGTGTGCAGTTGTAGCGAATGCCCCTCGATCAACCATCCCAACCCGGACTCTGCCGCAGAGTTACAGGCGGCGTTGATGGCCTCTTTGTCGAAAGCCCTAAGTAGCAAAGCCTCGCCATGTGCTAAGGCGTTCTCGATGTCGCCAAAGAAGTGCTTGATGTCTTCTTTGAGAGTGGGTTCGAGTGGCCTCCTGGGTCGCTTGCCAGCAAACCGAAGCTTGGCAAAATACACCGATAAGTCATCGATTCGGGTCTGGCGGGCATGTTCTAACTCGGCGACGCCCTCTTCCCCTTTGAGCTGAATGATCAGCCGCAAGGCCAAGGGCAAGGAGCCCAACTGGGTACGAATCTCATCCAAAATACCCAGCTCTTTGGGTTTTGGTTCTCGCCCCAAACCCAACCATAGCGCCCAAAGCGTCTCTAGCAACTGCGCATGGGATTCGTATTTATGTTTCGCCCGCTGGGCGACCCGCGCCGTTTTTTCTTCCAAAGTCAGCGGGGTGTAAATAGGCCGGACGGGGGAGCGTCGTTTGGCGACCCGCTGACTGCTGAATCGCTGTTCAGCATCCGAGCTTTTAAAGACGTAGAAGATGCCGGGCGCCACGGGCACCGGCTCGATGCCTAACACCGCTTCCAGGTATTGGGCTAGTTCGACCTGAGAGTAGTACTTTTGAAATGTGTTGCGGGAGGTTAGGACACCGTCAGCATACGGGATGCCGTTGCCGGTGTTCGAGTGCACCAACATAGCAGACACCACCAGCCATTCCTGAGCTAGCTCAAAGGCGCCTTTAAGGGCTTCATCACGTTGCTGGCGATCCTCAATCACGTTGATGACGAAGCCGAGATTCACCACATCAGCTGTGTTTTTGTTGTTGTCGGGGGCGTAATAGGGATCCCAGCCTGAGGCCGTGATGCCGTTATCAGTCAGAAAGCGAACGTCACTGCCCCGTCCACACCCGTAATCGAAGATGGTCTTTTGGCCGTTCAAATAGCCAAGCCGAGCCAAGGTCTGCATGGGCGCCGAAAGGTTGGTGCGCGAGAGTGCCGTGAGGTGGCGTTGAATGATATCTGTGTCAGCCTGCGTGCTAGGGGCCGCCTCACCAAACTCTTCATTGCCAATGGGTAGCAAGTCGTGGCCCTGAATTCGGTAACCTCGCTCGATCAAGACCACAGCCCACTCTCGGGCGAAGCCAATGCGACTGGTATCATCAAACAGTCCAACGGCTTCGGCTTGTACGGTTAGTGACGCAAACCCCGCTCGGCGAGGATGATCGGGAGCCAGCAGGAGCTCTTTGCGGTGCAGAACAGGCGGATTAAGGGACTCTTGAAAGGTCCTAAAGATTAGACGTTCCGTGTCCCCGGTTAACGACCAATAGTGGGCTAGGCTAGGGAAAGCGTCCTCAAAAAAAGCAGGGTAATAAAGAAAGGAAACATCCTGGTTGTTGTCGTGTAATTTGACGACATTGAAGTCCTTCTCCGCTTCAACGCCCGCAAGCGAGATGGCTTTTTGGATGGTCTTACGGTGATGTGGCCCCAAGCTCGGCAGCGCCGAGCAATGCACATATAGGTGCTGTCCGACTTTCTTACCAACGAAGGCGGTTCCGTTACCCATATTAGGTCCTCCCGACGGTGGCTCGTTGGTAAGCTAATACCCCAGGCTCTGGGCCAATGAAATCATTGGATTTAAGGTTTTCGTGTACGCCGCCGTAACCTTTTCCGGATATACCAGCTCGGCGGTGCTGAGGCCAAGGCCAACGCTGTAATCTTCAGCCATGGCTGTCCACTGTTTTGACGACAGCAGGCGTTGAGCCACTTGCAGAGCCTGGATTTGGACGTTGATAAACGCCTCCACTTGCTCTGGGGTGGGTAGGGTCCTTCCGATGCTGCGGTTAGTGGCTGACTTGGCCGGGATCAGATTCCAGTACTGATCGTGGCAGATGAACGACCAAGGCAGGAAGTGGTCCAGATCAAAGGTATCGGGCTGAACTGGATCATTGGCGTAAATGCACGTCAGAGGCAGCTCGGCAAGAAGCTGCTTCCAGACTTTGCGCTGCTTCGTGAGCGACGCCCGTTCGTACGGCGGCGCGATCTTGTCGATAATGGCCGGCGAATTTGGATTGCTCCTCTGCAGGTAGGCTGCCCAATGGTTGAACGCCCAGCCTTTAATGATCGAGAAATTCACCGTCAGATACTCCATCCAACGCGGGTGGATCTCGATGCGAGCGCCGCCGTTGACGAAGCGATAGAGGGGTGGTTTGTCTGACGTAAACGTAGATTCCGCCAGTTCGCGTATTCGTCGGTCTTTCTTTTGATCAGGAAGGCAACGCAACGCGTCCGCAAAAAAGGGCGTCAGTAGGCGCTGGGGGACGTACCGTTGGAGGGTCGCCGCGCCAATACAATCGAACTGGCCGGCAAGGGCGTCGCGCAGGGCTTGCTGCGCCTCCGGTGACGTCACCGCGCGCTCAGACAGATCAAAGTCCAGCTGATCCAGCACCGCACCAACTTGATCCTGCACCCCAAATGAAAGTTTGAAGAACCGATGGGGATACCAGCCGAAGCTCAGCAAGGTGCTGGTAATCTCGTCCAACGCAAAGGTTCTGTCGTCATCGAACCGGCGCAACCGGTTTTCGATCAGCTGCAACAGGCCGATAAAGAACAGCAGCTTGTAGGATGCAGTTGTCTTATCGAAGATCGCCGATAGCGCACCTACGTTCAGCGTGGCAGCCGAGGGAGGGATCGCGCTCATGGCCAATACTTCGCTTTGTCCGGAATCACCCAACGTACCCCGCCTCTGGGGTCCTCGACATCGCCGTCGTACCTGGGAATGACGTGAATGTGCACGTGCGGGACCGTCTGTCCTGCAGCCGCCCCATTATTGATCCCCACGTTGTAGCCATCGGGACGATGGAATTGGCCGATAAGGTCCTTCGCCTGATTGATCAAACTGAGCAGATGCCTTTGTTGTTCGGCGGGCACGTCAAACAGGGTTGGGTAATGGCATCGTGGGGTTATTAGTAGATGACCGGGAGAAACCGGGTAACCGTCCGCAAAAATGTTGGCTATCTCGTCGCTGTAGATCGACCGCTCCTGGGGCAGATTGCAAAAAGGGCAATCTGCATGGTGGGACGCAGCGTGATCGTGGCTGGTTGGGTCTGCCATGATGATTGGATCTTCTTTTTAGTCAACGTCATTCCCACGTCACCGACAAGCCCCACTGCACTCTGCAGTTTTGGAGTCAGAGGCGTCCCTGCCTCCGTACCAATCCCGGAACTTAGGCGCCCAGCGCCGTAATATCATCAATGATCGTGTGCTCGGCCTGCTCATCGAGAATCAGGCTAATGATGGCATTTTGTGCATTCAGCCCCGGGTCGATGATCGTGCTTTTGATGATATCCAAACCACCGCAGGCGTATTCTTCGAAAAGCTTGATCTTGGCGTCAAACTTATCGCCCTCAGGCTCCAGGTAACCGGAATCCTGATGCTCGAACAGAGCCAGCACGTTCATAAAAGCTTCGTCGTACTCCCCCCGAAACACCGACAAGGGTATGGGCTCGCTGGACTTATCGAACTCCACCGACTTTTTCCTCGAAAAGCCCAGAGCCGCGGCAAATACCATGGCGTCCTTAAAGGAGACGAAGACACCCTTGTCCTTGAGATAGGTTAGGGTCTCGGTATGTTTTGCTGGTTTCCGGACGCGATCAACCATAGAACCCTTCCTCCAACTTTGTGTACTCGAACTTCTCATCACTGCTTGGGTCAGGCTTATGGTATTTCAGCGTGTATTGCTTACCCAGGCGTTTGGACAACTCGCTCTCAACCTCACCGCGCCACTGAGATTTCGACACCATGACGATGACTTGATCAGCCAAGGCCGGAATGAAGGTTGCCACTTTTTGGCGATACTCGGGATCCAAAGCTCCAAACGGAGAGTCCATCACGATCGGATAAATTCCACCTTTTTGAAATACACTCGGTTTACTGGCCCATTCTTTGGCGGTGTTGACGATGCTGCTGATGAAACAAAGGCTGGTAATCTGGTTTTCACCGGTGGATTTCTCCAAAACCGGTTGCTTGCCGTGCCCTTCGATATTTTTGAAGATTTTTAGGGTGAAGTCATCATCGATCTCCGCCCAGTAATCCTTCCTCATGATTTTCCGGAAGGTGTCATCGACCTTTTTCGACAAATCTGAGCGGACCTTATGGGCCATCGCTTCGTGCAATTCGCCAATGGTGTCAGCCACTTCCTTGGCCAGCTGCTTTCGACGCTGACTCAAGTCCGCCTGATTGGTATTGGCCAGCTCTTTCTCAATTTCCTTATCCTTGTCTTTGAGCTGGTCTTCCCAGGCGGATTTTTGATGCTCACCGAGGAGACAGTTGTCGTATAATTGTTTGCTCCTCGCCTTTAACTCCATCCGCCGCGTCTCCAACTTGGCGGAATCCTCTACCCCCTTAATCTCTTCACCCAGCTCATCAATTTTTCCCAGCAAATCCTGTCGTCGGTTGCCCAAGTCAGCTAATCTATTCATCAACTCATTGATGTTGGCGAACAACGCTTTTCGCGCTGTCTGCAAATGGGACATGTCACCAAACAGCGTCATGAATTGTTCTTCAACGCCATTGTCCTTGATAGTGGTTTTGTACGACTCCAGGGTAGACACACACTCACTACCGGGCTCCAGCGGTTGGCCACAGATGCACTTACCCAGCTCGATCAAATCATCGATAAAGGTAGCTTTTACCTTGCTGGGCATCTCACCCCGAATCCGCATTTCATCAAGATACTGTTTGACCTCGGTCAGTTCCGTATCAATAAACGCCAGGAAGCCCCGTTCCGTGACGTTTTTGTTGAGCGCGGATGAGGCGTCGTCTTTATCTTTTTTGATTTGCTCAAGCTGATTCTCGAGTTCCTCTCGCCGCTTTTGCTTTTCAGCAATCGCCTCGATCGAATGCAACCGTTTATCGATGGCTTCAATCTCTAGATCAATTTCGCTCAGAGTCTTTTTCCAGCCGCTGATCTCTTCCTCTTTTTTCTGGATTTTATCCGTCAACCTCGATTGCTCATCCAAAAGCGCCGTCATATTGCCAGAGGAACTGTCTTTGGCTTCTTTGTTGAAATGTCGGACAACCGAATTCTTTAACTGCTTCTCGGCACGATCCAGAATATTCAAACCCATTAGGGCTTTAATAGCCTCTCTGACCTGAGTGGATGCGCTGTTGTAGGCTAGCTTTTCGATGCGCTCTCCGTTAAAAAAGAAATAGCTGTGCA
Organism: Pseudomonas sp. Z8(2022); assembly: GCF_025837155.1. Classification (NCBI taxonomy): domain Bacteria; kingdom Pseudomonadati; phylum Pseudomonadota; class Gammaproteobacteria; order Pseudomonadales; family Pseudomonadaceae; genus Pseudomonas; species Pseudomonas sp. Z8(2022). Next base: position 1,933,253 of record NZ_CP107549.1, on the reverse strand, counting down.
TGTCTTCCGGCAAGATTTGATTCAGCTGACTCCCCGGGTTCGAGGAGCGCCTGGACAGGCCTGCAGAATCAATCAAGGTGAGTGATGGCACAGAGGGACCCAAGGACTCTACGTGCAAGCCCGCGCCCTTGGCAAACTTTTGCTCCCGGTGCGCGGTGTAGGTGGCGCCGTCATCATCAAACTCCAAGGTCACCGACATGACGATCGTGCTGTCCTGGGCCGCTTCGGCGATGGCCTTTTCGCTGAGGATATTTTCGTTGTTGGTATCAAAGTCGGTGGCTCCGTAGAGCACCCATTTAAAGGCATTCAACAGGGACGTTTTACCAGCACCGTTTTCTCCGTGAATTACGGTGACGCTCGCTTGGTCATCGGTTGAAAAACTGATCGACACTTCGCCATAGAACTGCCGAAAGTTCCTAATAGTTAATTTTTTTAATTTCATGCTTTGACTTCATCCTTAATAACCTGAATGATGCGCTCGCAGAAATCTCGCTCCATTTCCGCCGTAAGAACTCTATAATGCTTGCCTTCCTGGTGAATTTTCAGGACTTTATTGATGACCGATTGAGCTTCTGGGGAAGCCGACTTGATGACCTCAGCGGGCGTTTTCATATTAAGCACCTAACAGTTTCAGTTTCTTTCTTATTTCTCGTAAGGTCGAGAGGGTGTGTCCGTAGTTTTCGGAAATCTCGGCAAACTCGGCGATTCGCTCAAGTTCACGCTCAACCATGTTTTTTTCGATATTGAACGTTTCTTCGTCCTCCCCCAGTTTGTCCAGGGGCGGGATAGCGATAAAGTCGTAGATGGCGGCCAAGCCCTTACCGTCGTACTGACGCAGTACCCGTCCACGTCGTTGAATGAACTGACGCGGGTTGGTCGAGGACGCCACGATGTAAGCGGTTTTCGTTTGCGGGATGTCGACCCCCTCATCGAGGCACTTAATGGCAACAATGGCGTCAATGTCGCCGGCCTTAAAGCTGCCCAAAATCTCGGCGCGCTGTTCTTTGCTCTCTTCGGCCGTGAACTTAGCCACGCGCCATTGGCAGTCCCTCCCGGCAATCTGAACAATCCGGTCGATATCCCGTTCGCCGTCGTTGATGGCCTCACTGGAATAGATCAGGGTGTGTTGTCGGTCCTGACTGTCATTCAGCAGTTGTTTCAGCTTGCGTTTTTTGTCCGCACTGCTGCCGGTGAGCTTGGCGCGTTTGATGAGTTCGAGCTTTAGGCTGGTGGAAAAATCGTCTTTGTCCCCCATAGCCATGAGCCGGGCAATTCTTTTGCTCAACCGGATGTATTCGTCCAGCTCCTCCGGATCCAACTCACAGACGATCGGGTAATAGTTGTACTTGCACAGAAAGCCGGCGTCGATGGCGTCCTTGATGTCAAACTCAATTACCGGCTCGCCGAAGTAGTCAAAGATAGCCTTGGTGCCAAAGGGGTCGTTGTGGCGGATGGGCGTGGCCGACAACCCAATTCGGAATCGCGCCTGTTGGGGCAGCTTCTGGGCAATGTTCTCAGCGCCCATGTTATGCACCTCGTCCGACACCAACAGGAAGTTGGTGCGGATGCCATCTAGGAACGACTGGAACTGGCTGTTCTTGAAGGTGTCATTGACCGCAATGGCCACCAGATGGTCACGGTCCCCGGACAACAACTGATTGTAGGCAGACTGCAGCGCACCCAACCACTTGTCTTTGCCCCCGTAGCATTTGATCGCGTCGTAGCCAAAGAACGCCGCTTCGTCCGCCCATTGCTCCCCTAAATGCACGTAGGGGACGGTGATGACGATGACGAGCTTGGCTTGTTGAGTGCGGAAGTAGTCCAACAGCCTAGTGGCCGCGGTCAGGGCGGTGATGGTTTTGCCCGCCCCGGTGGCCATGCAGAACAGCCCTTGCCCATTCTGAGCAAACCAGGCTTTGATGGCTTTTTCCTGGTACCCTCGGATCTTCCCCTCGTCATCTTGAATGGCTTGGGGGACGGCCGGGCGGCCAGATGGCAAGCTGTAGGGGCGAGAGCCCGTTTTGGCATAGGCTTTGATTTTATCCAGCGTCTTTGATGTGGGCGTAAAGGTCAGGAGATTAGGGTCTTTGCCTTGCCAGATGCTCTCAAATTCGTGCTTCTTCTTTTCGCACCGCTGGCGACCTTCCTCGCTGGTCCACGACCGATAGATGTCAATAGTTTCCCAATTGGAAGAGGCTCTGGCGGTCAGATTGTACGAGCCGCTGAAGGCGATATCGTTGCCCGCCTCGTCCGAGAAAATGCCATTTTTCGCATGGTATATCCCACTCAGCTTATTGGTAGGCACCGCCACTTTCAGCTCAACAATGCCATCGCGGATCAGCCAAGCCAGCGCTAGACGGGCGTCCTCTTTGAGCGCCGAGAACACCTGATCCACCTCTTCCTCAAAAATCCGCTTGGCCTGAAACTCCTTATCCGCCACGGCTTTCGAATTCACGATGCAGTCTAGGTCCTTTTCCTGCAACTCGTGGCCGACGATCCATCGAGCCTTACCCCGAGATCGGGCGAACTGCGAGATGCCCTGAGCGGTGTCCGCAATCCAGCCGGAGGTAAAATACCCCACCCCCACGTCGTAGGTGACGGCACTCTTTAGCACCGGGTCGAAGAAGACCGCACTGGGGTCTTCGGAAGAAGTGTTGATCGACAGCGGGAGATCGATTTCTTCAAACATACAGATCGAACTCCTTTATCAACGCATCCAGAACGCCCGTATCAACAGACTTTTCTTCCGTATGGTTACGGTAATCCAGTTGGCATAAGCTGGTTGGCTCGCCGGTAGCATAATAGCGTTCAATCTCCGTATCCGTTCCATCAAAGCGCACATAATCCCGCTCTAAGGTGATGTCCGGATCCTTCCAAACGACCGAGAGAATGGTACCGAGTGCATACTCTATCCCCGTTGATCGAACACGATTAAAGACCGACGACAACGCAACAGATTCTTTGTAGGCAGCCATTCGGATTGCGGTTTGAAGACGGCGGATGTCGGCAGGGTCGTTGAACACTCGGTACGCCACATCCCACCGGCGCTTTTCCGCCGTCAGGTAGACCTCATCACACGCCACCAAGCTGTTTCGGACCGAGCCATTGGTTAGCTCACCCCGGGTGGGACGGAGCAACTCCATGACCTCGGAGATCGAAACCGGTCCGTGGGTTTCGACCAGTTCTGCGATTTCGGTTTCCAGCGGTAAATAATCCCCATAGCTGGGCAGGCCGACCATAAACCCTCGTCCAATTCGGTATCGTCCGTCGTCCTGAAGAATGCCATGCACCAGATAAAAGTTAAAATGAGGTTCTTTCTGTCTGAACTCTGGCCTGATGCGAGAAATGTGTTCGAAAATAATTCTCGAACTCACGTAACGACCTTCACTGAAGATGAACTTGTAAGCTTCGTTTTTGATGTGGTCGATATCGTTAGAATCCAGTTTTAAATGGGCGTACAAGGCAAACGTACCTGGGCCGATAATTAATCCATCCGGCAATCGGTTCAGGGTTGACCCAAGGGCGTGTTCTGTAACCTCTTCCTTGAAAATCGTTTTGTAAAGTCGTGTGGCTTCGCTGGTGTGGAGGGGTTGTCCCGCGGCCGTCAGCACAATTCGGGCGCGCTCCGATGCGGAGATAGTGACGATATCAATGTCACCCTCCGCACTCATGGAAAACTTCTTCTGGTGACGGAAAATAAAGTACTCCAACACCGGGCGATTCACACCGTCGAGCTCTTTAATCAGAGTTTTACTATCCCCGCCGGGGTGACGATAAATAAACGCTTCAATGTCGCCGAATAGTTGGTCTTGACGCGACGTAAAATCCTTACTGATGATGTAATCGCCGTCCCGTGCCATCCACGCATCCCGGCTGGCCGGGACAACGAAGTTTAAGGCCACTTCCAGCTTATGCCTTGAAACGCCGTACAAGCGATGTATAACCTCAACGGATAGCACCCCTTTTGAGGCTTTGACATATTTTTCGAGGTTTTCGGATAGATGAAACAGGCCAATGCGATTACTCTTCACGTATTTCGTTAGCGCCTTAGACTCGATTTGCCGGATTCGCTCTCGGGTAACGCCAAAGCGCCGCCCCAGCTCCTCAAGTGTCTGGCCTTCTCGCTCTAATCTCGCCAGCAAAACTTTTGCCTCTCGGTCTTCCAAGCCCGACAAGTCATTTGCGAAATACTCATCGTGGCGGAAGACCTGACTCTTCTTGCTCAATAAGAATCTGTAAAAATCCGAAAGCAATGCAGCAAGCCTCGGTGCGAGCTTAGCGTCGGTGATTATTTTCTCAGACAGCTCATAGATGTCATAACTGATTGAGGTTAACAGTTGATGTAGCGAGGATTTGCGGTAGACGGGGTCCAGTTTATTTCGCAGCGTTCCTTCCTGCTTCGATAGGCCGGGCGCTTTGTTGATGATGTCCGTAACGGTGATGTTGGCATAGCCTTCACTTTCGAGCAGCAACACGAACTCCGAGCTCAAGTCACTCGACTCATACTGAAGCGGCAGACTCTGTAGCTCCGTTTCTGTGAAAGCCAATTCGTTCACAGATCCGTTTACCAAGGCTTTCAACAGGTCGAGAAATTCGACCACAGATTTCTGACCAAGGCCGGGTAGCTTTTGAAGCTCACTCCTCAGAGTGCAAATACTCTTACCTTCTAAATCCCCCAAGGTCTCTGATCCGAACTCTTTTTTTTCGATAGCTCTAGTGAGCGCATTATGCAATCGCACGCTGCATTGACAAGCTCGGAGAAAAGTGATGAGACTGAAGCTCTTGTAGGAGGCGGGGATAGTTAAAGAAAGAATCTGTTGAGGTGAAGCAGAAGTATGTGAGTTACCAGTTATATTAGCTTTGACATACTCATCGAGTATGCTTATTAGTTCAATAGCGCCTTTTTTCCCGAGGTTAGGAATTAGAAAGAGGCGCTGAATATTGTCACCTTTATTCTGAATGTATTCAGACAAACTCTCAAAAGGCAGCCCACCCTCGGAGGCGGCTTGCAACACGGCATTGTGCAGCCTGGCACTAACCGGCTCACGCTCTAAGATTTCTAGAATTTTGAGGTCAAGATTATCTTTCATTCCGTGTCAACTCTTGTAGTGGTCAACTGATCCCGGGCACCGATTTAAGATTTTCTTCCTCTATTGCCAGCGCAATTCAGTCATTTAAGGCATGCGGTCACTCGGTGTTGTAATATCTCCATTTTATAGCTGCTGATATTGGCGCGCAGCTTGTCGGCGGTGGCCCAAAGGATTTTCTTCATATCCTCGATGCCGCTGGCGGGTTGTACCTTGGCCGCCTTGCCCTTGGTGACGCTGGCAACCGGTTGCGCCCGAAGCACAGGGCAACCCAGACCGCGCCCCTTGTACAGCACACCCTGGTCGATCAGCCCATCGCGCACCGCACAAAAGGCTTCTTCGCGCAGCTGCGGAAATTGCTCTTTGAGGCGCCCCAGCAGCGACTGATTGCCAATGTTCGAACAATCAACCGGCACCAAGGCCGGCAGGGCCTGCTCCAACTCATTCATGCACAACACTCCGCAGCCGCCCGTCACAGTGCAGGCCAGCCCAATTCAAACTGGGGTGGCAATTAAGACGGGGTCAGAGGGTGGCGCGGCGGTATGCGGCGGTTACCGCAGCACATTCGGAGGGCCATCCCTGGTATACCGCAAGCTGCCATTTTGCCATGCCTGTCACCATATCCACTGACGAATCGCGGGTAAAGCCAGACGCGCCCTTGATTCACAGGCCAGCTCTATGGCCGCGCCCGGGCGGTAAGCCTAGGCCTCGCTTAGCCGCACCTGCAGCTCTTGCATGGCTGCCGCTGTTGCGTTGGCTCTTTGTTACGTGTGTGGGACGGTTGGCATGGTGTCACTCCTGCTCCAACTACGCCACAGTAGGTTGCCATCCTGAAACCCTCGGGCTAGAGTGCGCCCGTCGTGGTAAATCCCACGGCCGGGTGTAGCAACCTGATTCGTTCGAGGCGCGGTAGCGCCATAGTTTGAGTAGCCAGCGCTTGATGTGCTTGGTTGCTTAACTTCTATGGCGGACCGTGTGGGGCAGGCTTTTGCCTGGCCGGTTCCCTCGGACGCCGGTTTGCTACCCCCGCACGGTCCGCCTCCATTACCGTGTAGCAACGGCGGTAGGCGGCTCCTTAATCGTCTGAGGAGCATAAGGAAAATGCGCTACCCCCTTTTTACCCGAGAGCTCCGCCTTGGGCTTCAGGTCTTGCTGTCCACCTCTGATCCGGAGGTGCGCCATGGCTGAGTTCGAATCCTGCGTTGTACCTTTCCCGCTGCAGCGAAGCCCGCTGCATGAATCCGAGCGCTCTCCCCTACCCTCTGAAGCTGCCGCTGAACTGCGTGGCGTCATGCTCGGGAATCTGTTGGATCAACTGGCTGAACCTGAGGGCTTGCAGCCGGCAGATCTGCGTGTGCGCATCGCTGCTTACGCTGCGCTGGCTTTGCTCGATGAAATGGTCGTGCTCTATCGCCGCGCCCTCTCTGACGTTCGAGGAGATGCCAGATGAGCAAGGGTGTGATGACCTACCTTCCACCTCACGACGGCCATCCAGGTATGGAGATCACTTGGGCTGCAGATTGCAGAGAGGCATTCGACCAAGGCGTGAAGCTGGCTCAGACCTGGCTCGATAACGCCCGCAGTGGGTGGCTCTGGGCAGTGATGATCGCCGAGCGCGATCTGCTGCCCTGCGCTATTGAAAGGCGAGCTTTTGAGGTGGGTTTCCTGAGTCGTATCCACCAGCGTATGTGGTCGCATCTTCGCTGCGGTGAGCAGGCCGAGATCTATGCCATGGGTGACTGCTTTGGCCACAGAAAGACCCTGACGCTCGCAGAAGCGAGGTGTCAGGGCTGACCTGAGCCATGGCAAAGCCAATGAAGTGGCCTGTTAAAACAGACCAGGAAGGAAGGTTCTGAGCTAACGGAGTGCATGGGGTCAGCATCCTGCCTGTCGCACTTCGTTAGCTCAGCGACCGGAGAATATTTCGGTAGCGGCCATCTGCCAACCCTGCAGGATGGGCCATTGGTCACATAGCGCGAAATTTGTCTCCTGCCTTTCGCACTGCGTGGTGCACGCCATGACTGCATTTCTGCTGTTCGCCCACAACGCCTCTGGACGCCTGCCGCCGGGTCAATAGAGCCTGCGCGCTGCGCTTGCTGGTGGCGCCTGTGAGACCGGTGGAATGGCGGTCTTGCTGTTTCCTCTCACCCTATCACGGCGTTCTCGCCGTCAAGGGCTGCACGCGCTTCGCGCGCTTGCGGCGAGGCCGGCTATCGCCCCCTGACTGCTGCGCTGCGCCGTGCTGGACCGGTTCCGGGCAATTCCGCCCGAGCAACTGGAGCATGATCATGTCGCAGCTTTCTCTTGTTTTTGACACTTCCCTGATGATTCGCGACGAGCAAGGTCGCTATCTGCCTGCCACTGCAGAACAGATCCTGGATGCTGCTCGCAAGGTGATCGATCAGAAGGTTCAGCGAGGCGCAGCCTTCACGTCTTCGGAGCTGGTCAAGGACTATTTGATCGCGAAGCTGGGTGGCTTTGAACACGAGGTTTTCTCAGCACTGTTTCTGGATGCCAAGCATCACCTGATCCAGTACGTCGAGATGTTCCGCGGCACCATCGACAGTGCGTCTGTGTACCCGCGCGAGGTGGTCAAGGAAGCACTGCGCCTGAATGCCGCGGCAGTGATCTTCGCGCACAATCATCCAAGCGGAAATCCAGAGCCGAGCCAGGCGGACAAGGTGCTCACACTGCGTTTGAGAGAGGCCTTGGCGCTGGTCGATGTCCGCTCGTTGGATCACATCATCGTGGCTGGCCAGCGCACCGTATCTTTCGCCGAGCTTGGGTTGCTATGAACCAAGGGGGCTGAGCCCCCTTTTTTACTCTGCCTTATCACTCGTGTGCAGCCTGTGCAGCAGGCTCTTGCTCATGGGAAACCCGCCCCTCAAAGACATAATTTCTTACACTCACTGAAAGCCCTTTCAATACGCGGGCTAGGCGCTATTTGCGCAAAGATTTGCACAACACATTCTTGCTAATGTCACGCGCGAAATCTGGCTAGTGTGAATCGCGTTTAGGCTTCTTAAAAGGGGCTAGTCCACCGCCCTCTGGCCATTCTCTTCGAAGCGACATCGCGCTCATGCAAGGATCTGCAAAATGAGTGGAAAACCAGCAGCACGAGTTACCGACCCGACTGCCTGCCCCATTCCTGGACACGGCACTAATCCAATCGTTTCTGGCTCTCCAGATGTTCTGTTCGATGGTTTACCAGCTGCCAGGCAGACTGACGTTTCAGCCTGTGGAAGCCCAATCGCTTCAGCGGTGGCCTCCACCGTGTTCATCAACGGCTTTCCAGCGGCCACACTGGGGAGTGTCGGTGCGCACGGCAATGTGATCGTCGGTGGCTCAGGAACTGTGCTGATCGGCGATGCCTCGGTCGTGGCAGCCTTCACGCCTCCTGTTCCCCTAAGCAACTCCGCCTCCCCCTTCTCCGGGCGCTTCCAGCTGATCGACCAGGAGACCGGTAAACCTGTAGCCGGTCGTAGGGTGAAAGTCTGGTCGAGCGGCGGGTGGAGTGCCATCGACACGACAGATGCAGAAGGCATGACCTCCTGGGTCAATCACGACGCCTCTGAAACCCTGCATATCGATCTGATTCAGGGGGATGGGCAATGAGCGATCAGCCAAGCCTCTCTCAAGGTGGTATGAGCCCGACTGGCAAGGTCAATCCAGTAGGTGTGCTGGAGCCTAAGCTCGATCCGCAGGACAAGAAGGTTTTGTGCTCAGCGATCTGCTACTGCAGCAGCACGCCTAACATCAGCCAGGATGGCAAGAACCTCAAACAGTCCTGTGTTGCCCAACGACTCGGCGAGTTGAATGAGGTGCTTCAAGGGCATAGTCCTTATCGGCCCGAAGTAAGCTACGACATGACCAAGAGCCCGCCGCAGCCCATTCTCGACAGCCAGACGGGCAGCAGCGCTCACGGCTGGATACCGGGGTGGATCAGCAAGTACTGGAATGATGACCCGGAGCATCCGCCCTTCAAACCGGGCAAGGGGATGATTCGCCGACCTGACGTGGTGATCGTCAAGGATCCCAACAAGCCGCCGACGCAGGACAATATCAAGCAGGTGGTGGAGATGAAGTTCCCACCGGATCAGAAGAATCGCGAGCAAACTGAAGCATACGCAGCTATCGCTGGGGATGAGCGAAAAGTGGTGGAAATGAAATCAACCGAGTGCGACTGCAGCCAGGAAAATCAGCAGTCCGAGGTACCTGTCGAACAGCTGGGCTGGGCCGCTGCGGCGGCAAGCGCTCTGATGTATATCCTGACCCGTGGCCGCTCGCCACGCCCGCCGCTTCCAGCACCTGCTTACTGATTTCGAGGAACACCCATGGCACAACCATTCGACCTGGCCGAGGAACTGGCCAAGCAGCCTCACCTACTGGAAATGCCCGGTAACCTGCTGATGAAAGGCGGCCCACAGGACTACATTGGGGCAGTACTTTGCGTGCGCGGCACGCTCTACTTCAGAGAGGCACACACGCCCTTGGTACGTGAAGCGCTTTGCCAATGCTTCGACGAGTTCAAGAAGGTGGCAGAACCGCATCTGACTTGGTTGTGGCGGGAAGAGCCCCCCAAGGGTAAGCCGCTTATCGCCTACAAGGACGCAAAGCCGCTGCGGGAAATGATGCAGGAGATGGATGAGGATGATCACCTCAGCTTCTCCTACACCAATGGAAAAAACGCCCATGATGCCGGCGCTTGGCTCTTCGATATCTACGGCAAGCGTGGGTGGCAAGCCAAGATGGGGGACGGCCTAAGCGTTCTGGAGTTCTCGGCTCCACTGCTTTACCAGGAACAGAACCCCCTGTTTTTTCAGCAACTATTCCTGAGCTTCGCCCGTCGGCTGGATCCCGAGCAGGGTTACGCCGGCCTGGCCTTCAACCTGTCACCGACTCGGCGCGATGACAACGAACCCACCGAAGCCTTTATGGCTCAACGCATGCCCGGCCTGGATGTAGGTACCGCAGCGCTGCTCGCTAATCGCCCGGCGTTCAAGCATCCCAAGATCAAGACGGTCAGTTGGCTGACCTTGCTCGACCAGGTGCGTTTGGATCAGGTGGGCGGCCAGGACGTGCTGCGCGGTCAACTGCCGTCGAGTCACTTCGCTTTCTATGAGTGCGGCAACGGCGTAGTCATTCAAGCAGGCGCTCACTCCTACCTTGGCGGAGATGCTGACGACCCGAGGCCTGCTCCCTATGTGCTGCTGAACCATGCACTCAAGGGAATCCGCTACGAAACCATAGGCTCCTTGCATGGTGGCTCGCATGACGGGGAGTTACGGTTGGTAGGCTGGTCGGCTGATCAGTGGCTCAAGCGCCTTGACGTGGATGATGGCGACCTAGCCAGCTGGCACGACAAACTGCTCAATGGTGAGCCCTATCTGGATGCAACCAATACCCTGCCAGAGCGCTTGTAGAACGATCTGATTGCTTGAAGAGTGGGCATGACAAATTCTTTCCGGTCCTTTGTATTCAAGATGCGCTTCAAGAAGCACGCGATCGCCGCGGTGCCCCATGAAGAGCAGTTGGAGCGGATACGCCGCTATCTGGGTGCTTTGGGCCAATTACATCCGCTTCTTGGCAAATGGTATTTGCAAGGCGCCTCAGTTCAGGACGCGTTGAGCAACGAGGTGCTGAGCAAACCTCTAACCTTGGCCAACGCAGCAGCCACTAGCTTTGACGCCGAGTATCCAACATGGCTGTCAGTATCCGTCTGGAACGGACAGGAAGATCCGCAGCAAGGAGGCCTGGCCTTCAGTTACGACGCACATGACATGGAGTCCATATCCAGCATGGATTTCGAAGATGCCGGCGCTCTGGTTTCAGCCCTTGAAAACCCACGTCCGGTGTTAGTGGAAATGCTTCGCCTAGCGGTATCCATCTGGCCGGAAATCGATTGGGGTGTAATCGCTCCCGGAAGGTACTACCTGGATGGCCAAACCTTCTCCGACCGTCAAACCACCGGCTGGATCGGTTTCTGCCCACACCCGCTAAATCCTAGCGATTTTCCGGATGCAGATGAGCTGATCGACATACCGGAGCGCGGCACAATTCTAGTGAGCAGTGCTCAGGCTATGGATGAACGAAATCGAGAGCACTTCCGCATCGTCGGCACGCTGGACACTAAGCTCGTCGAGCTGGGCTATCTACCCTTGTTTAACAACTGACGTCGCCCAACATCCTGAGCTACGCGCGCTGAGCTTGGGTTGCTATGAACCAAGGGGGCTGAGCCCCCTTTTTGCTGCGCCTTTCAGGCGTGCGCAGCATGTTCAGCCGGTTCCTCTTCTTTCGCTGCCAGCCCCACCGTCCAGTGCCCGCCGTTCTCTTGGATCAGATGCAGCAGGTCGTAGGTTCTGATCATGTCGAGCAAACCAGAGTGGCCATACGCGTTTGGCGAAAATGCCGGATCGGTACGTTTGAGATACTGCCCAAGGGCGCTCAGGGTGACCTTGCCTTCACTGGTTCCGCCTGCAAGTAGAGATACGGCATCCACCACGAACCTTGGTCGCCGTTTGACGACTGGCTTGCTGGGTTCAGGCTTAGTGGTTTCCTGCTTGCAACTCGACTCAGCCTTGGCCACAGGCTTCTCGGCATGCTCCGCAACAGGCTCTTGAAAATGTTCCTCGCGGCGCCACTCGAAGAACTGGTCGCTGGCGTTGCGCAGTGCATCAGGAGTCTTGGGTTCACCGACGATGCAGACCGTAGCGCCACGTTCTCTGAGCTTGCGGCACAGGTAGGCGAAATCGGAGTCGCTGGTTACCAGGCAGAATGTATCCGCACGGTGATCGAAGAGCGCTTCCATTGCATCAAGAGCCAAGGCGATGTCGGACGTGTTCTTACCGGCCGCATACTGGTACTGCAGGCATGGCGTGAAGGCCAGTCGAACCAAGGCCTCCTGCCACTTGTTGGCCAAGGTCCCATGATTGCCATACCCCCGTCTAAGGACGACGCGGCCGAACTGGGCGACCACACGCAAGGCGTGCTCCAGAATCTCGGGCGATACGTTGTCGCAATCCACCAAAACAGCTACACGCGTTTCTCCAGCCGGCGTGAAAACTCCCATCCCTGCTCCTTTTGATTGATCCCAGTTGAACCAATAGCCTCACGACTGCTGCCAGCACGACAATTACAGACCGGTTTATCTGCCTCGGGTCTAGTTCACTTGGCGGACGTGCGCGTCTTCAGTTCCAAAATAGAAATACCGCGATGAACAAGCGATCAGATTGTGAACCAGCAGACCGCCGGCCTCCAGCATCAACCAGTAGCTTTGCGTAAGTCGCGGCGGAAATTTTCCAAACTCCGGAAGTCGCTAGGTGACTTGGCTACGGTCACTGTCGGTCGGCCACCTGGATGAGTAAGCCGTCCATGCTTACCTCCACGATGGAAGCGCCATCCTTGACGAACCAATTGACGGATGAGCGCATCGATTTCTTTGTTCGAACAGTACTTCATGCGCTCTCCCCTGCCTGCAGGGCGTAGCGTGCGAGGAAACGCTCAATGTCGAAGGCCATTTGAGAAAGGGCTGCATCCGCACCTACCTCCAGGATCGGCCTACTGTAGGTGTAACCGTTCCCCACAAGCAGCGGGCTGTTCTGGAAGAAGCGCCCATGTGGATCAACCATCAGATAGGATTCGGCCATGTCCTGGTTGTCTTCCGGACATAAGATATTTGCGAAGGCACGATGACGTAGGACAAAGGCGGCAAACTGCTCTTCACTGATGGACAATTGCTGGTTGACCACGGGCAGCATGCGCAGGACTTTCCACTTCTGCGGAGCAAAACGGCCCAAAAGACCGCTCATGTCTTCAGCATGGTTGGCCTGGTTGACCACAGTATTGAGCTTGAGCCTCAAACCAGGGTTGAACTGACGAACACTGTCGAGGGCGCTGGCCAGATCGCTCAGGTTGAGAAGCTTGCCACGACGGTCGACTCGGCCGATTGCACGGTTGGTCTCAGAGCTACTCGAATCGATGCTGATCCCGAGCCAGATTAACTGGGGCACCAAACGATCCAGTAGCTCCCGGGTCAGACTTGCCCCATTGCTGATCATGGAGACTTCAAAGCCAAGCGCCCGGGCCTGACTAACAATGGCCGGGAGCTTCCTGGCATGTAGCAAAGGCTCTCCGCCAGCCAGATTCAGACGGACGGAGTTCCAGGACATTTGCCTAGCCAGCGGGTTGGCGTGGTTAGTCGGGTGGAAGAATCGATACAGTTCTCTTAACAGCGCTGATGTTTGCTCTGTATCGTGGATCAACTCTCGTGGGCACGCAGATTCTTGCCAGGCTGCATAGCAGTACTGGCAACGGTAATTGCAAGCCTCGGTGAGATGCCAGTTCAGGACAAGCTGGGTGGGGGATTGCATGAAGCGGACTCCGTCTGTTGGGGTCCGCGCAGGATCTCAGTGCACCTGATTACCCGGTATGCAGAACGGCGTACCCCCTCCTCATGGTTCCTGAGCAGGGGGGAGTACGCGATTCTTCAGTGTTAAGGTTGCAGCGCTTTGCAAGGATTAACGCACCTTCAACAACACCAAGGACAGGCGCCATGAGCACCCTACCGCTAGCCGAAGCTATCCTACTGGAAATTCATCAGAGCCTCGGCTGCCCAGGCTATCAGACCACCAAAAAACGCAAGTTTGCGACCGGACAAGACAGCCTTGCATCCCACAAGGCCATGGGCGAAGAAGTCCTGCATGCAATCTTCGATGCTCTAGATATGGATCCTCGGGCTCGCCTCGATGCCCTCGACAACCTTACCGAGTTTGGGAACGCCTACAAACACCTGGAACTCAATACCTGGACCTTTGCCACCGATGAGCGCCAGATTCTGTGGATGCTGCTCGGTTATTTCTATATGCCTGGGCTGGCTCGCCGCGCTGCTTTTTGGAATCTGAGCAAACCATTAGATACGGGCATGCCTGGCGGGCGCTTCTGGTATCTACCCGAGCCCCGCGATGTGGGAGGAAAACAGAGCCTCTATCTACCCGTAGCTCAGGTAGTGGATTGGCTACTGGACTTACTGGGTATGCCTTTAGAGGAGCTTGCCGATCAGCGCAGTGAGAGCACAAGAGGCGGACATGATGGCCTACGGCGCTCCCTGTACAACTGGCGAAAGGATACCAACATCCGCCCCGACACCTTCCGCAAGTACTTCTCGGACAAAGCGGTCTTGGACTTCAAGGGAGCGTTCACCCTCGACAACAGTCGCTCGCCTGCTGAGCAGTTCACCGACGCGCTGGCATTCGTAATGCGCAAACAACTGACAGCAGAGCAACTCCGCCTAGAAATTCCGATGACCCAACCGGGCCGCCTTGAGGCCATTCTGGACGGTGTTGCTGATGAAGATGAGCAGGCTGCTTTCATCGAATGCCTAGCTGATCGTTATGCTATCCCATCACTACACACAATCCGCCAACGCCTGCTCTTTGCCCGCATGGTGCAGGATGGTTATGAGCGTTTGCTCAAATTCCTGTGCCCAGGCGTTGACTCGCAATGCACTGACCCTAAGCAGAACAAACTGCTGCAGTTACTCGCTAGCTACAAGTTTGTCTACAACATGACCATCGGCGCTTGGCGCAACTGCGGCGATAAGGGTGAGGCGGCAGAGAATGCTTGGTTCGAGGAGCACCTACCCGCCACAGATAGACATGGGCTATTCCTTTCCATCCTGCCGTCACGTCGAGAAACTGCCAATATGGAACTGGCGCACCTGCTTACGCGCTACTTCTCCGAAGTGCAGGCAGGCGCAGAGCTTGAGGATCACTTGGGGCTCGATGCGGAATCCGCACGGCCAATCATCATGCGCAACGCCGAACGTACCGCTGCCATTGCAGACGAGCTGCATGCAGAGTTGCATTTGGTAGCACGCATGAAGAATTCTTCCTCTTGGCGAGCCTTGCAAAGTGAGCATCGCTACTGGGTAGTCAGCCAAGTGGCCAATCACTCCGAACTCAGTACCCGCGCTAAAACGGCCACCATTCAGCGCCTGCGCGAACTGGCCATCACTCCGGAACAGACTGTCCAGGCAATTCTGTTCGAGCTCAATGCTTACCTGAACGGCGACCATCAACAACGCCCGAAAGACAGCAGCAAGCGGGTCCAAGCACTACTCGAAGAGGCCGAGGCGAGCGATGGTTACGTTCTGTGGAAGGCCGCAATCTTGCAATATAAGGCCAAGCATCTGTTGGCCTGCAATGACTTTGATGGCGCTGGCAAGCTCTTTCGGGAGGCCTTAGACGCTGGACTGGAGCGCAACTGTGGGCCACTGCGTGGTGAAGTGGCACGGGATTGTCTTGCCGTAGCAGTAGCTAATCAAAGGCTCGTACCGGAGAACCACGAAAAATATTATCGAGAGATGTTGGCCGGTGGGATGGTCGAGAGTAGTGAGATTCCCAGCATCGAAGATACGGCACGCTGGGCCGGCGATTACTTCTGGAATACGCTGTACAAACCCTACCCGGGTATTGAGCGTTTGGAGCCTCTGGCTCGTGGACAAGTGGACGAGTCCATCAGGCTTCTGATGACCGGTAACCAACCAGAACTGCTTGTCTGGATACAGCGCAATCGCAGCAAACTCAACGCGCCACTTCCGTCGGTGACCGGTGATTCACTGTTAATGCATTGGATAAAAGGGCACAGCAACTTTCTGCGCAGACTTCCCCAACTTCGACATATGACACCAAACGAATTGCAAGGCGAATGGAGCCGTTTTCAGATCATGCTTAAACACTGGCATCAAGCCATTGGTATGTTGGCTCTGAAGGCACCGAAACAGCTGAATATTGCAGATTTCAAGAAGCAAACCCCGCTCATGCTGATGGCGGAAGTTGGGGATACTGAAATGGTCACGTTAATGCTGGAGGCTGGTGCCGACCCTGATATGCAGGATGTGCAGGGCATGACCGCCCTGCACTCTGCGATCAAATCCGGCGTGAACAGCTGCGTCGACGCCCTACTCGATCATCCATGCGCGCTGGATAAGACCACTTTTGACGGCCAGTCTCCGCTTCATACTTCAGCCTGGACCGCAAATCTGTATGCGACGGAACGCCTTTTACAACTAGCCCCTGAGCTTGCGTGGAAGCGAAACCTGCGCGGCATGACTCCGTTGGAGCAGGTTGAGGTCTTGATCGAACATCCAGAGGCGTTGTCCTCTTTGGCTCATAAACTCGCTCAAGCCGGTAACCGTTGTGCCAGCAGACATGATTTGCTGCGCACTGCCCAGGTTTTGGAGCAAGCGATACCGATGACCTCAAGCTAACGGGTATCAGAGATTGGGCGTATTCTGCGCCCAATCAATTTCCCCTTAAAAGGAACGTGAACGGGGAGCCCTCAGAGGGCTGATTCCGCCCCAATCAGAAGATAACCAGGTCCCGCAGCCTCCTAGGGCGGTTGGAAGTCGGGGCGGAGGATACTGGCAGCGCGGCCCACTGCCACGACCCTCACTCCGATTGGCGGCGAACCTCAATGTCGACGATGTGACGAGGCGTTCGCCCAAGCCGAGGATCGCCGTTGGCAACGGCGACGATTCCCTCCTGTTCGTCACCAGCCCACAGGCCAACTAGGTAGTTCAGGAAGAAATCGGCATAGGAGCAACTGGCGTCCCTCACCGTAGCCGCCAAGACCGATGTTTTGCTCGTATGCAACTGGGTCAAGTTCCTGACGAGCCGGGCCGGGGCAACCCAGAGCGTCGGTCGCGCCGAGACCGGTGTCATGAACAGATAGTAGGCGTGCTCTGACTGGTTGAGCATATCCTCGCACTGCTGCAGGTTAATACCGATAGTCGAACTGAAGCCCCTCCCCGAACCAGTGCCACTGCGCTTTTTCACCTGCACAAGGGTGGCTCGCTGGATAACTGTCCTGCCTGCGTCCACGACACGGGTCAAGAACAGCACGTCTGCCCCCAGCGGGGACCCAACTGACGTGTTAGTCCCTTCCTCCCGCTTGCTGGGCTGGCGTACATTCACCGACAGGCCCGGATAGGTCGATCGCGTAATGGCTGAGAGCTGGCGCAGTTGGTGGCTTGCGTTGCCAACTGCCTCCTGCGTCAGGGCCAGGAGGCGAGCTGTGTGGACCTCCTCGTCCTCTCCCCAAGTATCCGAATACTCGCGGCAAAACTTTTCCTCGATCTGGCTGAGCGCGCTATGGATGACGCGCTCTACGGACGGGTCGCCCAACCAGGTCTGGGTGCCGATGTTTGGCAACGCAGTGGTATCCTCGCCCAGGCCTATCGGCCCCTCTAGGTCCAGCGCCCCCCGCCTAGAGCGCACTAGCCCTTTTGCCCTCAGTTGCAGTTGCCTTGGACCAGCGTTGGCGAGCTGGTTCGCAAAAGCCAGGTGATCCTCGTCATCCATCAATCGCAGAAGCACCGGCTCGACTTCGGCAAACGCCGTCTGCTCGAGCCAACGGCAGGCGAAATCGAGGAGGCCTTGGGCCAGCTCTGGCTCCTCGCCCACCTGATCGAAAAGATCCTGCCGCCAGGCTTCGCGAGCGGAAGGACCTAGTTGGTTCCACAGCGCCTCTCGGCACCACGCATCCGATGGCAATTCTCTGAGGCTTGCAGCAACGTTTTGCTGGCTGGATCGCGCTGGGTTTTCGAACCCGTGCCAGGCAGAGGCAAGCGCGAGGTCCGACGGCATAGTGTCAACCAGCAATGCAGCAAGCGCAGAGCAGGCTTTGGCAACGCATTCCCTGAGTTGGTCTTTCTTCTCTGCCTGCGGATGGTTTTGCCAACGCAGAAACAGGCTGCGTACATCGTCCGCCACAATCTTGCGGCAATGTTGGATCAGCCGAGGGAAGACCTTCGGATCAGCTCGATCAAGAACCTGCTCGCAGGCCCAACGGGACGCCTTCACCGTAGGCGAATTGGCAAACAACGAGTAAACGAGATCAGTTACGTTGTAGCTTGAATAGCCTGGGGTGCCGCCGATGTGGGTCTCCAAATAGTCGTACACAGTCTGCCAATGCTGCGCAACCAACTGTTCGAAGGCCCGGTTACTCTGGTTGTGACGTGGGGTCACCAGTTGAAGGCAATGGATGCAATCGCCCTTTGACGTACTGGTCACAAGCGCCGCCATCATTTCCCGATCGTCCAAAAAACGATGCCGATTATGTGAATCGAGCAACCAACTTACCCATATTGCACGGGGAGCGATCTCCGCCAAGACGGCCTCACGCAAGGCCGGCGAGTCACCTTGGAGAACGTCCATACTGAAAACCTGCTCAGCAGACAGGTAAGCATCCTGGTCGAGAATAGACGATGAGTCCTTGACCCAGGTGCATCCGTGCCCAAGGAGTTTCAGGGTTAGTGCAATCGCCCCCTCTCGTGCTACCTCCTCTAGTTCAGACACAAAGCGCTCACGATAGGCTGGCGAGACCCACAGTCCATCAGTCCAATCGCAGGTGCGCTCGGCGGACAGGTGGGCGTAGTTCAGCCGAAGGATCCCATCATGAACGTCAAAGTAGCGTCCCAAATGTTCGACCAGCGGCGGAGCCCAATCGACCAGCAGGATACTTGCAACTGCCAGTTCATTGTCGAAGCTAATATTCACGCTCAAGGCGTTCTCCCTATCACAACGGCTGACGCCGCCTGTTCGATACCGTTATCCAGCCGCCCACAAGTTGCAGTGAACTGACGCGATGTAAATCTCGAGAAGTTTAACGTCCCAACTGCAGCCGCTTGAACAATTCATCAACTCTTAGTCAGCACTCCAGAAAGTCGACAATACGTTTAGCACCGGCGCTTTTTCAGATAGGTTTCCTCCGCAGGTGGCACACTCATCTATAGCTGAACAGGGGTTCTTGCCCCCTCAAAATCAAGAAAAATAGACGGTTTCCACCCGGCCGCTGCGCTGGTGGAGCCTCCGCGATTTTTCCTGATTTTTTCACGACCGCCTTAGTCGCCCTAGTCGGCAGGGGTTCATGCGCAGCGCAAGCGCAGAACCCTGAAGACGAAGGAGCGAAAGCCATGAGCGAACACATCAGGATCTACGTTGCCGACCTGGCCGCCTACAACGCCGGTCACCTGCATGGCGTCTGGATCGACGCCACCCTGGAGCTAGACGACATCCAAGCACAGGTCGACGCTATGCTGGCGGCCTCGCCGGTCGAGGGCGCGGAGGAGTACGCCATCCATGACTTTGAGGGCTTCGACGGCTACCGCCTCGGCGAGTATGAAGGCCTCGAGAACGCCCATGAGATCGCCTGCTTCATCGAGGAGTACCCCGAGTTCGGCGGCGCCCTGCTCGCGCACTTCAACGATCTGGAGCAGGCGCGCAAGGCGGCTGAGGAAGATTACTGCGGTTGCTACAGCTCGCTGGCCGACTACGCCCAGGAGTTGACCGAGGAAACCACAAGCATTCCGCCGCACTTGGCCATGTACATCGATTACCGCGCCATGGTGCGCGATATGGAATACAGCGGCGACGTCTTCACTTTGGAGACCGGCTTCGAGCAGGTGCATGTGTTCTGGAATCGCTAACAGCGGAAGGCACCGGGGCGATCCGGTGCCTTGTTTTTGGCGCCCCTGTCCTGCCGGCCACCCGCGCGCCCCACCCGGAAGGCTGATGCACGGGAGCACGCACCCGACAATCAGCCTGGAACAACCACGTTGTGCTGCCAGTTGATTGAGACCGTTATGGTCTTACGGTTTTGCCCAAATCCGTCGATCCGTAACCACGGATTTACGGATTTGTGGGGAAGCGGATTTACGCTTTTACGGATTTACGGAAGTACGCCGATGCGGTTTTCCGGTTTGTGGAAAGCCGTAGATCCGTATATCCGTGGGGCTACGCGTGCGGAGCTTGGTGTGCTTGAGCACCTTGGGCGGTGACACGCGTATATGGGCGTACCCGGTCAGCGCCCAGACCGTCCCGGTATCAATCCTCGCCCCTACTGCCTGCGCATTCGCCCAGACTCAACCTGGCATGATCGAACGCGATGGCTGCCGCACGGTGCACCTCCCACGTCAACGGAGGACACACCATGTCGCACTCAACCGATCTTTCCCGTCAGCCGCGACGCATCGATCTCGATGCCCCGCTGCACCGCAAGGCCGGGCCGACGACGCATGCCATGCGGCCCGTGGAGGGTGCCCGCGAGGCGCAAACACCACAGGCCTGCCCACCCCCTCGGTACCTCACAAACAACGAAGCAGCGGACTTCCTGCGGCTGTCTCCACGCACGCTGGAAAAACATCGGGTGATCGGCGGCGGGCCGCGCTTTCACAAGTTCGGCCGGCGGGTGATGTACGCGCTCACTGATCTCGAAGCCTGGGCCAGTGAGCGCAGTTTCGAGACCACCTTCGACCCCGAGTACATCGACCGCCACCCGGGAGCGCAGCGTGATGATCAGTGAAACCTTCGTCTATGAATTGCCGGCATCTCGATTTGACTTCGCAGAGCGAGCAACTGGATCTGTTCCGCGCCCTGCCGGGGGATATGGCGCCACGCGACGCCCAGGATCTGATGGCGCATCCGTTCTTCTCGCTGGCCAAGTCGCGGCGCACCGTGCCCATCGACTTTCGCTCTGGCGAGGTGACGGTGCGTGTGGAGGGCACGCTGGAGCATGGCATCGCCACGATCTGGGATGCCGACATCCTGATCTGGGCAGCCAGCCAAATCGTCGAGGCGCGCGATGCGGGCATTCCCACTTCGCGGCTGATGCGCGCGACGCCCTACCAGATTCTGCGATTCATCGGCCGTGGTACCTCGCTGCGCGACTACCAACGCCTGAAGGCCGCCTTGGATCGGCTGCAGTCGACCAGCGTGGCCACCTCGATCCGCGAGACCACTGGTCGGCGGCTGCACCGTTTCTCCTGGATCAACGAGTGGAAGGAGCTGGCCGCGGCAGATGGCCGGCCACTGGGTATCGAGCTGATCCTGCCGGACTGGTTCTACAGCGGGGTGCTGGATCAAGCCCTTGTGCTAACCATCGACCCGGCCTATTTCCGCCTCACCGGCGGTATCGAGCGCTGGTTATATCGTCTGGTGCGCAAGCATGGCGGCAAGCAGAAGGACGGCTGGCAGTTCGACTTTCGCCACCTGTACCGCAAGTCGGGCAGCTCGGCGCGCTACTCAGACTTCGCCCTCGACCTGCGTGCGCTGGTGGCTCGCCAGTCGCTGCCCGGGTATCGCCTGGAAGTGGTGCGTCTGTCCCGTTCGACCGAGCTGCTGGCCTTCCGACACGTGCCGTAGACGGCACGGGGATATCTTCTGGAAAAGCTGTGAATCCCGACGTGCTATCAGGCGCACGCTGGCCCGTGCTATCAGGAGCGCGGCGCACGTGCTTTCAGGCGCACGAACTCCTCTACACACCCCGGCTGGCGCGGCTTTCAGCCCTCTCTAACATTACTAACTTAAAAGCTCTAACTTGTTATTGGGGCAGCGCCTGCGTGTGGAAAGTTGCTGATCGGGGCAGTCTAGCCCGGGAGAACCGGCCATGATCGTCGCCCTGCTCAACCAGAAAGGCGGGGTGGGCAAGACCACCCTCGCCACCCATATCGCCGGCGAACTGGCCCTGCGCGGGCAGAACGTCATCCTGCTCGATGCCGACCCGCAGGGCTCGGCGCTGGACTGGACGCAGCGGCGTAGCCAGCAGGGCTTGCCCAGGCTGTTCAGCGCTGTCGGCCTGGCACGCGAGACGCTGCATCAGGAAGCACCGGAGCTGGCTCTTCGCGTCGATCACGTGATCATCGACGGGCCACCGCGCATCGCCGCCCTCGCCCGCTCGGCGTTGCTGGCGGCAGATAGCGTGTTGATCCCGGTGCAGCCCAGCCCCTACGACCTGTGGGCCAGCGCGGAGATGGTCAACCTGATCCGCGAGGCGCAGGTGTTCAGGCCCACGCTGCGCGCGGCATTTGCCATCAACCGCCGCGTCAGCACCACGGTGATCGGCCGCGAAGCGCGCGGCGCCTTGGCCGACCAACCGCTACCAGCACTGCAAGCAGAAGTACGCCAGCGCATCGTCTTCGCCGAAAGCGTGGCAGCCGGTCGTCTGGCGCGCGAACTGGCGCCGGACAGCGCCGCCGCGTGCGAGGTCAGCAGCCTGGTCGACGAGTTGCTGAGGTGGTCGCCATGAGAAGCAAGCGCATCGGTATCGGTGCACGTCCACTGGCAGATCCGCAGGCCGAAGCCTGGATACGCCAAGGCGCTGGAATCGACAACGGCAAGGTCGAGCGCTATAGCGCCCGCCTGACGCTGGACGTCACGCCTGCACTGCGTACGCGCATCAAGCTGGCGGCCTTCGACCGCGGCGTGACCATGGCGGAGATGCTGCGCGAAGTGCTGGAGCGGCAGTTCCCGGAGGCCACGTCATGACGTTGGGTGCTCGCGGCGTGCGGTGGCCACTGGCGCTGCTCGCCGGCAGCTTGTTTGCCCTGGGTTGGGCGGCGCTCACAACATCGCCACCGCAGCTGGTCTACAACGCCTCCGACAGCGTGCCCGTCGGCTGGTACCGCATTTCGTCGGCCGGCTCGTTGGCGCCGGGCGATCTGGTACTGGTTCGCCTGCCGCCGGAGGTGAGGTCGCTGGCGGCTCAGCGTGGCTACCTGCCGGCGGACGTGCCGTTGCTGAAGACCGTGGCGGCAGTGGCACCGCAGCGGGTGTGCATGCAAGGCAGTCAGGTGCGTATCGATGGTGTCCTTGTTGCGAGGCGTTTGAGGTGGGATCGACAGGGTCGCGCGCTGCCAACCTGGCAGGCCTGTCGACGCCTGGTTGGCGATGAACTGTTCCTGCTCAGCAGCAACCCGGCGTCGTTCGACAGCCGCTACTTCGGCCCGGTGTCTGCCGACGCGGTGATTGGTCGGGCGCAGCCCTTGTCGCTGGAGGCGCGTCGATGAACAGGCCTTCTCCGTGTCGATCCGCCTGCGGAACGCACACGCTCGGTGCGCACAGTCGCGGACCGCCAGGCTGCAGATACCTCTGCCCTCTCCTGCCGGCCAGGACTTTGGAAGTCGCCCTCCCGCCTCTCCTGATTACCCAACCCAGCAGCGCAAAGGCACGGAAAAAGCGGAGGGCAAGATAAAAGGGGGCGGCACTCCGTTGGCCCGGAGAGCAGTCTGCATGGGGGTTGGCGGCGACACAGCGCCGGTGTCGCCAGGTGCCGAAATCGTGTTCGCCCCACAGCGGCAACGGCCTGGGAGCGTGCCTGATACGCCGTACCACGATCAACTTGGAGGAATCAAAACATGAGCAAGGGAAGCCGTCAGGACGACGAATTAAGCTTTCGCCCGCAGCCGGGCAAGCCGCAGCAACGCGGACAACCCTTCGTCAACCAGGTGCTGCGCCAGGCCAACAAGGCCGGTACCGGCAAGCCACGCAAGACAGGCCACCAGCCCGGCGCCCGCCTCGGCCGCGGGCATGTCGCCGCCCGTTTCAGCGCGCAGCAACTGCCGTCCAACGCCCGGCGCGTTACCATCAAGACGCGCCTGGTAAACCTGCGCCAGGCTGGCAAGCGCTCGACGCTCAGCCACCTGCGCTATATCGAGCGCGACGGCGTCAGTCGCGAAGGCGATCCGGGCCAGGCCTATGGGCCGTTGACCGATCAGGCCGACCTGAATGCGTTCGAGGAACGCGGCCAGGACGACCGCCACCAGTTTCGTTTCATCGTCTCGCCCGAGGATGCCGAGCAACTCGACGACCTTCGCACCTATACCCGCCACCTGATGAGCCGGATGGAGGCCGACCTCGGCACCCGCCTCGACTGGGTGGCGGTCGATCACTGGAACACCGACAACCCGCACACCCATATCGTCCTGCGCGGCAAGGACGACACCGGCAAGGATCTGGTGATCGCCCGCGACTACATCGCCGAGGGCATGCGCAACCGCGCCTCGGAGCTGGCCACCGAATGGCTCGGTCCGCGTACCGAACTGGAGATCCAACAGAGCCTGCAGCGCGAGGTACAGCAGGAGCGTTTCACCAGCCTGGATCGCACCCTGCTGCGCGAACGCCAGGCCAGTGTGCTCAGCCTGAAATCGCTCGCCAAACATCCGCGCCGGCAGCTGCTGATCGGCCGCCTGCAGCAGTTGCAAAAGCTTGAGCTAGCTGATGAAGTTCGGCCAGGACAATGGCTCCTACGTGACAACGCCGAGGCCACTCTGCGCGCCATGGGTGAGCGTGGCGATATCGTGCGCACGATGCAGCGGGCCATGGGTAGCGCGCAGCGAGAGCTGACGGTCTTCCAGCCGGGCAAGGATAGCCCCGAGGTGGTGGGTCGGATCGTGGCCAAGGGGCTGGCCGACGAGCTAAACGACCGTGGCTACCTGGTGGTCGACGGACTCGACGGCAAGGCGCATTACCTGGCCCTGCCTGCCCGTGCGGAAGTAGCCGATTTCCCCATCGGTGGCCTGGTGGAAACGCGCAGCCTGAGAGAAGCGCGCACAGTGGACAGGTCGATTGCCGCGTTGGCTGCGGGCGGTATTTATCGCACCGATCATCATACGGCCCTGGCACGATCACAGGCAGTCGCAGGACAGGATCCCGAGGCACTGGTCGAGCGCCATGTGCGGCGCCTCGAAGCCTTGCGCCGGTCGGGTATCGTCGAACGGCTGGCCGAGGGCGTCTGGCGGGTACCGGCCGATCTGCCCGAGCAAGGCCGGCAGCATGACGCCCACCGCCTAGGAGACGTCGCCGTCGAGCTGCGCACGCCGCTGCCCCTCGGGCAGCAGGTGCGCGCCGTTGGCGCGACCTGGCTGGACCAACAGCTGATCGGCGGCAACCGCGAAATGGTCGACAAGGGTTTCGGAAAGGAGGTGCGCGAAGAGTTGCGACAGCGCGTGGACTTCCTGGTGGAACAGGGCCTGGCCGAACGCCAGGGCCAACGCGTGCTGCTCGCACGCAACCTGTTGGCCACCCTGCGAGGGCGGGAGCTGACCGCGACGGCGCGCGATATCTCGACGCAGACGGGTATGCAGTACCGCCCGGCGGTCGAGGGCCAGCGAGTCAGCGGGATCTACCGGCGCAGCGTGCAGTTGGCCAGCGGCCGTTATGCCCTGCTCGACGATGGCATCGGCTTCAGCCTGGTGCCCTGGAAGCCGGTGATTGAGCAGAGGCTAGGGCAGAGCGTATCGGCGCTGATCCAGGGCAACAGCGTGTCCTGGCAACTGAGTCGCCAGCGCGGGCCGTCGATTGGTTGAGCAACAGGCACCGGGGCTTATACCAGCGCGGGCGCCTGCTGCAGCCACTGCTCGAAGTCTCGGCTCTGCGGCATGCCTTCCTTGGCCACGTAGTAGACCAGCCGCAGGTGGCGATCCTCGTCGATGGTCAGCGTGGTGTGCTCGAACACCACCTGGCCGACCGAATCGATCTTCAGGTGACGGATCCCCTGACACGGGCCGTGGATGTCCTGCTGCCGCCACCATTCCCTGAAGTCCGGCGAGGCCTTCTCCAGGTCCTTCACCAGCGCGGCGATATCCGGATCCTGGGTCGCCCGCACGAAGTCACGACGGAAACTGGAGAGTATCTGCAGCGCCTGCTCCTCCCAGGGATTAAACAGCTCGCACATGGCCGGGTTGGTGAACAGCATCCACAGCAGGTTACGGCGGTCCGCCGGCACGACGGAAAAGCCGAACACCCGATCCGCTGCGGCGTTCCAGGCCAGCACATCCCAGCGCAGGTTGAGCACGTAGGTCGGACGTGACGGCAGATCCCCCATCAGACGATGAATCAGCGCAGGCACCGTGCACCAGGTCTTGCCCGGCTCTGGCGGCAGTCGCTGGTGGGCGAGCAGGAACAGGTGGCGACGCTCGGTGGCATCCAGCTTGAGCGTGCGCGAGAGGTTGTCGAGGAAGGTCGCGGACACGCTGATGTCCCGTCCTTGTTCCAGCCAGGTGTACCAGGACAACCCTACTCCGGCCAGGGCTGCGACCTCCTCGCGGCGCAGCCCCGGCGTGCGCCGCCGAGTACCGGCGGGCAACCCCACCTCCTCCGGCGAAATACGTTCGCGGCGGCTACGCAGGAATTCGGCCAGCTCTACCCGAGTGCGTTCGGCTGTGCGAGGCGCGTTCATCCGGTTACCTCCAGTACTAGGATAAACAGTCAAATTGTAACCCCTATAAATCCCGAGAAGAATACCCCGACCTGGCCGCAAATGCCCGTGCCAGGGCTCTTGCTTGATGAGGATCCACACAGAGACGTGTCATCAACTCGGTAAGGAGATAAACGGATGTACCAAGCACTTCTTCGGGAACAACTGGAGGCACTGAAGCTCTCCAACCAGTACCGCACCTTCACCACCCTCAGCCGCATCTGCGGCCAGTACCCGCTGGCCAAGCTGGATGGCCGTGAGCAAGAACCGGTGGTGGTCTGGTGCAGTAACGACTATCTCGGGATGTCGCAACATCCTGCAGTCCGCGAGCAAATGCATAACGCACTGGAAGCCTACGGTGCGGGCTCCGGTGGATCGCGCAATATCGGCGGTTCGCACGAGGTGTATTCCAGCCTGGAAGCTAGCCTGGCTGACTGGCACGGCAAGGAAGCGGCGCTGGTCTTCCCCACGGGTTTTGGCTCCAACGACGCCACCCTGCAGTGCCTGCTGCGGCGTATTCCCGATTGCGTGGTAATCAGTGACGAACTGAACCACGCCTCAATCGTCAACGGCATCCGCTCGACGCCCAACGAGCGCAAGATCTTCCGCCATAACGACGTTGAGCATCTGGAGCAGATCCTCGCCAGCTACCCGCATGGCCAACCGAAGATCGTGGTGTTCGAGTCGGTCTACTCGATGGACGGCGATATCGCTCCCATCGCCGAGATTGTCGCGGTCGCCAAGCGCTACAACGCCCTCACCTACCTCGATGAGGTACACGCAGTAGGAATGTATGGCCCACGTGGTGCCGGTATCGCCGCCGAGCTGGGCGTAGCCGATCAGGTGGACATCATCCAGGGCACCATGGCCAAGGCCATTGGCGTGATCGGGGGCTATATCGCCTCGACCCAGGTGATCGTGGATGCCGTGCGCTCTTTCGCCGTGGGCTTCATCTTCACCACCTCGCTGCCGCCGGCGATCACTGCCGGCTGCCTGGCCAGTGTCGAGCATCTCAAGGCCAGCAGCCTCGAGCGTGATCAGTTGCATACCCAAACCGCCAAGCTGCGCGAGCGCCTCAAGCACCATGACGTGCCGGTGATGCCCTGCTCACAAACCCATGTACTGCCGGTGCTGGTAGGTGAAGCTAAGCGCTGCAAGGCGTCGGCCGAACGCCTGCTGCATAACCACGGTGTGTACCTGCAGCCGATCAACTATCCATCCGTGCCGGTAGGGACCGAGCGCTTCCGCGTCAACGCTACGCCGAATCACAGCGACGAGCAGATCGAGCATCTGGCGGTGTCGCTGCGCGAGACATTCGACCACTTCAGCATCCCGTTGGCATCCAAGGTTTTTGCTGCGGAGGTGGCCTGAGATGGAACAGTCCTTCCTCATCGTGCGCCCCGCGACCCAGGCCGACCTGGCCAGCCTGATGGAGCTGCGCGCGTACTTGCTGGATGGCACCGCAGCCAGCTACTCGAGCAAGACGCCGGAAGACGCGGCACGCTGGCGAACGGCCTACCGCACCTGGCTGAGCAGCCGCTTGAACGACAGTAACTGCGTGCAGATCCTGGCCGCCGAGCACAAGGAGTCCGGACAGGTGCTGGGCTGTGCGACCGCCATCATCGACCAACGCGCCCCTGCTCCAGGCTGTCTCAACGGCCTGTCCGGCTGGGTGCAATCGGTGGTGGTTGAACCACAGTGGCGAGGCCGCGGCATCGCCCGGCAACTTATGCAGCACCTAATGCGCTGGTTCGCCAACCACAACGTCGGCTGCGTGGTACTTCAAAGCACCGAGGCGGCCGGCTCGCTGTACCAGACCCTGGGCTTCGCCGTCAGCGACGAGCGCCTGCTGATCCGTCAGGAGGCCTCGGCAT